>JAUIEM010000016.1 GCA_030428695.1 bacterium
AACAGCACCGCGAAATAGAGCCGGAACTCGCCGTCCTTGAGCAGCGCGACCGGGTCCTTGCGGAGGGCCGTCCACAGCAGCGGAAAGCTCGTGCCGGCGAGGGTCATGAAGACGATCAGGATCCACTCGACCGCCGGGTTCGCGTAGCCGGCGATCGACTGCGGGTTCGGCGAGAAGCCGCCGGCGGCCATCGTCGTCAGGGCGTGGCAGACCGACTCGTACAGGTCCATCCCCGCGACGAACAACAGCACGACCAGCAGCGCCGTCAGCCCGCCGTAGATCAGCCACAGCCGCGAAGAGGCCGCCCGCACCTGGGGGCTGACGGCCTCGCCGGGCGCCGTCGAGGCCTCGGCGAAGAACAGCTGGCGGCCCGCGATGCCGAGCCGGGGCAGCACGACGACGAACAGCGCGATCACCCCGAGGCCGCCGAACCACTGGGTCATCGAGCGCCAGATGAAGAAGGCGTGCCCGTACTGCGAGAAGTCCTGCAGGACCGTCGCGCCGGTGGTCGTGAAGCCGGAGATCGACTCGAACAGCGCGTCGACGAAGCTCAGCCCGGCGAACATGTAGGGGATCGCCCCGAACAGCCCGATCCCCAGCCAGGTGCCGGCGACGACCGCGAGGGCCTCGGGCCGGTAGAACACGCGCGGCTGGCGGAAGCCGTGGGAGAACAGGAAGCCGAAGGCCAGGGTCGCCGTCAGGGCGATCGCGAAGTGGCCGGCGATGGTCCACTCCTGCCCCCCGAGGGCGACGAGCAGCGGCGGGACGAAGGCGAGGCTGAACAGGCGCAGGAGCTGCCCGACGACGCCGAACACGACCAGGATGCGCATCGTTCAGGCGGTCTCCCGGGGCAGGGCCTTCAGGCCGAGGAAGTACTGGCCGGTCTGCTCGGCGTCCTCGGTGCGGCAGACGACCAGGATGCGGTCGCGGGGATGCAGCTCGTCGGCGCCGCTCGGCACCAGCGTGCGCCGCCCGCGCAGCACCGCGCCGACGCTCGCCAGACAGGGCGGGCCGAGGTCGTAGAGCAAGGTCTTGGGGAAGTGCGACGGCAGCTCGAACTCGAACACCCCGAGGGTGCCGTGCTCGAGGTCGGCGAGGTGCTTGGTGTCGGTCTGGACGATGTCGCCGACGACCGTGCGGATCGCCGCCCCCTGGGTCGAGAGCACGACGTCGATGCCGACCTGCTCGAACAGCCGCGCGTTCTTCGCCCGGTCGGCGCGGGTGATGATGCGCGGCACCTTCAGGCTCTTGGCGAGCAAGGAGATCAACAGGTTGCCCTCGTCGTTGTCGGTCACCGCGACCAGGGCGTCGGCCGTCGAGATGCGCTCCTGCTCGAGCAGGTCGAGGTCGCTGCCGTCGCCGTGCAGGATGCGGCAGTCGAGCTGCTGGGCGAGCTCCTCGCAACGGTCCTTGTTCTCCTCGATCAGCTTGACCCGCCAGTTGAGCTGGCCGAGGCCCTGGGCGACCCGGAAGCCGACGATGCCCCCGCCACAGATGATCGCCTCCCGCTTCTTCAGCCGGTGCCGCCCCATGCCGAGGGCCTTGCTGCGGAAGCGCATCAGCTCGACCCGGGTGCCCATCGTCGTCACGCGGTCATCCGGTGACAGCGCGGTCTTCGGGTCGGGGACGAGGAACTCCCTGCCGCGTTGGATCATCGCGATGCGCACGCCTTCGGGCACGCCGACCTCGCCGAGGGGCTTGCCGATGATCGGCGCGTCGGCCCCGATCAGGTCCTTGAGCAGGAGCACGCGGCCGCCGTGGAAGCTGCGCACGTCCAGGGCTCCCGGCACCGTCACGATGCGGACGATCTCCTCGGCGAGCTGCTCGGAGGGGCGGATGATCTCGTCGACGCCGATGATCGAGTCGGCGAGCGCGACGTCGTCCTCGAATTCGAAGTGGTCGCCGAGGGCGGCGCCGAGGAAGCAGATCGTGCGGTGGGTGCCGAGCTTCGAGGCGGCGAGGCAGCTGACGATGTTCAGCTCGTCGCTGTCCGAGGCCGCGACGAAGAAGTCCGCCTCGACCGCCCCCGCCTCGCGCAGCAGCGGGGCGGAGGTCGCCGAGCCACGCACGACCTGCACATCGAGGTGGTCGACGCGGGACAGGTTGGTCTGGTGGATGATCAGCGACACCTGATGGTCCTTCATCAGGGCTTCGGCGATGCGGACCGGCGTCTCATGGTCCCCTGCGACGATGATGTGCACAGGCGCTCCTCTCGGCGTGGAAGGTGACGATGCGGGATGCACAGTGTGCCGGCCGCGGGCTTCCGCGTCCAGCCGTTCTCACGCCATCCGCGTCAGCACCGCGACGACGGCCTCGATCGCCGCGGGCCTCGCGATCGACAACACGGTGTCGCCCGCGTGCACGCAGTCGTCCCCGCGGGGGATCGCGAAGCTCAGCCCGTCGGTGCGGAACAACGACACCATCAGTGACTGGTCGGGGAAGGCGGGATCGGCGACGATCTCCCGCACCGACCGCCCGACGCACCAGGCCCGGGCCGGCACCTGCACGGAGAACACGCGCAGGGCCCCCGAGCGCAGGCTCATCACCTCCTGCAGCACCGGCATCTCGACGTGCAGCAGGGCCTGGCTGGCGAGCAGCTCGGTCATCCGCAGCACGTGGGTCGCGCCGGCGGCGCGCAGGGCGGTCTCGTACGAGGGGTCGCGCATCCGCACGATGATGCGCTCGACCCCGAGGCTCTTGGCGAGCACGCAGCAGGCGAGGTTGTCGCTGTCCCGGTGCAGGGTGGCGAGCAGCACGTCGGCCTCGCGCGCCCCGGCCTCTTCGAGCACGTGCAGGTCGGTCGCGCTGCCGTGCACCGTCACGGCCCCGCTCTCGGCGTAGACGCTGTCGCAGGAGTCGCGGTCGCGCTCGACGATCACGACGTCGTGCCTGTTCTTCAGCAGCATGGTGGCGAGCCGGCGGCCGAGCACGCCGGCGCCGGCGATGATGATCAGCATCCTCTCTGCGACCCTCCGTTCAACGCGTCCACGCCCGCGGCGAGAACAGGATCAGGAGCGGCAGGATCTCCAGCCGCCCGGCCAGCATACCGAAGATGTACGTCAGCTTGATCAGCGGATGCAGCAGGGGCAGCTCGGCGAGCGGGATGTAGCACGGCCCGATGTTGCCGAGGGCGCTGCACATCCCCGACATCGACGCGCTCATCCCGTGATCGGAGAGGAGCGCCGTCAAGAGCCCGCCGAGGAACAGCAGCGCCAGCCAGCCGAAGAACAGCGCCGCGACCCGGGCGAGCTCCTCCGCCCCGACCAGCTTGCCGTCGAGCACCACGCCGCGCCGCGCCCGCCGCGGCAGCACCAGGCGCGCGAGCTGCTGGCGCAACAGCGCGCCGAGCAGGGCGATGCGCAGCACCTTGAAGCCGCCGCCGGTCGAGCCGACGCAGCCGCCGATCAGCATCATCGCCAGAAACAGGAGCCGCGCGCCGGTGCCGAACCAGGGCGTGCCGATGTCGACGGTGCCGAAGCCGGTCGTCGTCAGCACGGCGAGCACCTGGAACAGCGCCGTGCGCAGCTCGCGCTCGAGGTCGGTCCAGGCCCCCGCCGCCCCGCGCTCGGCGAGGATCAGCAGCGTGAAGCCGGCGAGCAGCATCCACCACAGCCGCACCTCCCGCCCGTCCCACAGCGCCCGCCCCTGCCCGCGGAGGAGCCGGAAGTGGACGACGAAGGACATGCCGCCGCAGCACATGCCGACGACCAGCACCCACTCGATCGCCGCTCCGAAGCCCTGCTGCGCGAACCAGGCGATGCTCGCGTCGTGGGTCGAGAAGCCGCCCGTGGAGAGGGTCGTCAGCGCGTGGCAGAGCGCGTCGAAGAAGGACGCGCCGCACAGCAGCAGCGCGACCGCCACCGCGGCGGTCAGCCCGGCGTAGATGCCGAGCAGCGCGCGCAGGGTGCGGACCAGGCCGGGCACGGGGCGGGGCGTCGCGATCTTGTGGGCCTCCGCCCCGACCAGGTGGTGGGCGCCGCGCTGCAGCACCGCGAGGAACAGGGTGATGATGCCGAGGCCGCCGATCCACTGGGTCAGCGCGCGCCACAGGAGGATGCTCGCCGGCATCCCGTCGAGCCCCGCGAGCATCGTGATGCCGGTGGTCGTGAAGCCGCTGACCGCCTCGAAGAGGGCGTCGATCGGCGGCGTGCCGAGCAGCAACACGTAGGGCAGCGCCCCGAGCAGGCTGAGGCCGATCCAGGCCAGGCCGCACAGCAGCATCGCGCGCGGCCCGTCGAGGGTGACGGTCGGGAAGAAGCGCCGGCACAGCCCGCCGAGGGCGAGGCACAGGAGCGCTGGCAGGCCGAAGGCGGCGAGCGTGCCCGGCTCGCCGAGCGCCAGGCCGAGCACCAGCGGCAGGAGCATCGAGGCCCCGAGGGCGAGCAGCAGCGGCCCGTGGGCTCCGATCAACGCCGCGACGATCGCCCGGCGCCGCACCTCAGGAAGGCTCCCCGGCGCGGTGCTGCCGGGCGGCGAGGACGAGCAGCGCGACCGCCATCCCGCCGAGCACCAGGGTGAGCGAGTGGAGCTGCGCGTCCGTCGGTCTGCTCGTCGCGAACCAGGTCAGCCGGGCGGTCAGCACGAGCAGGCTGCCCGCGAGCAGGATCCCCCGGCTCAGCCAGCGGCTCGGAGGGTGGACGCGCGCGCCCGGCAGGGGCGGCGGGCCGAACAGGGTGCGGCCGAGCCAGCGTCCCGTCACGCCGACCAGGGGGATGCAGGCCGCGCCGAGGAACAGCAGGAGGTCGATCAGCTGCGGCCGCGGCGAGCGTCCGCTGGCCCACACCAGACCGATCGCCGTCGTCAGACCGAAGCAGCCGGCGGTGAACAGGCGCTCGGGCCAGGTCAGCCCGAAACGCGGGGCCTGCAGGGCGAGGTGGGCGGCGACGACCGGCACGAGCAGCCTCGAGCTGAGCCAGCGGTCGATGCGCCCGAAGGCCTCGCCGTCGAGCATCCAGCCGAGCCAGGCCAGGCCGCCGAACAGCGCGAGGGCGAGGGCGCCGTGCAGCAAGAGGGAGAGCGACGCGCGGCCCTGCCGGTGGAGCACGTCGCCCCACCACTGGCAGCTGCCGAAGGCGAAGCCGAAGGCTCCCATCATGCCGCAGAAGTACATCAGCTCGCGGGTCCTCCCCGGCGACTCGAACAGCAGGATCACGCAGAACACGGCGAGCCCGAGCAGCCCGAGCGGGCCACCGGCGACCAGAGCGCGCAGCGCCGTGCCGTGGAAGGTCAACACGCCGTGGGGCTCGAGGTCGAAGCGCTTGCGGGGAGGAGCGGACTCGAACGGATCGGGGTCCGACGCCGATTCCGATTCCGATTCCGAGTCCGATTCCGAGTCCACCCGTGCCCGCGCCCGTGCCCGATTTTCCTCCGTTTCCGGGTTCGATGCCGGGTCCGATCCCATCCCTGCCCGCGTCCCTGCCCGTGCCCCTGCCCGATTTTCTTCCGAGTTCGATTCCGATTCCGACTCCGCTTCCGCGTCCGCCCCCACCCCCGCTTTCACCGCCTCCGGCTGTCCCATCGCACGCTCCCCCGGTATGGTGGCATTGTACACGTCCCGCCGCTCGCAGGAGGAAGCTCGATGCCCGAGCCCACACCCTCGACCATCCACCCGTGCCTGACCTATGCGGACGCCCCCGCCGCGATCGACTTCCTCGAGCGCGCGTTCGGCTTCCAGCGCCGCCTCGTCGTTCCCGGCCCGGAAGGCACGGTGCGGCACTCCGAGCTCAGCCTCGGGCCCGGGGTGATCATGGTCAGCTCCGAGCGTCCGGCGGAGGGTCGACGCAGCCCGCAGCACCTGGCCGGCCTGCACGCGACCCTGTCCCTGGTGGTCGACGACCCCGACGCGCACCACGCCCGCGCGGTCGCCGCGGGGGCCGAGATCGTGACGCCGCTCAAGGACGAGGAGCACGGGGGGCGCGGCTACTCCGCCCGCGACCCCGAGGGCCACGCCTGGTACTTCGGCAGCTACCGGCCGGGCAGCTGGTGGGACCCGGAGTGAGGGCTTTCCGCGGAGATTCCGGAAAAAGGCTCCCCGCTCGCGGGGCCTCGTCCGGATACCTCCCAACGCTCACTCCGTGAGCGGATGCAACGAGCGCAGCGAGTTGCGTTCTCGAGCCAGGAGAAGCCTCGCCTGCGATCCCGCGCTCGCGCGGGTGAGCAGGGAGGAAGAGGCCTCTCCCCTGTTGCTGCTCGCCGGCGCCCGCCGGGGAGCAGCAGACCCGGAGACCCCGATGCACCTGCACGACACCGACGACGAGGCCGCCCTGCGCGAAGTCCTGTCCAGCCTCGACTGCCCGACCCCGACCCGCCACGACCTGCGCGAGCGGGCGCGCGACTTCGCCGCGCGGCACTTCCCGGGAGGCGAGGAGCCCGCGCTGCTCGAGGACGGCGCCGAGCTCGGCAACTACCGCATCGAGCGGGTGCTCGGCTGGGGCGGCCAGGCGGTGGTCTACCTCGCCTCGCACCGGCACGCGGCCGAGCGGCAGGTCGCCCTCAAGATCCCGCACCCCGACTGCGCGGAGCGGCTGATCCGCGAGGGGCGCACGCTCGCCAACCTCAGCCACCCGAACCTCGTGCGCATGCTCGACGTCGACCCGACCGGCGAGCCTCCCTTCCTCGCCCTCGAGTACTGCCCGGGGGGCAGCCTGGCGGATCGCATCGCGGCGGACGGCGCCCTCTCCGAAGAGGAGACCCTGCGCATCGCCCGCCAGCTCCTGACCGGGCTGGCCTACGCCCACGAGCAGGGCATCGTGCACCGGGACCTCAAGCCTGAGAACATCCTGTTCGACGCCAAGGACACCCCGCGCATCGCCGACTTCGGCCTCGGCAAGCTCGCCGCCGACCAGCTCTCCTACCAGCTGTCGATGGCGAGCCACACCGGCCTGGTCGGCACGCCCCTCTACCTCGCCCCGGAGCAGGCCCGGCCCGGCGCGCCGACCGACAAGCGCAGCGACCTGTACGCCTTCGGCATGCTGCTCTACGCGATGTTGACCGGCGAGAGCCCGCGCGCCCTGCGGCCCGTCGAGCAGGTCCGTCCGGAGCTGTCGAAGGACTGGACCGCGCTGGTCTTCGAGCTGACCGCGGAGGATCCGGACAAGCGTCCCGGCTCGGTCGAGGAGGTGATCGCGCGGCTGGACCAGGGCGGTCAGGTCGCGGCGGAAGAGAAGCGCGCGGCGAAGAAGAAGGCCGAGGAACAGAAGGGCTGGACCTGGGTGCTGGTGCTGAGCATGATCGGCGCCTTCGGCTTCATGGCCGCCCGCTGGATCGAGCGAAACGCGCCCTGGGGCGCGGACGAGCAGCACATCGTGCTCGACGAGGCGCTGCAATACCGGCTGGAGGATGACGACTTCTCCGGCGACCTGCGCTCGACCGGCAGGGGACCGATCCTCGAGCTCGGCTACGTCTGGAGCGACGCCGAGGAGCGCCTCGAAGCGTGCGGGCTCTTTGAGGACGACAAGATCGTCGACCTGCCGCCGCAGATCGCGACCAACCTCCAGGCCCGCGACCACATCTACGGCCTGTTCATGTCCCAACAGCCCTTCAGCCTGCGGGTGCTGCGGGGAGACCGGCTGCTGACGATCCACTACACCCACGAGGGCCAGGACCCCGGGCACAGCCACGACGACCACAGACACCCGGCGCTGCCCCCGACGCCGCCGCTTCCCCCGGAGGCCCCTTGAGCGAGCCCTGCGAACGCTGCACGGGGGATCTGGAGGTCCCCGCCGACGCCCGTGACGACCTCGAGCCCCGGGGCACGGGCGGGCAGCGCGGGCGCCTGTTCCGCTGCCCGGGCTGCGAGGCGCTGTGGCTGTCCGACGGCGACGACGGCGGGTCCCTGCGCCGGCTGGACGACGAGGTCGCCCTGCGCTGGCTGCGCGGGGCCCTGCACTCCAGCCCCGACGGGCGGGACGAGGCCGAGCTGGTCCCGGAGCTCGAGGCCCTGCTGAGCCGCCTCGCGCCGAGCGACGCCCTCGACCCCCTGCTCGACGCCCTGGCCGGGGACGAGCCCGCCGCGCGCCTGCGCGCCGCCGACCTCCTCGGCCGCAGCGGGGCGGCGGCCTCCGCGGCGGTCGCCGGGCTGTGCGTCGCGCTGCACGACCCGGTCGCCGGCGTCCGAGTCCACGCCGCCTGGGCCCTCGGCCGCATCGGCGGCGGCGCCGCCCTGACAGGCCTGCTCGCCGCCCTGCGGCAGGACCCCTCCCCCGCCGTCGCGCGCGCCCTCGGCAGCATCGGCGGCGAAGCCGTGACGCGCCTGTGCGAGGCGCTGGCGGAGCCACCCGCCGTCGCCGGGGCGGCCGCGACCGCCCTCGCCCTGCTCGGCGCGGAGTCGGCCCGGGCGCCCCTGCGCGCCCGCCTCGACGCGCTCGAGCCCCGGGGGACGGCGGCGCTCGCGCTGTACGCCTCCCTGCTCCGCGCCCTCGGGGCGCTCGGCGGGGAGGAGGACGTGCCCCGGATCCTCCGCGCCCTGCGCGAGGCCGGGGACGAGGCGCAGGTCCGCGACGCCGCCCGCGACGCGAGCGCCCGCCTCGGCCGCCCGGCGGTCGACGGCCTCGCGGCCGCGCTCCAGGACCAGAGCTGGCAGCTGCGCTGGCGCGCGGCCCAGCTGCTCGGCCAGCTCGGCGCCGCCGCCCGACCCGCGGCCCGCGCCCTCAAGGCGGCGCGCAAGGACGAGCGGCCGGCCGTCGCCGAAGAGGCGGCGGCGAGCCTCAAGGCGATCCGCGCGGCCTACCGTGGCTGACGGCGCCCGATCCGGATCGGATTGTCGCGTCCGAGGCAAGCACCGTGACGCACACCGGTCCCCCGGGGACCGAGGTGTTTGTTGGCTTGTTGATGCCCCCCTGTAAGTCCCCCGGTGGGGGACCACCGTGTAGAACACAACTCTGTCGGAGGTTGGGCGACCATCGCCCTGATTGCGCCACCTCCTCGCTCTCCTCTCCTCGTTCCTCGGAGAAGAGACCTGCGGTGGTGTCGCAAACAGGGCTGCCACCCAACTCCTCTTGTGTAGCTGCAGCCCTTGACCCTCGCTCCTCGTTCCTCGGAGTGTGGGTCTGCGGGAACGTGTGCCAACGCCGTGCGAAATCCCATCCCGATTCCGATCCCGATTCCGATCGTGCCCGTGCCCCTGCCCGATTCTTCCGATTCCGATACCGATTCCGACTCCGATTCCGATCTCCGACGGAAGGGAAGTAACCGCTGAGGCGCGGAGGACGCAGAGCTTCGCAGAGGGCCTATCCTCTCATCCGCCCTCTCTGCGGTCCTCTGCGGAACTCTGCGCCTCTGCGGTTTCTTCCTCCGATTCCGATTCCGACTCCGATTCGAGACCCCCGGCGAAGGCGGCTCAGAACGCGCGCAGCCAGGCCCGGCAGGAACGCCACCAGCTCTGGAAGCTGTCGGTCGCGTAGCGCATCGTTGTCCCTCCTGTGTGTGCAGGAGGTCGAAGAGCACGGCCCGTGCCGCCCGCTCTTCGAGGCCGTCGCACCGCCAGGCAGGCGGATGGACAGGGTAGACCGGCGGCGCGCGAGACCGAGCGGGCGGACCAGGATGGCGGGCACACTTCGCACGAGAACTGCACAGCGTTGCACAGCACGCAGGGGAGGCCGGTCGACTGACGGCCCTTCAGGCGTGCGCTTCCCCGTCGACGATGCGCCAGTAGCGCGCCCACTCCTCTTCGCTCGCAGCGGGCTCGATGCCGAAGTCCGCGGCGAGGATGGAGGGCAGGCTCGCCGGGTAGGCCATCTCCTTCTCGGTGCGCCCGGACGCGTAGCGGGCGACGAGCCGGTCGCGCAGGGTCACCCGCCCCTCGGGCGTCAGCCGGGCGAGCGTCGCGATGCGGGTGAAGTGGGTGTGGGTGCCGGTCGAGGTGTAGTGGTTGCCCAGCGCGATGTCGGCGGGGTACACCCGGGCGAGGTCGAACACGTAGTGCACCTGCCAGGCGCCCTCGTGGATGCCCTCCAGCCGCCAGCCGTGCTCGGGGTCACGCTGGAGCCGCAGGCGCTGATCGTCGGTCACCAGGGTGGCGCCGTCGACGAGCGCCAGCGGGTAGCGCATCGAGTGGGCCCCGAAGCCGACGTCGCTGAGCCAGTACACGTCGCCGACGGTGACCAGGCACAGCGCGTGGATGCGCGGCGGGATCCCCTCCGCGCCCCACAACACCCGGGCGAGCAACAGCCGGGCATCGAAGCCGACCGCCTGCAGCATGCGACAGTACAGGCCGTTCAGCTCGAAGCAGTAGCCGCCGCGGCGGCGCGTGATCAGCTTGTCCGCGACATTGTCCGGGGCGAGGTCGATGCCGCGCCCGAACAGGATGTCGAGGTTCTCGAAAGGGATGTGCAGCAGCTGCGCGCGGTGCAGCCGCGCCAGGCCCGCCAGGGTCGGCGGCGGCGCTTCCTCGAGTCCGACACGCTCGAGCCAGGCGGCGAGCGTGGGGTCGGTCGCGTGCATCTTCCCTCCGCGGCGAGCGACCCTACTGTTCCTGCTTCCGCCGCGCGATCTCGTCGAGCACGATCTGGACCCGCGCCTCGTCGAGGGTGTTGTGGCTCAGCGCCTGCTTGGCGGCCTGCTCGGCTTCCTCGAGCTCGCCGCGGATCAGGCACAGCTCGGCGAGGTGCACCCAGTACTGGGCGACGCCGTCGGCGTTGAAGCGGGTGGCGAAGTCGAGCTCGCGCTTGGTGATGTCGCCGTGGTCGCCGCTCTCCTTGAGAGCGATGCCGAGCTTGCCGTGGATCGTCGGATCCATCGGGTTGACCGCCATGATCTGGGTCAGCAGCTTCGCCGCCTCGGCCCAGCCCCGCTCCTCGAGGTACTTGGTGCTGTACAGCCCGGCGAGCTCGACGCGCAGGTCGACATCGAGGTGGTTGACCTCGACGATGCGCTCCATGATCTCGAGCTTCTCCTCGTCGAGGCCGAGCTCGGTGTAGATCGCGAGCAGCTGGCGCAGCACCGCCTCGTTGGTCGGGAAGCACTTCAGGGCCTCACGGAACATGCCCGCGGCCTGGCGCATCTTCTCCTCCTCGAGCAGCAGGTTGCCGAGGTTGTAGAAGGCGGCGAAGGGGTGGGTCGTGCCGTTGTCGAGGGCCTGGATGTAGAACTGCTTGCCGAGATCCTTGCGGTCGCGGCGCATCGCGAGGCCGGCGATGACCAGGAAGGCGTCGCCGTTGCTCGGGTCGACGTCGAGGGCCTTGCCCGCGTAGGTCTCGGCGTCGGCGATCTTGTCGATGAACAGGTAGGCGCGCGCGAGCTCGGCCATCAGCTGCGCGTTGCTCGGGTCCTTGCGCAGGGCGCGCTTGAACTTGCGCACGTCCGAGCTGTCGTAGCTCGGCTTCCAGGTGAAGTCCTTGTAGAACTCCCGCACCCAGGCGAGGAACGCGGCGTCGAACTCCTCGAGCGTCATCCCGAACTGCTCGTCGAAGATCTCGTCGGGGCTCTTGAAGTCCCGGTAGCCGTGGAGCATGTGGACGATCTTCTCGAAGCCCCAGCGCTCGTCGATGAACTGACAGATCATCGCGCCCTGGTAGTAGCTGAGCAGGATCTGCCCGGGGAACTTCGGCTTGGTGAAGCCCTGGTTGAGCTCGCGGATCCCGAGCAGCCGCTCGTGGTGGAGCGCCTCGAGGATCTCCCGGTCGAACTCGCGGCGCCACTCGGGCCGGGCGTTGCTCTCCTCCCAGGTCGAGATGCCTTCCGTCAGCCAGCGCGGCACGCGGTGCTCGGTCATCTCGACGGTGATCACGTGGGCGAACTCGTGCCACAGGGTGCGCGCCCAGCTGTGCTGCGGGGTCGGGCCGACCTGGGTGAAGACCATGCCGAAGCAGACGCCGATCGCGCCGATGTAGGGGACGCCGACCGAGCGCGCCGAGAAGTCGTCGTGCTCGGCGAACAGCTCGTGCACGACCTTGCCGTTCGGGGTGAAGCCGTACTTCTCGGTCAGCTGCTCGTAGGCGTCGTGCAGGAAGTCGAGGACGTAGGGCTCGAGGATCTGGCGCTGGTCCTTGTGCAGCCGCACGATGAAGTAGTCGGTCTCGATGGTCTCGTATTCGCGCTCGATCTTGCGCGAGACCATCAGCATGTTCTCGCTGTAGATGTCGCGAGGGTTGTGCTCGTAGGAGGACTCGAGCCACTTCGTGCCCTCGACGTCGTCGCCGAGGCGCATCAGGTTCAGGCCGAGGGTGGTCATCGCCGGCCAGAAGTCCTCGTCGAGGGCGAGGGCCTTGCGGGAGAACTCCGCCGCTTCCTTGTACAGGAACTTGCGGTCGACGATCGTCGCGATCTGCCAGTAGAAGCGCGCCGCGAGCGGGTTGGCGTCGAGGGCGAGGCGCTCGGTCTCGTCGAAGCCCTCCTCGTCACCGGTGACCAGCTCGACGGCCGCCCGTACGGCCAGGGTGCTCGGACGGCTCGGGTTGACCTCGAGGGCGCGCTCGAGGTGGCGCGCGGCCTGATCGTAGAGGTCGTCGTCGAAGGCCCGGACGGCGAGCAGCTCGAGCAGGTCGGGGTGGGTCTCGTTGATCGCGGCGGCGCGGTCGAGCAGCTCGGTCGACAGGCGGAAGCGGTCGTAGCCGAGCTGCCACATGCCGAGCGTGGCCTCGGCGAGCCCGATCAGCGCCTCGGGATGGTTCGAGTTGACCTCGAGGGCCCTCTCGAACACGATCTTCGCCTGCTCGTGGTTGTTCTGGGACATGTAGAGCGCGCCCTTGTCGACCAGGTTGTCGATGTAGGTCGGGTCGAGCTCCTGGGCGGCCCCGAACAGCTCCCAGGCGTACTCGACCATGCCGCGCGCCCAGCGGTTCTTGACGTCGCTGTAGGTGTCGAGCAGGAAGCAGGCCTGGGCGGCCGCGTGGTACTCCTGGGCGCTGAGGTCGCTGTACTCGTAGACCAGGTCGAGCAGGGCGGTCAGGTGCTTCTCGGCCTCGACCTTCTTGCCCTGGCTGTCGAGCACGGTGCCGAGGCCGATGCGGGCCGCGGCGTCGTTCTCGTCGAGGTCGAGGGCGGCGCGGAAGGCATCTTCGGCCGCGTCGTTGTCGCCCCGGAAGAAGTGGTAGTCGCCGACGGCGTGCAGGAAGCCGGGATGCTCGCGGTGGCTCTCGAGCTCTTCACCCCAGGCGAGGTACTCCTCGGCCTCTTCGTAGTAGCCCTTGGTCTGGAACAGCCGGATCAGGCGCTGGAAGATCGACAGCAGCAGCGCTTCGTCCTCTTCCTCCTCGGCCACCCCGAGCACGATCTCGAGCTGCGAGATCGCCTCGCCGTAGGACCCGCGCTCGGCGCGGGCGTCGGCGCGCTCGAGATGCAGCGTGATCTCTTCGTTGTCCTGCGCGAACGCACATGTCGCCAGCGCGACACCGAGGATGAGCAGAGCCTGCCAACCGATCCGACGAGGAGCCATACGCCTCCCTCCTGCGCGAGTCCACGGACATTGTGCCACCGGGGCCCCGAGGTGTCCAGGTGTGCGGCATTGCGCCCGCGCCCCTCCTCGGCTACAGTGCAACGCCTTGTGTGCTCCCCGGAGGCCGCCTCCCGTGCCGCGTCGCCACTCCGCCGCCGACCTGCTTCGCCGCCGTCGGGAGGCCTCCTTCCTGGCGCGCAAGACCATCCTCGGGCTGAACCCGCCGGCCCCGATCGAAGAGGCCGGCCCGCGCTATTCCCTGGTGATCTTCGACCTCGACGGCACCCTGGTCGACTCCTCCCGGGACATCGCCGCCGCGGTCAACGACGTCCGCGCCCACCACAAGCTGCAGCCCCTGCCGATCGAGACGGTCCGCTCCCACATCGGCTGGCGGGTCGCGCACCTCCTGCAGAACAGCATCCCCGAGGTGGCCGACCTCGTCCGCCTCGGCCAGGACTTCCTGCACACGTACCGCTCGCGGCTGGTCGAGACGACGACGCTGTTTCCTGGCGCCCTCGACGTGCTGTCCTCGCTGGTCGAGGCGGGGGTGCGCATCGCGGTCGCGACCAACAAGCCCGAGAAGCTCGCCCGCGAGCTGCTGCGCCGGCTCGGTGTCTCGCTGCTCTTCATCGACATCTGCGGCGGCGACCGCTACCCCGAGAAGAAGCCCCACCCACGGCCGCTGCTCGAGCTGCACGAGCGCTTCGGCGGCACGCGGCCGAGCCTGATGGTCGGCGACAGCATGGTCGACGCCCAGGCCGCGACCGCCGCGGGCCTCAACGCCTGCCTGGTCAACACCCCGACCCGCCGGCCGAGCGGGCGCTCGGAGGTGCTGCGCTTCCTCGACTCGCTCGAGGAGGTGCTGCAGGTCTGCCGGGTGCCCGAGCTGGTGCCGCCGCCGACGCAGGTCGCGCCCTCGACAGCGAGCGCGCGGGTCGCGCAGGTCGGACCCTGACCGGGCGGTGGACGCCTTCTTCCTGACCGAGAACCGCGACGGGCCCAGCGCCCGCGCCCGCGTCCGCGCGCTGCTGCCGCGGCTGCGCGCCCGCGGGCTCGAGGTCGGCTGGGAGGCGATCGGACGCCGCGGCCGGCGGGCCCTGTTCCGCGAGGCGGGGAAGGCCCGGACGGTCGTGCTCCAGCGCCGCCTGCTCAGCCCCTGGGACGCCCTGGCCCTGCGCAGGAGCTGCCGCCGGCTGGTCTTCGACTTCGACGACGCCCTGCCCTTCCGGGACAGCAACCGCGGCGCCACGCGCTCCTGGGCGCGGAGCCTGAAGTTCCGGACCATCGTCGGGCTCGCCGACGCGTGCGTCGCCGGCAACCCCTACCTCGCCGCGCTCGCCGGGGACGCGCGGGTGATCCCGACCGCGGTCGGCCTCGCCCCCGACCCTCCGGAGCCGCCCCGCCGGGTGCTCGGCTGGCTCGGGAGCGCCTCGAACCTCGTCTACCTCGAGCGCCTGCGGCCGGTCTTCGCGGCCCTGTGGGAGGAGCGCCGGGACTGGGAGCTGCACGTGGTCTGCGACGCCTTCCCCGCCTGGCCTGAGCTGCCGCTGGTCCGCATCCCCTGGAGCGCCGAGGCGGAGGCGCCGGCGCTGGCGGGCTTCGCCATCGGCCTCGCGCCGCTGGCGGACGATCCCTGGACCCGGGGCAAATGCGGGATGAAGCTGCTGCGCTACCTCGCCGCGGGCATCCCCGCGGTCGCCTCCCCGGTCGGGGTGCAGCCCGCCATCCTCGGCGACGCGGGCAGCCTGGCGGAGGAAACGGACGCCTGGCGGAGCGCCATCCTGCGGCTGTGGGAGGACGCGGACCACTACGCCGGCTGCGCCGCCCGGGCCCGGGCACGCGTGCGCGATGGCTTCCTGCTCGACCAGGCCGCCGATGCCTGGCGGGAGGTGCTCGCATGAAGCGGCTGCTGCTGATCAAGCTGAGCGCCTGCGGAGACGTCGTCCACAGCCTGCCCGCCGCCGCCGCCCTCGCCGCGGCGGGCTGGGAGCTGCACTGGCTGGTCGAGCCGCGCGCAGCTTCGCTGGTGCGGGCCTGTCCGGTGGTCGCCCGGACCTGGGAGGTGCCGCGCCGGCGCCGCTTCCCCTGGATCGCTCCCCCGGCCCTGCGCGCGCTGGCCGCCGCGCTGCGCCGGGCCGACTTCCAGGCGGTGCTCGACCTGCAGGGCCTCGCCAAGAGCGCGCTGTGGACGCTGTGGGCCGGCCTCGGCCGCCCGCGCGTCGGCTTCGCCGCCGCCCGCGAGGCCGCGCCGCTGGTCTACACCCGGCGGGTCGCCGCGCCGGTGCGGGGACGCCACGCCGTGCGCCGCTACCTGGCCGCCGCCGCCGCCCTCGGGGCGAAGGCCGGGCCGGTGCGCTTTCCCCTCGAGCCGCCCCCCGCCGCGCGGGCCGAAGCCGCAGCCCTGCTCGCCCCCCTGCCCGGGCGCTTCGCCGTGGTGCTGCCCGGCGCCGGAAAGGCGGCCAACCGCTGGCCGACCGAGCGCTGGGGCCTCGTCGCGCGCCGGCTGCGGGGCGCCGGCCTCGGCGTCGCGCTGTGCGGCGGCCCCGACGACGGCGGGCGGGCGGCGGCGATCCTGCGCGCGGTGCCCGATGCCCGTGACCTGACCGGCCGCACGAGTTGGCTCGGCTTCGCCGCTCTGGCGGAGCGCGCCGCGCTGGTGCTCGGCCACGACAGCGGCCCGCTCCACCTCGCGAGCGCCCGCGGCACGCCGACGCTCGCGCTGTTCGGCCCGGCCTCCCCGCTGCGCACCTCGCCCTGGGCGGGCTGGGCGCTCGGCGCGCAGATCGGCTGCGCGCCCTGCTGCAAGCGCCGCTGCCCCCTCGGCGAGGACCCTCCGCCCTGCCAGCTGCGGCTCCCCCCCGAAGCGGTGTGGACCGTCGCCGAAGCGCTGCTCGCCGGGCGCGAGCCCCGCCTGCCCGGCGCGGGCCTGTGGCTGCGGCGGCCTTGCGCAGCGCTCGGGGCGGCGCTACGTTGAGGGCGCCCCCGCAGCCCCGGCCTCCGATGCGCTCTCTCCTCCTCCTCACCCTGCTCGCCCCGCTCTGCGCCCAGAGCGCCGACACGGTGCGCTACGCGCTGCTCCACTCCGGGCGACGGGTCGGCAGCGTCGATGTCGTGGTCGCCCGGCGGGACGGCGGCCGCACCCGGGTGAGCGCCGCGATCATCCGCGCCGGCCACACCCGGCGCGAGTCGGTGTCCCTGCGCGGCGACCGGCTCGCGCGCTGGTGGAGCGGCCGCGAGCGTTTCCTCGCGCCGGCAGCGCACGACGGCCCCGCGCGGCCGTTGCTCGGCGGGCTGCTGCACGCCTGGCTGCTCGCCACACGCCCCCCCGAGGAGACCCTGCGGATGTCACTGCCCGCGCTCCGGCAAGCCGTCGGCGCGGGCTCCGGACGCCGGCTGCTGCCAGCCCTCGTGGTGCCGGAGGGCGGTGCGCTGCTGCTGGTCACCCCGGGGCGCCGCTGGCGCTTCGCGACCGGAGGCGGCTACCCCGGCCGCGTCGAGCTGTCCGGCGACGAGACCTGGCTGCGGGACGAGACCGGACCGCGGGAAGCGGTCGCCGACTTCCTGTACGGGCTGGCGGGCGACCCGGACCGGCTCGAACGCAGCGCCGACTGGCCCGCGCTCTGCCTGCACGTTTCGGTGCGGGCCGGCGAGGCCGCCGGCCGCCCCCTGACCCCCGAGCTGATCGGCCGCCTGACCAACGCCGAGGCGGTCGCCGAGTTCCGCGCCCGGATGCTCGAGAACGCGACGGGGCTCAGCCCCCGGGTCGCCGCCGAGCTGATCTCGGGCCTGCGGGCCGAGATCGACGGCCGGCGCGCGCGCGTGCACCAGCCCGGCGGCGCGGTGTACAGCCTCGAGCTCGGCCGCGACGGCTGGCGCATTATCGGCCTGGAGCCCTGACAGCGCCCCTTGGGACACGCAGCAGCGAGCGGCGCCAGACAGTGTCGTCCACGCGCCCGTCGATTTCCCTGGCAACCCGCCTTCGATCAGCGTCTACGGGGAATGTGAAAAGTTCTGACCGGGCGGGGTTTTTCTCGCTTTCGCCGCCGAAATGGGTAATATCCCTGGTGCTGCCGCATATCCCCTGACGAGTAAGGCCGGTGTGCGGCGGCAAGACGACGCGGACAAGAGCCCAGTTGTGCGGTGTGGTCTGATTCTTTTACAGAGTGGGCAGGATTTGAGATCATGAAGAACATTTTCGTTGGCAATCTTCCCTTCAGCGCGACCGATGCTGAAATTCAGAGCCTTTTCGAGCAGCACGGTACTGTTTCTCGGGTCAACCTGATCACCGATCGCGAAACCGGGCGTCCGCGCGGCTTCGGGTTCGTCGAGATGGTTGATGAGGCTGAAGGTCAGGCCGCCATCGAAGCGCTCAACGGCTACGAAATGTCCGGTCGTGCGCTGACGGTCAATGAAGCCCGTCCGCGCGAGCGGCGTGGTGGTGGTGGCGGCGGCGGCCGCCGCTATTGATCGCGCTGCGTCCTGAATGAGAACGGGGACCCCTCGGGGTCCCCTTTCTCTTTGTTGGCTGGTAGCGCAGGTTCTGTCAGCTCAGCTTCCCGCGGGAACCACCGCTGGCTGCAGCGGGCCGAGGCGGATCTGCTCGACGTCGGCGAAGCCCGCCGGATCGGCCTCCGCCAGGCGGAACAGGAGCTCGAGGTCCTTGATCAGCTTCTCGTCGGAGACCCGCCAGCGCGGATCGGCCGGCGAGCGCCCGTAGGCGATCGGCGGCAGACCGCGCGGCACGAAGAACAGCTCCGCGTCGGCGCCGGCCACGCCGACCCGCGAGACGTCGACCCGCGCGCCGCGCTTGTAGTCGGGATGGCCGCTCTGCTCGAGCAGATCGAGGAAGGCGAGGGCGTAGCTGACGTGCTTGCTGTCCCACAGCTGCCCCGGCAGCGGCAGCGTGCGGTCGGGCACACCGCGCAGGGACGGCAGCTCCGCCGCGGCGAGCCGCTCCGCCCGGTACGCGCTGGTCGGCAGCAGATGGCCCTCGCGGTCGACCAGCACCCGCTCCCGGGACAGCTCGACCCAGGCGTAGGGCACCCGCAGGTTCAGCCGCAGCTCGAGGTGGGCCGGGAAGCGCCAGGCGGCGTGCTCGATGTCGGCGAGCCAGGGCTGGCGCGCGAGGTCCTCGACCAGGCCGGGCAGGCTCGCCGCGTCGAAGGGGCTCAGCGTCGCGCCCGCTGCGCCCCGCAGCGCTGCGCGCGGTTGCGTGCTGATGTACTCCGGCCAGGCGAGCGCGACCTGGGCCCGCGGGATCGTGAAGGCGCCGTGCCGCAGCTGACTGCGCTTGACCCGCTGCGACAGGAACACGAAGCAGCCGGCGACGAACAGCAGGCCGAGCACCTGCCGGCCGGTCGGGCTCTTCGCCCAGCCCCACAGGGCGACGCCGCCCTTGGCGAGCAGGCCGCCGAGCGTGCGCGCGTGCTCCCAGGCCACCCGGGCGAGCGCGCCCCCGTCGATCTTCGCGCCGCGCAGGTCGACCTGCGCGCTCTCGGTTTCCGCTGTCTCAGCCATCGTGCACCCTTCCTTCGATGTTGTCGTGTCCGGCCTGCGCGCCGGCGCTCGACCAGGCCAGGGCCCGCGCGAGCAGCCGCTCGCACAGATGCCCGTAGGACATGCCCGCCGCGGCCGCCGCCATCGGCAGCAGGCTGCGCGCGGTCATGCCCGGCGTCGTGTTGACCTCCAGCAGCACCGGCCCGCGGGCGGTCTCGAACAGGTCGACCCTGCACAGCGCCGCGCATCCGAGCGCCTCCGCCGCGCGCTTCCCGGCGTCGAGCAGGACCTCGCGGACCTCGCTCGGGGGATCGACCGTGTACTTCGTGCGCTGGTCCTGGTACTTCGCCGCGTAGTCGAAGAACTCCCCGGCCGCCTCGAGCAGGATCGGCGGCAGCACCTGGCCGTCGACGACGCCGACGGTCCACTCCCGCCCGACCAGCCGCTCCTCGCACAGCACCACGTCGCCGAAGCCCGCGACCTCGGCCAGGGCTGGCGCGAAGTCCTCCGGCCGGTCGACCATACGCACCCCGAGGCTCGAGCCCTCACAGGCCGGCTTCAGGACGAGCGGAAGCGTCAGGCCGGGCAGCTCCTCGAGGCTCTCCGTCCCGGTCAGCGCCATCCCTTTGGCGACCTGGAGCCCGGCCCGCGCCAGGGCCTCCCGGGTGGCGATCTTGTCCATCGCCAGCCGGCAGGCCTCCGGCGACGCTCCCGTGCAGGGCACCCCGCGGCTCTTGAGCTCCGCCGCGAGCTGGCCGTCCTCGCCGTAGCGCCCGTGCAGGGCGAGGAAGACGACCTCCGGTGCCGCTGCGAGCAGCGCGTCCGGGCGGTTCTCGGTCAGGTCCACGAGGACGACGTCGTGGCCGAGGGCGCGCAGGGCCTCCGCGACGCCGCGGCCGGTCTTCAAACTGATCGGGCGCTCTTTTGAAACGCCTCCGTAGGCGACGGCGACTCGCACGCTCTTCCTCCGTCTCACCTCACCAGGTGCTCACTCGGGCGGCGCACCTCGAGGGCGAGCCGCACTCCATACCGTTCTTCCACCGTCCGCCGCACGCGCTCGATCAGGGCGAAAACATCGCCGGCCCGGGTGCCCCGGTCGCTGCAGATGAAGTTCGCGTGACGTTCGGACACCAGCGCCCCCCCGACCCGGCTGCCCTTCAGGCCCGCCCGGTCGATCAGCCGCGCCGCCGCGTCCCCCGTCGGGTTCTTGAACACGCAGCCCGCGCTGCGCGCCTTGAGGGGCTGGCTCGCGCGCTTCTTGTCGAGGATCTCCCGGGTGCGCGCCGCGACCCGCGCGGGCTCTGCCCCCTCGATCGCGAGCTCGACCTCGAGGACGAGCCGGCCGTGCAGCCCCGAGGAGCGGTAGCGGTACGGGATCCGCCCCCGCGGCAGCCGGACCAGCTCGGCACGGGCGGGATCGAGCACCAGCAGCGAGCGCACGCGGCCGGCGATGTCTCCGGCCCGGCCGCCCGCGTTCATGTAGGCCGCCCCGCCGACGGTCCCGGGGATGCCGGCCAGACACTCGAGCCCCCCCGCGCCGACCCGGCTCGCGCGGTGCACCAGCCGGGCGAGGGAGGTGCCCGCCTGGGCGATCAGCGTGCCGGGCAGGAAGCGGAACTTCGACAGGCCGCGCAGGGAGAGCACCGCGCCGTCGAAGCAGTCGTCCGTGCAGATGCTGTTCGAGCCACCGCCGAGGTAGAAGGTCGGCACGCCCGCCCGCTTGAGGAAGCTCGCGACCGCGGCCGCCTCGCCGATGCTGCGCGGCGCGAAGAACAGCGCGGCGGCTCCACCGACCCCCATCGTCGTCAGCCGGCCGAAGGGCGCGCCGCTCGAGAAGATGTCGCCGAAGCGCGCGGAGATGCGGGTCCTGAGCCTCACGCCTGCTCCTTCGGGCGCACCGCCCGCAGGTTCCGGGTCAGGCCCGAGCTGCGCCCGCTGCTCAGGCGCAGGCCGAGCGCGTGGGCGGCGGTGGTCAGGTCCCCCGCGCCCATGAACACCGCGGCCGCCTGCCGCACCGGGGTCAGGCTCTCGACCACGTCGGCGAAGTCCGGGACGTAGCGGGAGCGCACGCCGAGCTCGCGGATGCGGGCGACGAGGTCCTGGGAAGACACGCTCTCGCACCACTGCACGCTGTCGCGGGCCGCGTAGATGTCCGGCAGCACGACCTCGTCGGCGAGGGCGAGCGCGCGGGCGAAGTCCTCGAACAAGAGCCGGGTGCGGCTGTGCTGATGGGGCTGGAAGACCGCGATCAGGCGGCGCGTCGGGTAGCGTTCGCGGGCGGCCCGCAGCACCGCCGCGACCTCGGTCGGATGGTGCGCGTAGTCGTCGACGACCGCGAGCCCGTTGCGGTCGGCGAGGATCTGGAAGCGCCGGTCGACGCCCTTGAAGCGGCTCAGCGCCGCGAGCACCGCCGGCAAGGCGAGGCCTTCGGCGGCCGCGCTCGCGACCACGGCGAGGGCGTTGAGCAGGTTGTGCACGCCGGGCAGGGCGAGCTGCAGCTGGCCGACCGGCTGGCCGTCGTGCAGCAGGCGCGCGCTCGCTCCCTCGGGGGCCAGGCAGACGTCGACCGCCTGCCAGTTGTTGCCCTGCTCGAGGCCGAAGGTCTCGAGCCGGCAGCCGACCGCGCGGCGCAGCGGTCCGCAGCTCTTGTCGTCGCCGTTGATCACGGCCAGGCCGTCCGCCGGCAAGAGCCGGATGAACGAGCGGAAGGCGTCCTGGATCTCGGCGAGGTCCCGGTAGTAGTCGAGATGGTCGGCCTCGACGTTGGTGATCAGGGCGATGCACGGCCGCAGCTTGAGGAAGCTGCGGTCGAACTCGCAGGCCTCCGCGATGAAATGCGGCCCCTGCCCGACCCGCGCCGAACCGCCAAGCTGCCGCACCTCGCCACCGACGACAAAGGTCGGGTCGACCCCGCAGCTCAGGAAGACGTGCGACGCCATCGCGGTCGTCGTCGTCTTGCCGTGGGTCCCGGCGACCGCGATCCCGCGCGCTCCCGCCATCAGATCCCCGAGGGCCGTCGAGTACTTGATCACGCGCACGCCGCGTTTCTTCGCCTCGACGATCTCCGGGTTGTCATCGGGCACCGCCGCGGAGCGCACGACCAGCTCGCAGTCTTCCGGCAGGCTGCCCCCGTCCTGCCCCTCACAGAACGCGACCCCCGCCCGGATCAGCTCGCGGATGCGGCCGTTCTTGCAGCGGTCGGAGCCGCTGATCTTCGCCTTGCGGCCGAGCAGGATGCGCGCGAGGGCGCTCATCCCGGTTCCGCCGAGGCCGATCATGTGCACCCGCGGACGGGCGACGTTCGTGGGGAGCGTGGGCAACGAGCCCGGAGGGGTGACGACGACGGCGCCTTTTTTGCGTTCGGGTTGCATGCCGGAGTACCTCGCAGGGAGATGGGAGGAACCCGGGAGCGGCGCTCCCGGGCGGTGGACGATCAGGAGCTGCGCGGAATCTTCAGCTTCATACCGACCCGCACGACATCGTCGTTCGCGCCGAGCAGCACCTCGCGGTTGACCTTCTGGATCTCGGGCCAGCGCGCGCCGTCGCCGAGGGTGCGCTCCGCGATCTTCCACAGGCTGTCGTTCGCCTTGACCTCGTACAGCTCGAAGCCGTTCGGGGCCTGGGCGGTCGGCGTGACCGCGGCCGGGGTGGTCGCGCCCGGCAGGTCGGGGATCACGATCTCGATGCCGTGGGGCAGGCTCTCGCCGAGGTCGTTCGCTTCGGCGATCACGTGCCACTTCGCGCCGTTGCCGTAGAAGCGCTCCGCCACCTTCCACAGGCTGTCACCGACGCGGGTCTGGTAGCGCTGGCCGGACACCTCGGCCCGCGGGGCCGGGACCGGAGCGGGGGCCGGGACGGGCTGGGCAGCCGGCTCGACGGCGGGCGTCGGCACCGGCGCGAGGGGTCCCGCCGGCAGCTCCTGCGCGTCGGCGATGGCCGGCTCGACGACGGCGGGCGGGGTCGGCACCGGGGCGAGCGGCTCGACTTCGGTCACGGTCGGGGCCTGGACGGTCGCGCCCAGGGCGCCGAGCTCGGCGTTGGCGGTCTGCGTCTCCGGTTCCTGCGCGGGATCGTCGGACTTGTCCCAGAGGGCGACGACCAGCACGATCAGCGCGAGCACGCCGACCAGACCGATCTTCGCGCTGCTGCCGACCGAGCGGCCCGCGCCGTTGCCGCCGAGGAGTTGGGAATGGGACTTCAAGTGGGAAGGACTGGTCATGGGTGGGCTCCCTCAGAGCTGGGTTGCGGTGCAAGCTATCGGTCGTCGGTCCGGGGCGGCTCGAGTCCAGGCGGCGGCGAGGCCGCGGGCGCAGTCCTCCGCCGCCCGCTCCCGGGCCAGGGGCTCCCAGCGCGCGGCTTGCGCCGCGTGCGCGGAAGGGTCGGTCAGCCAGCGGAGCAGCGCGGCCAGGGTGTCCGGGCCGAGCGCGTCCTGCGCGACGCAGCGTGCGCCTCCGTAGCGCTCCGCCGTCTCGGCGTTCGCGCGCTGGTGGTCGTCGGCGGCGTGGGGATAGGGCACGGCGACCGCCGGCAGGCGGTGGGCCGCGAGCTCGGCCAGGGTCGCGCCGCCCGCCCGGCACAACACCGCGCGGGCCGCGCGGTAGGCGGCGGGCATGTCGTCGAGGAAGCTCTCCACCCGCGCCGTCACCGCCGCGTTCCGGTAGGTCTCGCGCAGGCCCGGAGCGTCCTTCTCCCCCGCCAGATGCAGAAGCGCGACGCCGTTCGCGGCGAAGTACGGCGCCGCCCCGGCCAGGAAGGCGTTGAGCGCCGCCGCCCCCTGGCTCCCGCCGGTGACGAGCAGCAGCCGCGCGTCGGGCGCGAAGCCGAGCCGGCTGCGGGCGTCCTCCGGCGACAGGGCCGCCGGGGGCCGGATCGGCAGGCCCCAGGAGCAGGCCTGGCCCGGGCGCAGCGTCACGCCGCGCAGGGCCTCGGCGGGCCAGGGGCAGAGGATCTTCGCGGCGCGGCGCGCCAGGTGCCGGGTCGCGCGCCCGGCGATCGCGTTGGCCTCGAACAGCACCGTCGGCAGGCCGAGGGTCTGGGCCGCCCGCACGTGCGGGAAGGACGCGTAGCCCCCGAGCCCGACGACCAGCGCCGGGGCGGCGGCCTTGAGCTCACGCCGGGCGGCGAAGAAGGCGCGCCCGTAGCGCCACAGCACGCGAGGGCGCATCCGCAGCGGACCGACCCCGGCCGGGTGGCTGTGCGGGCGCTCGGCGAGCAGCGCCCGGTCGACGGGGCGGTCGGCGTGGCGGAAGCGGACCGTGCAGTCCGGGTCGAGGGCGCGGAACGCGTCGGCGAGGGCCAGGCCGGGGATCAGATGCCCGCCCGTGCCGCCTCCCGCCATCCAGATCTCGGTTCCCATCGCGCGTCCTCGACGGCGGGTCGCAGAGACTTCGGCGACCAGCCATCTAGTCTTTTCGGATGGGTGCGGGACCTTCTTTGATGCACGGGCCATGCCAAATTGGCCATCGTCCCGCGTCAGGCCCCCTACAGGCGGGCTTGCAGCCACTCCCACAGGTGCTCGAGCACGCTCGCGCTCTCCTGTTCCTCGAGCAGCACGTGGCGCGCCTTGGGGTACCAGCGCAGCACGCAGCCGGGCCCGACCCGCGAGGCGAAGTCGAAGATGCGGCGCTTGCGCACGACCGCGTCGCGGGTCCCGGCCTGGACCAGCACCGGCAGCACGATCTCGGCGCTGTAGTCGAGCAGCGCCTCCTGGGCTTCCTCCACCGTCGCGTACCAGCCCGCGCTCGCCCGCCACTGCACGCGGGCGTCGCGGCGCAGGCTCGACTGGGCGCAGGGCTCCGAGCTCAGGTCGGAGACGCGCAGCCCGGTGCCGAGCCGCGTGCGCGAGAAGACCGGCGCGAGCAGGCCGGCGGCGCTGCGCCGCCAGGGGCTCCAGGCGGTGCCGAAGCCGAGCAGCGGGGCCTGCAGGATCGCCCCGGCCAGGCCGCAGTCGGGCTCGACCAGGCGCGCGATCAGCGGCAGCGCGCCGAGGCCCTGGCCGAAGCCGTACCAGCGCAGCGCGGGCAGGCGCCGGCGCGCCTCGGCGAAGGCCGCGCCGAGGTCCCCGACCAGGGCGCGGAAGCTCGGGAGGTGGCCGGCGATGCCCTCGGAGTCCCCGTGCCCGCGCAGGTCGAAGCTCGCGAAGGCGAGCCCACGCTCGTCGAGGAACTTCCCGAGCAGGCCGAGCCGCCCGCGGTGCAGGCCGAAGCCGTGCAGGGCGAGCAGCCCCGCCTCGGCCCCGGGCGGCGCGGAGAGGGCCCAGGAGAGGCGCAGCCCATCGGGGGCGAGGATGGTCTCGGTCTCTTCGTGCACGCGCGCCTCAGACGAAATGCACGAGGTGCCACAGCTGCAGCGAGAGGGTATTGTCGACCACGGGGATGTGGCGCTCGCTGACCAGCTTGACCAGCTTCGGGTAGGGCAGCCCGGTGATGTAGGCGGCCTCCCGCGGGTGGACGGCGCAGGGGCGCTCCCCGAGCTCGTAGCCGTTCGAGGTGAAGCGGGCCTGCAGCTCGCGCATGCGCTGGTAGTGCTCGTTGTTGAAGTGGACCAGCCCCTCGGACAGGGCCGCCTCGAAGAACAGGATCTCGGTGCGGTTGTCGCTCAGCCGGGTCGCGACCTCGCGCAGCCGCTCGGTGTCGTCGAGGTCGAGCTGGTTCTGGATGTCGCGCGTCAGCCCGGCCAGGTCGGCCTTGAGCTCGGAGGACTTGTCGCGCAGGGTCTGCAGGTGGCACCGCATCAGCTCTCCCATGCGGCCGTGGATCGCCTGAGCCAGCGGCACCTCGAGGGCGCTGGAGCCCGCCGCCCGGGACAGGGTCGAGAGCGCCCGGTAGGTGCGGATGCACTCGTTGATCTGGTCGGGCGTCGCCGCGGACTCGTTGCCCCCGAGCTTCTGCAGCTGGGTGAGGAGGATCTCCCCGGCCTCTTCGATCTCGTCCTCGGTCGGGACCGGCTGCTCCTCGACGAAGTGCAGGTCGAGGTCGTTGAGCTCTTTGTAGATCTCTGCCAGGCCCGCGCGGACATGCTTGACGATCTTCCGCCGGCGCTTCTCGGACAGGGGATGGATGCCGAAGTCGCGGCTCGGGATCTGGCCGGTGGTCTCGAAGACCCGGGTCCAGGCGTCCTTCTCGGACCGGTAGTTCAGCAGCATCAGGTTGCGGAAGAACAGGGTGTTCTGGATGTACTCCGTCTCGCTGTCCTTGACATCGGTCGAGACGAAGACCTTGAAGATCGTCGAGATCAGCCGGTGGATGTCGCCGTCACGGCTGTAGATCGCGACCAGGCGCTGGTTGACCAGCAGGTTGTGGAAAACCTCGGCGACGAGCTGCTGGTCGGAGTTGTTGTCCGTCAGGGCCGGCTTCTTCAGCTTGAGCTCGCGGTTGAGATACTCGACCAGCTCGAGCAGCTTGTTCAGGACGATCGTGTGGCGCAGGATCGGCCGGTAGGAGTGCTCGACGATGCACTCCCGCAGCCGGTGCAGGAGCGAGTGGATCGCGTGGATCGGGTTGTGCACGTCCACATAGCGATCGCGCTCGGCGAATGGGAGCTTGTTGTAGGTGTCGATGTGCTTCATGCAGGCGGAGGCGCAAGCATCGATCAGATGCAGCATCTCCTCCTTGATCGGCTCGATGAGGCACAGGTTGTGATAGTGGTCGACGACGCGAAAGAAGTGGGTCAGGAAGATCTTGATCCGCCGCAGGTAGGTCTTCTCGATCTCGGTGTGGTCATGAACGCTGAGATAGCGATGGAAGCCACAGAACACGTTCGTGTCGTAGAAGACGACGTACTCGCGGTTCTTGAGCAGATCCTCGAGCGAAGAGATCAGGTAGTGGATGCGCTGGGTCTGGAACACATACGGTTCGACGACCTCTTCACGCGCTTGTGTGCGGGCCCGGACCTTTTTCGCCATCGAGCTTCCTATTCCCAGCTGAACGTCGCCCGCACCCAGGTGTGGCCACAGAAAGGCCCGTGCACGTGGGCACGCTCGGGGACCACGTGCCAGCGACCACCGTAATAGTGATGTCCGCACCCTTGATGATGTCGGCACGCCGGCTCATCGTGCCACAGTCCGCCGTAGAAATGATGCCCGCAGCCGTCGTGGTGGCGATGCCCCTCGATGTGGAGCTGCCAGATGCCCCCGATCCTGCGGTGTCCGCAGCCGTCCCCATGGACGTGCCCCGGCCGCGCGTCGACCCACAGCCCGTTGTGGTAGTGGTGCCCGCAACCGTAGCCGTGGACGTGCGTGCGCGGCAGGTCCCACCAGCGCTCATCGTAGAAGTAGTGCCCACAATCCGCCCCGTGCACGTGCCCGACCGGCTCGTGGATGTCGAACACCGGGTCGACCCAGATGCCGTTGTGGTGCCGGTGCCCGCAACCGTCCCCATGCCGATGGACCGGCGGGACCGTGTACCAAGCGCCCTCGTAGTAGTAGTGTCCACAGTGGGTACCGTGGACGTGCCCGGGCTCGTAGACGTGCCAGGTCTGCTCTTCGTAGTGATGGCCGCAGTCCGGACCGTGCACGTGCTCCTTGGGCCACGACTTCCAGTCTCCGGGGCCGTGCTCGTAGTGGCCGCAGCCGTCGTAGTGGACGTGGATGCCGTACCACTCCGCGTTGCCGATCGGGTCGTGGCGCGGATCCGGCGGACGGTCGGCGCCCTGGGGATCGTCGTACCACATCCCGTTGGTGTAGATGTGGCCACAGCCGTCCCCGTGCCGATGGGAGCGCGGGAAGCGGTGCCAGCCGCCGTCGTAGTAGTGGTGGCCGCAGGTGTAGCTGTGCAGGTGGCCCTGCTCGAAGTCGTTCCAGCGGCCGTTGTAGTAGTGGTGGCCGCAGCCGTCCCCATGGGTGTGCAGCTGCGCCGCCACGGGGGATGCGCTCAACAGAAGGAACGCGCCGACGACCAGAAGGGAAGAGAAGGAACGCATGGAAGTCACCTCGCAGGGAGTCGGTGTGCCACATCCGCCGTGCCGGGGCTGACACACCCTCCGGTTTCCGGCGCCTCCCCTCGTGGTCCGCTTCCGCCCAGGAGGCGGAAAGCGCGCGATCAGGACAGGCGCCGCCAGTACTCTTCCGGCATATCGTGTGCCATCTTCAGCGCGCCGTTCGCGCCCGCGTAGGTCGGCTCGTCGACCTGCTTGACCTTGCCGTTGCCGAGCAGGGCCTGCATCGCCTCCTCGAGCACGCGGCCGAGCCCCATGATCTGGGAGCCGCCGCCCCCGAGCAGCACGTTGTTGCGCAGCTTGGCCTGGAAGTCGGGGTCGAAGGTCGACACCAGCCGGTGCAGGGCGTCGACGATCGGCTTGACGATCATCCGACAGCCGGTACGCATCTCGTCGGTGATATCGAAGACCGTCGGCTTGCCGTTGACGAGGAACTCGGCTCGCACCGGCTCGGCCGCGTCGGTGACGAAGGCGAACTTCTCCTTGAGGTCCTTGATATTGTAGATCGTAAAGTCGGCGTCCTTGTACTTCTTCTTGATCAGCGAGTAGAGCTGCTGGTCGACCCAATCGCCCGCCGTCGTCATCGTCACCTGGTCCTCTTCCGAGGGCATCGTCCCGTGCATCCGGCAGAGGTCGACGGTGCCCGCCCCGATATCGATGACCAGCGTGTCCTTGAGCAGCTCGAGGCCGTACGCGACCGCGAACGGCTCCGAGCAGATCATCGCGGCGTCGAGGGTGCCCTTGGCCGCCTCGAGGATCTGCTCCTTGTTCTTCGTCGAGGCGAGCGCCGGCGCCCCGATCACGCCGTAGACCAGCTCGTCCTTTCGCGGCTTGACGATGCTGAGGGCGTAGCGCACGAGGTCTTTGGCGGCCTTCATGTGCTTGATGATCTTCTCTTTCGGCAGCCCCTCGTTCTCACCGGTCGAGTACTTGATGATGCCCTTCTCGAAGGGCCGGAAGAGATCGAGCGCGTGGCGCTCGTTGACCGCCTCCTCGCCGAACAACATCTCCTTCTTCAGCATCTTGCGCGCGACGACGTCGCGCGGATAGCCGACGTACGACCACACGGTCTCGCGCACACCGTTCGACGCGGCGACCGAGGTTCGCGACGTGCCGAGGTCGATCCCGACATAGAGGACACCTTTGTCTTTGGCCATGACCAGTCTCCGACGTTGTCTCCGCCCGGAGCGGAGGGACTTGGGGACCGCGCCCGGAGGCGCGGCCTTGTACAGGGGAAGCGTGCTTCCGCGAAAGGTCCCAGACTCTACCACACCGCCGGGCCGGCAGCCAGAGAAAGGGCGCCCCGTACTCGATCGGGGGGGGCCCGCCCATCAGCCTGGACCGACGGGCCAACAAACGCAAAGACCCGCGGTCTCACCGCGGGTCTCGCCAGGGCGGGAACGAGCTAGGGAACCAGATCGGTCGGAATCACCTTCCGATACCCGCGAACCTTCTGGGACAGGAGGAGCACGTCGACGCGATCGATCACCCCGTCACGGTTGATGTCGAGGTCCTTCGAGCGGGTCAGGACCGGCGCGATGCCGCGGATCTGGCGGAGAATATGAATGACGTCCGCGGTGTCGACGACGTCGTCGCCGTTCGCGTCACCCAGGAAGGCGTCCTGCAGGGGCAGGCCCTTGTCGGCGAACTGGTAGCCGTCGACCTCGCCGTTCCCGTCCTGGTCCGCGTTGTTCGGGTCGAGGCCGAGGCCGATCTCGACGTCGTCGGGGATCCCGTCACCGTCGGTGTCGTCCAGGTTGTACATGTCGGGCACGGTCGGGTCGTTGCCGAGCATGACCTCGATCCCGTCCTCGACGCCGTCATCGTCGGTGTCCTTATCCATGTCGTCCGGGTCGAAGATCGCCGGGATTCCGTCGCGATCGGCGTCGATATCGTCGTCGTTGATCGTACCCACCGCGGCCCAGGGACCGGCGCCAGCGTTGCGATCGAGGGTGACGTTCATGCGCTCGAACGAGAAGTCGTTGTTCGCGTCGCCGTCGTCGAACTTGGTGACCGAGGCGCCGAGGTAGTCGAGGAAGAACTCCTCGAAGTTGCCCTCGGTGTCGAAGCGGTCACCGTTGACCTGGACGACCAGCACCTGCTGCTCACCGGCCGAGCCGGCGAAGACCACCTGGGCGTTGGTCTGCTCGACGTAGTCGTTGGCCACGGGCGGACTGCTCGCGCTCATCGCGGAGCCGTCGACCGTCGTCAGCTCGACCGTGAAGCCGGTGTCGACTTCGAGGTCGCTCGAGACGGTGAAGCTGAAGTCGCTGGTGCCTTCGTTGCCCTCGACCTCGGCGAAGTCGTCGACGGTGATCGTGAAGCTGTCGTTGTCGCTGATCTGGAACTCGGTGTCGTCTTCGAGGGTCAGGTCCGCGGCGTCGAAACCGTTGCCGGTCAGGTTGTCGAGCGCCATGGTGAACTCTTCGTTGACGCGCTCGACGATCTCGTCGCCGAGGATATCGATCGTGAAGGTGAACACCTCGCCCAGCGAGCCCGCGAAGATCGCGCTCGACGAGTTGTCGGTGTAGTCGCTGCCCGCCGTCGCCCGGCCGTCGGTCAGGCTGAGATCGACGGTGAAGCCGTCCTGCACGTCGTTGTCGAGCGTCGCGTAGACCTCGATGCCCTGGGTGGCCTCGGTCTCGGTCGCCGACTGGAAGGCGATCGCCACCGCGGCGGCGTCGTCGTTCAGGATCGTCCCGACCGCGTCGGTCTCGAGGGTCAGGTCGGCGGCGTCGAAGGAGTTGCCGTCCGGGCCCGTCAGGGCGGCGGTGAAGGTCTCGTCGCCTTCGAGGGCCATGTCGCCGTTGATCGTCACCGTGAAGGTGTACTCTTCCCCGGCGTTCCCGGCGAAGCTCGCGATCTCGGTCGAGCTGACATAGTCGGAGCCGACGTCGGCGGTGCCCGGCATGGTCGTGACGTCCAGCGTGGTCAGGAAGCCGCCCTCGGCGCCCGCGTCGAGGGTCGCGATCAGCTCGATGCCGCTCGTCCCGGCGTCGCCTTCGGTGACAGAGGCGTCGGCGATCGTCACGGTCGCGACGTCGTCATTCTCGATCGTGAACAGCGCGCCGCTCTCGAAGGTCAGGTCGGCGGGATCGACGACGTTGCCAGCGATCGACGCATCGTTGAGGGCCATGGTGAAGGACTGGTCGGCCTCGACCACGGTGTCACCGACGATCGTGATGTCGAAGGTGTACTCTTCGTTGGCGGTGCCGGCGAACACGGCGGTCTCGGTCGAGCCGATGTAATCGCTGGTGAGCAACGCCGAGCCGTCGCTCAGGGCGAGGTCGATCGAGAAGCCCCCATCGACGTCGTTGTCGAGCGTAGCGATCGCCTGACGGGTGGTGTTCGTGTCGTTCTCGAGCTCGGAGACAGCGGCGATCGTCACGGTCGCGACGTCGTCGTTGTCGATCCCGAACACCGCGTCCGTCTCGAGGGTGAGGTCGTTGGCGTCGACGGTGTTGCCCTGCAGGTTCGTCAGGGCCATCGTGAAGCTCTCGTCGGCCTCGACCACGTCGTCGCCGAGGATGTCGATCGAGAAGGTGAACTCCTCGCCGGCGCTTCCGGCGAAGGCCGCCTGCGTGCTCACGTCGGTGTAGTCGCTCCCCTCGGTCGCGGTGCCGGCGCTCAGGCTCAGGTCGACGGTGAAGCCGTCCTGCACGGGGTTGTTGAGCGTCGCGATCGCCTCACCGGTCTGGGTGGCGCCGGTCTCGGTCACGCTGACGTCGCCGATCGTGATCTGCGCGACGTCGTCGTTCGTGATCGAGAAGACCTCCATGTCCAGGTCGAGGTCGGCGGGGTCGAAGCCGTTGCCCGACAGGCCGGTCAGCCCGAACGAGAAGTCCTCGTCCGGCTCGACCTGCAGGTCACCGAAGACCTCGATCTGGAAGGTAAACTGCTCGCCCGCGACACCCGCGTAGATCGCCTGCTCGGAGCTCGCGCCGTAGTCGGTGCCGACGATGGCAGAGCCGTCCGTCAGGTTGAGGTTGACCGTGAAGCCATCCTGCACGTCGCTGTCGAGAGTTCCGACCGCCCCGAAGAACTGGGAGGCGTTGGTCTCCGCTTCGCTCAACGGGGAGAAGTTGATCTCCGCGAGGTCGTCGTTGGTGATGGTCACGGTCGCCAGCGACTCACCGATCACGCACGCGGCGGTCCCCGATGTGACCAACGAGAAGATCGACATATCGAACGTCTCGTCCCCCTCGAGAACCGAGTCGCTGGAGATCGCTACCGTGACGTCGTGCGAGAGCGTCGCGCCGCTGAACTCCAGGGTGCCAGACAGGGGATCATCCGCGGTAAAATCGGAGCCCGCCGAAGCGGTCCCGTTGAACATCGAGTACTCGACGGCGCAGAAGTCGGTACCGCTCGACCGTGTCACGGTGAACACGTAGACACCCGACTCGTTTGTCGTGTCACCCGACGGCTGTGTGATGTCGATGGTCTCTTGACCCCACACGAACCCTGTCAGTGCGACGAGAAGCCACCCGGCTCGAAAGAGCCCCTTCCCCACTCTCATAATCTTCTCCGGCAAAAGAACCTGTGATCTTTGCTCGCTGCGGTCTGGATTCCCCGTCCAGACCCACGGGTACGAACATGACGGACGTTTTGGAATGTTAGCACATGCTCCCCCCGTTCGCCAGTCGGAGGGTTCGCGATCAAAAAAAAACCCGCGGCTCCGGGCCCCGGCTCCCGGAGGCTGGCCGGACGAAAACGCGCACTCGACCGGCAGCGTGGCGATGTATCCGCGCAGGAAATCGATCAGGCGGATCACGTCGGTCCGGTCGAGGTCGCCGTCCCGGTCCATGTCGACGTCGACGCTGCGCGTGCGCGCCGGGGCTCCCCGCAGCTGCCGCAACCTCTGTGCGACATCGGCGTTGTCGACATCGCCGTCACCGTCCGCATCCCCGATGAACACGTCGGTCAGAGGCGTCGCGCCGGCGTCGACACGGGGTGCCTGGAGACGGCCCGGCAGGCGCCACGACAAGAAGAAGAATCGGCTAACGGTCCGCTTTGGCTCTGCCGGACCGTCAGTCGATCGGCGTGTACTCGCCCCCGTGCTGAGCGGCGATCTCCTGCATGAACTCCTCGAAGCCGCGCTCGACCCCTCGACTGACGCCCGGGATCCCCTTGCCGCTGAAGCCGAAGGTGTGGATGACGACCTTCCGCGTGCGGTTGATGTGCGTCAGCTGCTCGAGGATCTGCTCGCTCGGGATCTTGTTGCCCGCCTCGTCCGGCTCGGTCGGGATGCCGTCGCTGAGCAGGCAGAAGGTGTCGGCGTCGACCATCGCGAAGGCGAGCTCGAGGGCGGACAGGGTGTAGGTCGCCCCGTTGGCCTGCAGCTCGCGGACGAAGCCGATCGCCTTCGACTTGTTACGCGGCGTCGCGGCGACCAGCTCGGTGTGCCACGGGAACAGCCAGCGCTCGGGCGACTCCTTGACGTGCTGCCCGGTCGGCAGGCGCCGGACGACGCCGTGGAAGGCGACCACCGAGAACTTCGCCTCGTCGTCGAGCAGGGCGACGGCCCGCATCAGCTCGTGCTTGGCGCGGTCGATGCGCATGCGGGTCGGCGGGGCGTCGGGCACACCGAAGCGCTCGAGCAGCTGGCGGGAGCGCTCGTCGAGCGGCTCGGGCGGACCCGGCTCGCTCGCGTCGACATCGCGCATCGACTCGGAGATGTCGAGCACGAACACCACCCGGTGCGACGCGATCTCGGTGCCGAACAGCTCCGGCGGCGGCGGCCGGTCGCGCATCACCGTCGGCTCGAAGGCGGGCAGCTCGGCCTCTTCCCGCGCCTGGACGATGTCCCAGGCCAGGTGGAAGAGCTGCCCGCCCCGCTCCTCCTCGCGCTCGAGCAGGTGGTAGATCGCGAGCAGCGCGTCCTGCTCTTGCCTGTCGCGGAGCGCGAACAGGGCCGCCCGCTGCACCGCCGCGTCGTCCGCCTCGAGGGCACCGATCAGCGCGTCGAGCGCCTCCCGGTGGCGCATCGTCGACAGGGCCTCGCAGAGCAGCACCCGCTCTTCGCTGTCCGCGCGCTTGTCGAGCAGCATCTCGCCCGCTTCCCGCAACGCCTCCGGCGCTTCGATGCGGGTCGCGGCCGCGACACAGAGCGAGCGCAGCTGCGGTTCGTCGCTCTCGGCGCCGTGCTTGAGGAAGAGCTCGAGGGCGCGCAGGCTCTGGTCCTCGACCAGCTGGTCGAGGGCGGCGCGGACCCGCGCGAGGTCGACGTCGGCGACCGCGCGTTTGAGCTCCTTCTTCGCGGCGCTGAAGGCCCGCTTGTCGAGCTCTTCGGCGGAACCGGAGGAAGCGCAGAAGCACACGCAGAGCAGGAAGGAGAGGACGGTCGGAAGGCGCAACGAATATTCCTCCGTGGATGGTCGAGCCAGCGTACAGGACGGGCGGGGTGCGATGTCAGAGGGATGTCGGGTCCGCCCCCTCCAGCCATCGCTTCTTCGCCTGCCGGAACTCCTTCTTCGTCAGCGCTCCGGCCTGCTGCAGCGCGTGCAAGCGCTCGATGGCCTCGATGCTCGCGACGCGCGGGTGGCGCGCGAGGTTCTCCCGCAGAGCGCGGAGCTCGCTGAGGATGAGACGGAGCGCGGCGGCGACATCCTGCGGTGCGTCCGATGGGGGTTCGATGTCCGCTTCCGACTCCGATTCCGATTCCGATTCCGATTCCGATTCCGATTCCGATTCCGATTCCGATTCCGATTCCGATTCCGACCCCGACCCCCGGGACCGCACGACCGGGGGCTCCCGCCCCGGCCGTTCCTCCGCCGACCCCGCCAGCAGCGCCGCCAGGTCGCGGGCGACCGGGTCGTCGGCGGGCGCGTCGTGGCCCCAGGGGTCGTCGTCCTCCAGCGGATCGGGCTCTACGTGCTCGAGGTAGCGTTTGCCCTTCGCCCCGCGCACCAGCGGCTCGTCGGGGGCCTCCACCGCGGGGAAGGGCGCCTCGTAGGCCGCGGGCACCAGCCCCATCGCGACCGGATCGAGCAGGCCGCCAGCGTGGGAGAAGGCGACGCGCGGCCGCTCCGGCCCGGCGAGCACCGGCAGCGCGAAGGTGCTCGCCCGGCCGCTGCCGGCGGGGTCGATCTTGAACGGACAGCGCGCCTGCGCCCACTTCCACACCGGCTCCCAGCTCAGCGCGGGCACGGGCCGCGCGAGCGGAAGGATCAGGCGGTACTTCGGGAACTCCGGGCGATGCGACCAGGTGGTGTGCAGGCACAGGAACCAGCTCCGCCAGACCTCCGCGGCCTCGACGATCGGGCAGCCATCGTCGACGTCGAGCACCAGGCACGAGACCGCCCGCACGTTGTCGCTCTCGCGCCGGGCTCCGGGCTCGTACAGGGCCGGAGACCAGAGCCGCAGGTCGCGCTTGGCGTAGCCACGGGCCTGGAAGAGCAGATGCTCGTAGGCCGCCCGCACCGCGGGCTCGACCTCGACCCCCTCTTCCTCGGCCTTGCGGGCGGCCGCGTGCAGCTTGACGAGCATCTTGTGGGTGGCGCGCTCCCCCTTCCTCCACATTTCCCAGGCCTGCTCGACCCGCGCGACCTGCCGCTCGATCGCCGACGCGAGCTTCGGCTTGAGCTCGAAGCGCCGGAGCACGAAGCACAGCTCCTGCAGGCTGAGGTACTCCTGGCTCGGATCGGTGTCGAACACCCGCTTGAAGGTGACGAGGGGAATGCGCAGGCTGGCCGCCATGTTTGCCTCCGGGGTCCGGAGGATGATACACCATGGCCGGCGGCCGACCATCGTCCCGCCGCATCCACCGCGACCGACCACCCGAGGAGACTTCGATGGCGAACGTTGTCAGCGCCGTGATCGGCACGGCGGGCCACATCGACCACGGCAAGAGCGCGCTGGTCCAGGCGCTGACCGGGATCGACCCCGACCGGCTCAAGGAGGAGCAGGACCGCGGCCTGACGATCGACCTCGGCTTCGCGAAGCTCAAGCTCCCGGACGGGCGGCTGGTCGGCTTCATCGACGTCCCGGGGCACGAGCGCTTCGTCAAGAACATGGTCGCCGGCTCGACCGGGATCGCCGTCGCCCTGCTCGTGATCGCCGCCGACGACGGCATCATGCCCCAGACGCGCGAGCACCTCGAGATCCTGCAGCTGCTCGGCGTCGAGCGCTGCATCATCGCCCTGAACAAGGTCGACCTGGTCGAGGACGACTGGCGCGAGCTGGTCCGCGAGGACATCGCCGAGAACCTCGCCGGGACCCCCTTCGCGTCCGCCCCGATCATCGAGGTCTCCGCGATCACCGGGGAAGGCCTGGAGAAGCTGCGCGAGACCCTGCTCGAGGCGGTGACCAGCCTGCCCGACGGCTTCACCGGCGGCGCCTTCACGATGCCGGTGCAGCGCGTCTTCAGCGCCACGGGCCAGGGCACGGTGCTGACCGGCGTGCCCGTGCGGGGGGGCGTCAAGCCCGGGATGAGCCTCGAGGTGCGGCCCGGCGGCCAGAGATGCAAGGTGCGCTCGATCCAGGCCTACGGGCTGAGCATGGACGGGGCCCAGGCCGGCCACTCGACGGCCCTGTGCCTGTCCGGCCTCGACCACAAGCAGCACACCCGCGGCGAGGTGGTCACGCTGCCCGGCTACCTGCCGGGGGCCCAGCGCTTCGAGGCCCACCTGACCCTGCTGTCCTCGGCGCCCTTTCCCCTCGAGCATCTCGACGAGCTGTTCTTCCACAGCGGCACCTGCGAGGTGCTCGCGAAGATCGCCCTGCTCGAGCCCGGGCCGATCGAGCCCGGGCAGAGCGTCTTCGTCCAGATCCGCCTGCCCGGCGTCGTGCCCGCGGCGATCGGCGACCGCTTCATCCTCCGCCGCCCGACGCCGGCGCGCACGGTCGGGGGCGGGCTGATCCTGGCGGCGACGCCGTGGCGGCTGAAGGCGGGGCGCGCGCACGTGCTCGAGCGGCTGCGCCGGGCGAAGGAGGCCCTCGGCGACGAGCGCGGACGCCTGGAGGAGTACGCCCGCTCGCGCGAGGGCCGGCCGTTCCGGCTCGACGAGGCGCGGCGCAGCACCCTGCAGCTGGCCGCCGAGGTCGAGGCCCTGGCGGAGAGCCTGAAAGAGGCGGGGAAGCTCGTCCTCCTCCGCGCGGACAAGTGGGTCCACAGAGACGGCCTGGACGCGACCAGCGCGACGATCCTCGAGCGCCTGCGCGCGGCCCACCGCGAGGCGCCGCATCGGGCCTGGGCGACGGCGCTGCACATCTTCCGCGAGCTCGACTCCGACGTCGCCGAGCGAGCGGCCGCCGGGTTGGCCGCGGCGGGCAGCATCGAGCAGGACGGCGTGCGGCTGCGGATCAGCGGGCATGAAGCCCATCTCGAGCCCGACGCCCGGCGGCTCGCCGAGCGCGTCGTCGAGGCCCTGGGCGACGGCTATGAGACCCCCTCGGCCGACGAGCTCGCCGCCCTCGACAAGAAGACCGCCTTCGCGCCGGTGCTCGAGCACCTGCTCGAGAGCGGCGAGGTGGTGCGTCTGAACTCCGGGGTCCTGCTCGGCCGCGCCGCCGTCGACAAGGCCCGCGACCTCGCGCTCTCGGTGCTGCGGCGCGACGGCGCGCTGATCTCCGGGGACTTCAAGAACCTGCTGAAGACCAGCCGCAAGTACGCCCTGCCGCTCCTCGAGCTGTTCGACGACGAGGGCCTGACGCTGCGCGACGGCAGCAAGCGGGTGTTGCGGAGGCATTGATCGGGACAGGGCGGAGGACGATCAACCGAACTCGCCGTCGTGCACGTACCGCTCCCAGGCCATGCTGAGGTTGGTGACCTCGCCGAGGGCGTGCTCGAGCACCGCGATCAGCAGGCGCATGTTCGGAAGCTCGCGCACATCCTCGGAGATGAACGGCTCCGCGCGACCCTTGGCCTTGATCTGGAGCATCGGCCGAGGCAGCGGCTTGCTCGACATCGGCGTCGGCTCGCTGCCGAGCTCGAAGCCCTCGATCTTGTGCCAGCCGAGGGTCCCGCGCTTGCCGCGCACCCCCCGCTCGGACACTCGGATCGGCCCGAACTCGAGGTCGCGGCCGTTGCGGTACTCGCGCAGCGACTCCTTGATCATCGGCCGCACCGTCAGCTGCTCGACCTGGGCGAGCAGCTCGGGGGAGCACAGGTCGCGGGAAGGTTTGACGCTCAGGCGCTTGAACTGGATATGGACGAAGGGCTCGTCCTTGCCGTCGACCTTCTGATGGCCGAAGCGCACGTACTGGAAGTCGGCCCACTTCTCCTCGCGCTCGGTCTCCTGCTTCCGCAGCAGAAGCTTGGAGGGATACAGCACGAGCTCTTCCCGGTCGGGGCGGGACCTCAGCATCACGACGACCGGCGGCGTCAGGCAGAGCACGACCGGGATCGCGTAGATCCAGGCGTTGCCGAGGCTCGGCGCGGGCCCGAGCGTGTACATGATCAACAGGACCCCGAGCAGCAGGATGACACAGATCGCCCAGACCATCTTGACGTGGCCCTGGGTCTCGGAGCGGCGCCGCGCGGTGTAGAGCGGCTCTTCCTTGTCCTTGGGCGGTTCGGGGGCCAGCGGCTGCACGACTTCGTATCCTCCTGTGTTGCCGGATGATGCCCGGAAACCGCCGCCCGGGTCAAGCGTTGGCGTCGCAGGCCGGTCGCGCGGGAGCCCGGACCGGCTCCCCGCGCGGGATCGGGGCGCGCGGCGGAGAAGACGTGCCTAACGGGCATAGCGCTTGCGGGAGAGCCGCTCCGGACGCACACTACCATCATCACCCAGGGGGATTCCGATGCGCCTGCTCCTGTTCGCCCTCATCGCTTCGTCCGTGGCCCTGGCCGACACCGTCGAGGTCGGTAGCCTGCCGACCGACATGGAGAGCTTCGAGGCCCTCCGCGCCGAGCTGAGCCAGACGCCCGAGGGCGCGGCCGCGCTCTTCGTCGTCGGCCTCAACGTGTACTGCGAGGACGACTCCCTCGGCGCGGTCTGCATCAGCGCCGCGATGCACCCGCGCCGGCAGCAGGAAGGCGACCGCGGCTACGACGGCCTCGAGCCGATGCCGATCCACTTCCAGTCCCTGCGCCGCAACGTGCTCGCGCGGCCCTACATCCCCCGCAGCTACTTCGTCGGCACCAGCCCCCAGGGCGGGTACGAGCTGCCGGAGTCGCTGACCGTGCGGGTGAACAAGAAGGCGCGCGACATGAAGACCGACAGCGGCAAGGTCTTCGTTGTCTCCAGCGGCGCCGACAATCCCCGCCCGGTGCGGGTCGAGAAGGACGACAGCGGCGCCTGGCGGGTGACCGAGTGGAGCTCCCTCGAGCTCGGCATCCGCCGCCCCGAGTGAGCCTCCGCCGATGCCTGACGCCTCCCCGTATGCCGCCCTGCTCGGCGCCGGCCTCGGGCCGGAGGAGCGGGTGCGCGAGGCCCTCGCCCGGCTCGAGAACGACTTCCGCCGCCTCGCGCTGACCGCGCTCGACGACTTCCGCTCCCTCGACGAGCCCGCCCGCGAGCTGTTTCCCGCGATCGCCACTCTGCAGCAGCCCTCCTGGGGCTGCTACAACGGGCTCCTGCTGGGCCTGCGCCGGGTCCGCCGGCGGCTGGCCGCGGCCGGACGCGAGCGCGCGCCCGGCCACTGGACCCGCGTGATCGAGCGCCTCGACCGCCGGCTCCCGGCCGCACACAACGACACACTCCGTGCACTGTGCAAGCTGTGCCGGACCCCGAGCCAGAAGCTGCGCGCGCGCACCGCCCTCCTCCTGCCGATCAGCCTGCGCAACACGATCAGCCACGACTCGCCGACCGATCCCGCCTGGTGGGAGGCCGCGGCCGCCGCCCTCGATCCCCTGCTCGCCTGGCTCGCGGAGGCGCGGCTGTTCGAGGAGCTGCTGGAAAAGCACGAGGAATGCCCGCCGTGGGTCTTCTCTGCAAGCGGCGAGCGCTGGGTCTTCAACGGCCTGACGCACGACTTCGCGGTGCGCTACCTCGTCGAGGGCCCGGGCGGCCTCAGGCCCGAGCTCTCGGCGGAGCGCGGCCACGCCGTGCTGCTCGCTCTCGAGGCCCTGCTCGGGCGCTCGGCGGAACAGGAACGCGGGCTGAAGAAGGTGCTCGCGGCCCTCGCTCCGGACGACATCAAGGGGGTGATGCTCGGCAGCTTCCTGGTCGGCCCGCCGGTCGGCGAAGGAGGCTTCGCCACCGTACACCGCGGCCGCGAGCTCGCGACCGGCCGCCAGGTCGCGGTCAAGATCCTGCGGGACGGCATGGACGCGGGCGTCCAGGACCGCTTCCAGCAGGAGGCGGTGCTGCTGTCGCGCTTCAACCACCCGCACATCGTGTCGGTGCTCGGCTACGGCGAGGAGACCTGGCGTCCGCCCCGCACGATCAGCCTGAGCGGCGAGCCCTGGTACGAGCTGTTCGCCCGCAGCGCCCCCGTCAAGCTCTTCATCGCGCTCGAGTGGCTCGGCGGCGAGACCCTCGACCAGGTCTTCGACCGCCCGGAGCGGCCGGCGATCGAAACCCTCGCGCGCTGGTTCCTCGAGGCGACCCGCGCCCTGCGCGCCGTTCACGCCCTCGGCCTCCTGCACCGCGACGTCAAGCCCGCGAACCTGATGCTCGACCGCGACGGGCAGCTGAAGCTGATGGACTTCGGCATCGCGCGCTCCGTCGCCGAGCAGCGCACGATCGTCACCCAGACCGGGCAGATGTTCGGCACCGAGGCGTACATGGCGCCGGAGTCGCTGCGGGCCGCGCAGTCGGAGATCGAGGTCGGCCCGCGCAGCGACATCTACGCGCTGTGCGCGACCTTCTACGAGCTGTTCAGCGGACGCCGGCTGTTCGACCACCAGACAAACAGCGCGGCGGAGGTCCGCACCCGCAAGCTGGCCGGTCTGCGCCCGCCGCATCCGCGCGAGGCCGTCCGGGGGCTGCCCTGGGAGCTCGGCACCATCCTGATGGGCGGCCTCGAGCCCGAGCCCGCCGACCGCTACGCGAGCTGCGCCGCCCTCGAGCGCGACCTCGAGGCCTGGTTCGCGCGCCGCCCGATCGCCTACCGCCGGCCCTCGCTGCTGCGCCGGACGCTGCTCGCCTACCGCCGCAACGCCGGCCTGTGGCAGCTCGCCGCGGCCGCCCTGCTGGTGCTCGCCCTGGTCAGTGGCCTGTTCCTCAAGGCCCGGGCAGACGCCTGGCAGGAGCTGCTCGGGGAGCGCCACATCGCCCTCGCCGAGCTCGAGACCGCGCTGGCAGACCCCGAGCTCGCCGCCGAGCTCGAGGCGACCGCCGCCCAGCTCGCGGACTACGACCAACGCAGCGCGCGCGGCCGCCTGCACCTGCGCACCGTCGAGCGGGCGGACAACGCCGCGCGCATCCTGCGGCTGATCGCCCACTGCCGACGCGGCCAGCGGCTGCTCAGCCTCGCCCGGGAGCCGGTGGGAGGCACGCCCGTCGCCCTGTTGTCCGCCCCTGAGGAGGCCGCCCGGCAGGCGGCGCTGCTCACGGCGCAGCGGCGGGTATTCCGGCTGGCCGTGCACAACGCCTCCTTCACCCTGGCGGCCCTCGTGCTCGGCGAGATGCGGCTGGAGGATGACGAACGCGCCGCCCTCGACGACCTGCTCAGCGCCGAGCGCAAGGCCCTGACCCGCTGGCAGTGCGAGCGCACCCGCGAGGCCCTGGAAGATCTGCGCGCCGGCCGCGACCGCCCGGGACGCGAGAGCTGGGCGCCGACCCCCGAGGAGTACCTGATCGAGATCAGCGGCTTCCGCCGCGCCGAGGTCGTCGACGTGCTGGTCGCCGCCCTCCTCCCCCATGTCGCGAAGGCGCGCGAGGAGAGCGCTCCCGGCGCGCCCCGGCTGTGGACCGCGGCCGAGCGGGAAGAGCTCGAGCTGATCCTGCGCGCCCTCGGCCACATCGACCTGCCCGCCCTCGCGGTCCCCGCCCTCGCCAGGCTGATGGCGGTCGTCGAGGATCACCGGCTCGCGGTCATCTGCGGCGAGGCCCTCTGCACCACCGCGGCCCCGGCCGCCGACCCCGTCCTGATCGCGGCCCGTGACCGTCTCGGCGAGAACAACGACGCCTGGCACCAGATCGCCCGCGTGTTCCGGCGCATCCCGATCGACCTCGAGACTCCGCTGACGACCGCGGAGGAGCTCCTGGCCCGCGGCGACCTGCGCCGCGACAAGCTCGACCCGGTCGGCGCGATCGCCGACTACGGCCGGGCCATCGAGCTCGCCCCCGACGATCCCCGCGCCTGGGACCGGCGGGGGGCGCTGCGGCTCGGCGCGGGGGAGCTCGAGGCGGCGCGGGCCGACTTCGACCAGGCCCTCGCCCTCGACCCCGACCTCGCCTCGGCCCTCTCCGGGCGCGCCGGGGTGTGGCAGGGCCTCGACCGACCCGACCTCGCCCTGCGCGACTACGGAGACGCCCTCGAGGCCGACCCGGAGGATCCCCTGATCTGGTCGAACCGCGGCGTGCTGCGCGCGCGTCTCGGCCGTTACCAGGAGGCGATCCGAGACTACTCGACGTCCATCCGGCTCGATCCGAGCTCGGGCTTCTGCTTCTCCAACCGGGGCTGCGCCTGGCTCGAGCTCGGCGAGCTCGACCACGCCCTCGCCGACTTCGACCGCGCCCTCGCGCTCGACCCCGGCTTCGCGCCGGCCTGGTTCAACCGGGCCAACACCTGGCTGCGCAAGTACGACCCCGCCCGGGCCCTGCCGGACTACGACCGCGCCGTCGCCCTCGATCCGGACAACCCGGACGTCTACCTCGGGCGCTCGAGCGCCCTCCTCTCCCTGCAGCGTACCGAGGAGGGCCTGCGCGACCTCGCACGCGTGATCGCCCTGCGCGAGGGCGACCCGATCCCGTACTACGTCCGCGCCGAGGCCCTCGTCCACGCACAGCGCTGGCACGATGCCATCGACGACTACGACCGCGCCGAGGCGATGGGCCTGACCGCCCCCCTCCTCTACCTCGGCCGCGCCGCCAGCCTCCACGCCGTCGGGGACCGCGGTCGCGCGCTCGCGGACTTCTCCCGCTGTATCGAGCTCGACCCCTACGCCGCCGAAGCCTACAGCGGCCTCGCGGCGGTCCTCACCGAGCTCGGCCAGCTCGAGGACGCCCGCGCCGTGCTCGACCGCGGACTCTCGCTGCTGCCGGACGACTTCCCGCTGCTGTTCCGCCGGGGCAACGTCCACTACCAGCGCGGCGACTACGAGGCCAGCTACCGCGACTACGTCGCGGGCCGCGCGCTACGTCCCAAACATCAGACGGTCCTGTACAACCTCGCCTGCCTCGCCTGCCTCCTCGCCGAGCGCGACCCGACCGAGCGCGAGGCCTGGCTGACCGCCGCCGAGCGCTACCTCGGCGAGGCGGTCGACGCCGGCTTCCGCGACAGGGAGCAGGCCCGCACCCAGCCGCAGCTCGAGGGGCTGCGGGGGCGGGCGGAGTTCGAGCGGCTGCTCGGGCGGATGCGCTGACAGGGAAGGCAAGGCCCCAGGGCGTCCGCCAGGCGTCCTGGCGCACGTCCTCTCTCGCGGCTCGGCGTCCATTGTCGGAGCGTTGGCGGCTCCTCCTCGAATCCATCTGCCCGCTTCCTACCGTCCGGGCCGTTCCACCTCAGCATGACACTCGAAACCGGCAAACCCCTCGCGCCTCCGCGCCTCTGCGCCTCTGCGTTAAAATCCGCCTCCCTGAGCGTCCAAGCCCCCGAACCCAAGCCCCCTCCAACAACGCGAAAAGGCCCCGTCGGGGCCTCGTGGTCGCCAGAGCCCGGCTGATTCACCGGGATTTCGTCGCGAGGGCCCGGAGGCCGCTTGAGATCGGGCGCTTCGAGTCTTCGAGCAGCGGAGCCCATGCAGCGCCATAGGTGAGCAGCGCAGAAGGCTC
>JAUIEM010000471.1 GCA_030428695.1 bacterium
AGTCCGGGGTGCGCGCGGCCAGCGCCCGGTAGCTCGCGCCGTCCCGGATCGCGGCGCGGGCTTCGGCGCTGCGCGCGTAGCGCTGGGCGAAGCAGCCGACCGCCAGGAGCGGATAGGCGCGCCGCGCCAGCACCTCACGGAGCGCCGCCCCGAGCGGCTCGAGAAGCGCCGCGTGCACCCGCAGCGTGCGCCGCTGGGAGAAGTCCGGCCCGAGACCGGTGAGCGTGAGGGTGGCGGTCGGCGCCGCCAGGGGATCGCCCCAGGCCCGCAGCCGCCCGCGGCCGTCGAGGGCCGGACGCGGCGCGGGGCCGAAGGTGGCGAGCGCCTCGGCGGGGCCGGCGCAGGTGACGGTCGAAGCGGCGAGCTGTGATGAGACCGGGATCATCGGCGCGCCCCCCCGAAGCGGTAGCGGGCCTCGGCCGCGCAGGCCAGCCCGTGCACGCAGCGTCCGCACAGCCGGGCGACCGCGTCGGCCAGCGCTCCGCCGTCGAGCACCTGGCGGCCCTCGAAGAAGCCGAAGCAGGCCGGCCGCGCCGCGCCCTGCTCGCGCGTCCACAGGCAGCCCGCCTCGCAGCCCGGCGCCGGGTTCGGACGCGGGAAGCGGCGGCAGTGCCAGGCGACCAGGCAGCCGCGGCCGAGGCTGCGCGAGCGCGTGGTGTCCGGCGCGGGATCCTCCAGGCCGTCGTCCCAGACCTCGGCCTCGGGCCAGGCGTCGGGAGGCACGCCGCGCAGATAGCCCGGCGGCACCGCGCGCCATGCGACGGGCGGGTCCTCGGCGAGGGCCTCCTCGTACGCGAGGTCGACCTCGCCCGGCTCTTCGGCCCGCTCCGCCTCCTCGGCTCCGGCGCGAGGCCCCTCTCCGGCAGGCCGCTCCCGGCGTCGCGCGGCCCGCGCCGCGCGGCGGTCGCGCCAGGTGGCCTGTACCCGCTCGTGCATCGTGTCCCCTCCCGTCTCTGCGGAAGGGGGAAACAAACCGCGTTCCATCCCCGCGCGTCCCCACTCCTCCGTCCTCTTCGCCCTCCTCCGCCACCGACCGGGCGCGCGTCCCTGCACAGTGCTGGCGCTGTGCCCCACGGTGCAGCGCGGGCACTTCGAGTTGTCGAGCGTCACGCGAGCTGCTAGCTTGGCGATGCTCCCCAAGCGACAGGTGCCCGCGGCATGGACACGATCCTGGTCCCGTTCAACTCGACGCTGGAAATCAAGCCGTGCACGAGCTCGACCAAGGACCGGTACTGGCGCTCCTTCGTGCTGATCAAGAAGATCCCGAAGCCCTTGCCTCGGCGCCGGGCCGAGCCGAAGTACTACTGCGTCGGGAACATGCGGTCGAAGTACTTCGGGTACGGGAAAGACCGCAACGTGCTCCGGGAGTTGTCCGCCGAGGACCGCAAGGCCTTCCAGGAAAAGGCGGAGCTGCACTGTGACGGCACTCCCTGGGAGCAGCAGAAGGTCGAGATCGGCGTCCTCGCCGGGGACACGCTCGAGGTCGAGATCTACGTCGCCTGGCACGAGTGCTCCGGCGGGCAGCACGAGCATGTGCACATCGACAAGAGCAGCTACACCAGCGCCGGGATCTACCACACCTACGTCAGCTGGGGCGTCCACACCTACCAGAACCTGATCCAGACCGACTGGGGCCGGCACTACTGCGAGTTCGAATACGGCGGGGTGACCTGCGGACAACCCGCCCAGCTCGGCGGCAGATACACCTGCATCAACCACGACACCAACCCGCGCCTGTGCCTCGGCAAGTGCAAGGGCGGTACCCGGCACCCGGTGGACTTCCACAAGAGCACGAGCGACTGTGGCAACGGCAGGGTCTGCGGCACAGGGCGCTCGGCGGACTGGGGGGTGCGGGTCGCGAAGACGCGCCGCTGGGACACGAAAGAGCACACCCACGTGATCGGCGAGAGCCGCTCCTTCGCCTGGCACACCGGGGGGCCGAAGGAGGATCCGGGCAAGAAGAAGTCGTCGTGGGTCTGCTACCTGTCCTCCCACAGCCCCTACCACGGCTGCATCCTCGAGATGGGCTTCCACTTCAACAAGCGCAACTTCCTGACCGGCACCAACCTGGTGCAGATCCCGCGGTGGCCGGTCAAGGAGCTGAAGATCGAGCTCGTCGATTTCCCGAGCCCCGAGTACGTGCCCGTCATCAACCCGAAGGCCGAGGGGAAGAAGGGCCAGGCGGTGGTCGCCACCCGCAACCCCGAGCAAAAGAGCCGGCCCGCGGTGCACTTCAAGGCGCGATTCGACAAGCAGCAGCGCGACGCGAGCCGGGTCCCCGGCAGCCTGCTGCTGCGCGCCCGCGACGATGGCAGCGACGAGCTCGTCCGCTTCCTGTTGACCAACACCCGGCTCGATCCCCGCGCGCTGCCCAGGGAGGAGCTCGCCAAGGAGAAGACCGAGTGGTTCTTCACCTACACCACCCAGCCCGAAGACCTCGTCGTCCAGCCCGACGGCAGCCGCGGCGACACCGTCGATCTCGTGCGGGTGGCGGACATCGTCTACACCCGCGCCCGGGACGTGCTCGGCGCCGACCTCGCGATCACGCGCGCCCTGAGCCGCATCCGTGAGCTCGAGGGCGAGCTGGTCGCCAAGCGCGAGCGCTGGCGGAACCGGCAGGCGGCGCTGTTCCGGATCGACCGCGCCCTGACCGGCGACGAGACGCCCGAGCAGCTGCGCGCGCTCGTCCAGCCCTCGGCGAGCGTGCTCTCGCTCTACGACCTGACCCACGAGAGCCCCGAGCTGCCGATCTGCCAGGAGTCCCTGCGCCGCTACATGGTCGCGCTGGTCAAGCTGCGCACGCCGAGCACCGAGGTCGACACCAGCTACCGGCGGGCGGTGCGACGCATCGGGGAGATCAAGACCGGCTGGACGCGGCCCAACGGCCAGAAGGAAGCCGGGCTCGCCGCCCTCGAGGCCGACGTGCAGGGCAGCGAGACGCTCGCCCGCTGCGCGGCCCTGCAGCGCGAGATCGACCAGCTGCGGGTGTGGCGCGACCTCGCGCTCAACCGTGTCGAGCTGTCGTCCACCCACAAGGCGTACGCGGAGCACAAGAAGTTCAGCGAGTCGGCGGCGAACGCCGAGATCGCGCGGCTGCAGAAGCGCCTCGACGCGCAGAAGTCCGGGGCGAAGGGCCCGCTGCTGCGCGCGCGGGAGGCCGCGATCGCGACCTTCGACAAGCAGCGCGACGCCCTCCTCGCCCAGTGGACCTCCGAGGCGCAGTGCGACGTGCCGCACTACTCCTGGGACCAGGTGCTGCGCTACTGGCACGCGAGCGACCCCCGGCAGTTCGACTGGCTCGGCCTGTACACGAGCGCGAAGAAGGAGTACGGCAACAGCGCCGTGCTGATCGAGATCGTCAAGCGCGACGATCCGAGCGAGCTGTACCGCATCCAGGGCCCGGTCCAGGAGGTGGTCAAGGCCGTCGACCACACCAGCCGGGCGATCAAAGAGACGGGCGACCACGACGCCTGCCCCTGCGGCCGCGGCTTCCCCTACCAGACCTGCTGCAAGCGCTACAACAAGCTCGACAAGCTCGGCGGCGACGCGTCGCCCCAGGGCGTCCACAGCCTCAGCTTCGACGCGAAGGAGGCGCGCTTCCTCACCCTCGGCCTCGACCTCGCCCTCGCCAACCTGACGCTCACCGTCGACCGGCAGAGCTTCGCCCTGCGCTTCAAGCCCGACTGGCTCGAGGTGCCGGCGAAGCTGATCGGCGACGAAAAGCGGACCTTCGACTACAAGAGCTACCAGGTGCGGATCCGGCGCTGCGACCTGCCGCGCTTCACCGTGCCCGAGCTCGTCAAGTTCAACTACGACACGCTGCACGACCCGAAGCAGGCCCGCTCCCTGCCCGCGGGCACCAAGCTGCGCATGCCCGCCCAGCCGCTCGGCACGATGGACCTGACCTGGGGGGTGGTGCAGCGGGTGCGGCTGGTGATGGAGCTGACCGACGCGCCGACCGCCGCCGACGTGACCGCGGTCAGCCCCTGGAACAGCGCCGGCGTCCAGGTCGGCGGCGACGTGCTCAAGGCCGCCCCGCAGTCGCTGTTCGTGTTCGGCTTCCTGCAGTCGAACGAGGACGCCCCGGAGCTGAAGAAGGTCGACAACCTCGGCGAGTTCATCCGCGACGACCTGCGCATCGGCTTCGGCTGCAAGAAGATCTACCCGGGGGCGACCAGCAACGACGAGCTCAAGAAGCTCGTCGCCCATGAAGGCTGCAAGCGCGACCGCTTCTCGGTGGTGCGCCAGATGCTGCCCGACCACTACCTCAAGGACCGCAAGGTCGGCCTCGGGCGCGGCATCCACGACCTCGACTGGCAGGTCGAGTGGCTGAAGCCCGGGGAGCAGAAGGGCACGCCGGGCTTCCGCGCCGGCTGCACGAAGGTCGCCTACTCCTTCGACCTGATCATCGCCGACTACCACGTCCTGCCGCATCCGACGGTCACGCTCGTCGACCCGAACGACATCAACCGGCCGGAGATCCTGCGCGAGGTCGGTCCGCCGGCGCCGAAGGGTGAGCGGAAGGCGCTCGCGGTGATGCCCGACCACAGCTTCCACGAGCAGCCCTACAAGCTGCTGCCGCGGACCAACCTGGTCGGCCGGCTGCAGATCGGGGTGCTCGCGATGGACGAGCGCATCAACCTCGTCCTCGACCAGACCCGGCTGAACTGCAACGACCAGAACATCAACGCGGCGGTCCGCAAGAAGATCGAGGGCTTCCACAACGCCCCCGCCGGCCAGGCCCTGCACCACGCGCTGCTGCGGCTGTGGTGGCCGTACTTCCACCTGTACACGGGCTGCCTGTACCGGCCGGTGATCTTCGGGAAGCTCCCCGACGGCGCCTACGAGGACCTGCTCGACGCCGCCGAGAGCCAGGGCCTGCCGCTGACGAAGGACAACATCAAGAAGCTGCTCGAGACCGACCTCAAGGCGCGCTACAAGGGCCTGCAGGCCGAGGCCTTCAAGACCCACGCCTTCGGCACCCTCGGCACGGCCCAGGACGAGGCCGAGAAGATGCAGCAGCAGTGGGACGAGGGCGTCGCGCTGATCAAGGCGCTGCTCGAGTACCTCGGCGACGCCGAGCGCAACACGAGCGGCGCCCTCGAGCTGTCCGGCCCCGCCCACGCCTGGCGCATGGAGGAGGTGTGCGCGCCGGACGGCCTCGCCCTGCGGGTGATGCCGGCGATGCTCGCCAACGCCCTCAAGCTGGTCCACAAGGACAACGCGATCGGCCAGTACTTCGGCGCCCAGCCCCTGCTCGAGCAGAGCCGCCGCGAGCACGCCGTCGCGAAGATCAAGCTGCTCGCCACCCAGCGGGAGAAGGCCGACAAGGCGAAGGAAGAGGCCTTCCAGGCGATCCTGACCGATGTGCGCAAGCACGTCTTCGACACGGTCAAGACCGACCCGAAGCTGAAGCAGACCGCCTACCGTCTGCATATGGGGCGGCTGTTCTTCCGCCTGCTGCGCGTGTTCAAGAAGAACAAGCAGGAGGGCATGGCCGGCGCCTTCTTCTCTCCGCAGTGCCCGTTGTGGAAGGCGATCTTCGACAAGATGGACCCGGCGAGCCACCTGCGCGACGTGTCCTCCAAGGGCGTGTCGAAGGCGGTCACCGACAAGTACGACGCCTCCGACGCCGCGGAGCGCGACGCCTTCCGCAACGTGATCGAGCAGGGCGCCGCCGCCCGCGGCGTGACGGAGCAGCAGCACCTCGCCTGGCTCAAGGGCCGCGGCCTCGAAGGCGACGTGATGGGCCAGCTGTTCGACGACACGCCCTTCTCACCGGCCGGCGAGGCCGAGCAGAAGGGCTACGACCTCGAGCAGCTCAAGGGCTTCAAGGAGCGGCTGCTCAAACCCTACGCGACCGGCCTGAAGAGCTCGCTCTCGGTCGGCGTCGACGCCGGCTTCAAGTACGACACCGCGCAGATGCTGTGGTCTCTGTACTTCCAGGGCCGGGTCGAGGGGAAGGTCGGGATGTCGTGGTGGTGGCCGATCCCGATCCCGGTCATCCCGCTCGCCCTCGAGATCGGCTGGTCGGTGCACGGCATGGCCGTGCTCGAGGCGGCCCTGCAGCTGCGCTTCGAGGCGCAGATGCTCGAGTACCTGCGGCGCTGGGCGGCGAGCCTGGAGTACGCCTCCCACGGCGCCTCGGGGGCGAAGTTCCAGGTCGCGGGCCCGGCGAACAAGAAGCCGGGCATCGTCGTGCTCAGCACCGCGGACAAGCGCCTGCGCGAGCGCTGCGCCGAGGCGGTCAAGCTCGGGGTGCTCGACACCTACGGCATCAAGGCGGACACGCTGCTCGCGCTCGAGGGCACGATGAAGCTCCACGAGCTGCTCTTGAAGCAGTCGACGAACAAGGAGTACGAGCTCTGGCTCCAGGGCTACGCGAAGCCGTTCTTCGACATCCTCCAGTCCTCGAAGAGCCCCTGGAACGACTGGAACGACGCCTCCCTGAAGAAGCTGGTCGGCTTCGACCTCGACCACGTCGTCAGCACCTACCGCCCGGGCAAGGCGAAGCTCGCCCTCGGCAAGGAGCACGGCAACTTCGACATCCTGCGCACCGACGCGAACGACGTGCGCTACCTGATCACCGACACCACCCAGCTCCCGGAGCTGATCAGCGAGCTCGGGGGCGAGCAGGTCGAGAAGGACTACTCGGTGATCTCCGACTCCCCCCT
>JAUIEM010000017.1 GCA_030428695.1 bacterium
GCCCTGATCGCGGCGGAGGTTACGGCACGGTCGCGCGATGGATGGTGGCAGACGGTCCGCCTCAACAAGGGCTATTCCGACGGCGTTGGCGAGGACATGGCGGTGATATCCATGGACGGCCTGGTCGGCCGGACCGTTGCCGTTTCCCGCAACACGGCCGACGTCCTGCTGCTGTCCGATCCGACGTGCCGCGTATCCGCGCGCCTCCTGAGATCCGGAAGCTTCGGCGTGGTCAGTGGTCGCGGTCCGTCGTGGCAGGGTCAGGTCTACTGCCGCATGGATTTCATTCACAAGAGCGAGGCTATCCGGCGCGGCGACCAGGTCGTGTCGTCCGGACTGGGCGGCGTCTTCCCTCCGAACATTCCGATCGGGTATGTTGACCGGGTATCCACGGATTCCTCCGGCCTCTACCAGCAGGCTGATGTCATCACCAAGGCCGACCTGAGCGGCCTTCGCTATGTCTTCGTCATGGCCGGGAAACCGGAGGGGGAGGACGATACGCCATGAGGGTTGCGTCACTGCTCTTTCTGCTCCTGATGGGCACCGTGCTCCAGGCCCTTCCGCCGCTGTTCAGTTGGTGGGGTTATTCGGCGTTCCCGATCCTTGTTTCGATCGTCGTCTATTTCGCCCTCTACCGAACGACCCTGATGATGCTGGCGGTGTCGCTCCTTGCCGGGCTGTTCCAGGACAGCCTGACCCTGATGCCGATCGGCTACTCGTCGTTCTGCTTTGCCGCCTGTTCGTTCATCATCCAGAAATACCGCGACGTCATGGTCTCGCAGTCGGTCCTCACGCACATGTTCATGCACGCGGGGCTCGCCCACCTGTTCTTCAACATGTTCGCCCTGGCGATGTTCGGCGGCGTGCTCGAGAAGGTCTGGGGCCTGCGCCGCTTCCTGATCTTCTACTTCCTGACGCCTCGGCGCGGCCGCCCTGACCCTGACGGTCGGCTACTTCGAGCTCGAGGCGCACATCGCCGACCTGTCGCAGCCCGAACGCACCGAGCTGTTCGCGCTGCTCAACGGCCAGGGCCGGGAGCTCTACCAGAGCAACCGCAACTACCGCGATCCCTTCCTCGGCGACGCCAACACCCTCGTGAACGTCCCGACCGTCGGCGCCTCCGGCGCAATCTTCGGGCTGCTGATCGGCTACGCGATGCTCTTCCCCAACGCCAAGCTCGCGCTGATCTTCCTGCCGATCCCGGTCAAGGCGAAGTATTTCGTGCCCGTGTTGATGGCGATCGAGCTGTTCCTCGGCGTCGGCAACTTCCAGTGGGACAACTTCGCCCACTTCGCCCACATCGGCGGAGCCCTGTTCGGCTTCCTGCTCGTCCGCTTCTGGCTCAGGCGCTACCGCCCACGGCCGGTGTTCGTCGTGCGGCTGCCGCCGGGGATGGATGCGGGCCCGCCGGCGTAGGAGTGGGCGTCGGGTGGCTGCTCTACGTGCCCGCGCCCGCGATCAGCTCAGTCGACCGCTTCGGGCACGGGGCACGGGCAAGGGCACCGCTGCGCTGGGCACGGGAAGGCAACCCCCCTAGAACACCATGTCCAGCGCGCTGCGGTCCTCGCTGAGGATCGACTGGAAGCGCGCGTGGGTGCGCGGCAGGATCTGGAAGCAGAAGAAGCGCGCGACCGCGACCTTCCCATGCAGGAAGCGGGCCTCGGGGTCCTCGCACTGCTCGGCGTGGGACTTGTCCGCCAGGCCCTTCTCGGCGAGGTAGCCGTCGAGCCGCTTGCGGGCCTCGACCCCGGCCACCAGCAAGCGCCAGCCGACCAGCACGTCGCCCATGATCTGCAGCAGGCTGCAGGCGTGCAGGGCGGGGTAGGCGACATCGCCCGTCATGTTGCTCTGGGCGAAGCCGAAGGCGACGCGCGGGATCAGGTCCTGGGCCTCCTGCAGCGCCGCGACGGCCTTGGCCAGCGGGCCGTCCTTGGCCGGGCCGCTGACGAACTGGCCGAGCTCGCCGAGCAGGGTCATCAGCATCGCCCCGCCCTTGCGCGAGATCTTTCGCCCGAGCAGGTCGAGAGCCTGGACGCCGTTGGTGCCCTCGTACAGGCTCGCGATCTTGACGTCGCGGGCGAGCTGCTCGAGACCGTACTCCTTGATGTAGCCGTAGCCGCCGTGGACCTGGATGCCGAGCTCCGTCGCCCGGAAGGCCTCGTCGGAGCACCAGGCCTTGACGATCGGGGTCAGCACCTCGAGCTGGTATTCCCAGCGCTGCTTGTCGGCGTCGTTGCTCGCCGCCTGCTCGCGGTCGTGGCAGTAGGCGGCGTAGTAGACCAGCGCGCGGCAGCCCTCGGCGACCGCCTTCATGTGCATCAGCATGCGCTTGACGTCGGGATGCTCGATGATCTTGACCCGCGGCGCGTCGGGATCCTTCAGATCCTCGAGCTTCGTGCCCTGGATGCGCTCCTCGGCGTAGGCCTTGGCCTTGAGATAGGCGATGCTGGCGGTGCCCATGCCCTGGGCGCCGACCGCGATGCGGGCCTCGTTCATCATCTGGAACATGCAGCGCAGGCCGCGCCCCTGGCCGCCGATCAGCCAGCCGACGCAGTCGTCTTCCTCGCCGAAGGACAGGGTGCAGGTCGGACAGGCGTGGATGCCCATCTTCTCCTCGCAGCCGACCGTCGTCACGTCGTTCGGCACCAGGCCGTCGCCCTCGGGGCGCAGCTTCGGGACGATGAACAGGCTGACGCCCTTGCTGCCCGTCGGGTCGCCCTCGACGCGCGCGAGGACCATGTGCACGATGTTCTCGGTCAGGTCCTGGTCGCCCGCCGAGATGAAGATCTTCTGGCCCTTGATCTTGTACTTCCCGGGCTGGCCCTCGATCGGCCGGGCGCTGGTCAGCAGGTCGGGGACGGCGGTGCCCGCGCCGGCCTCGGTCAGGCACATCGTGCCCGACCAGGTGCCCTCGAGCATCTTCTCCTGGTAGATGGCCTTCTGCTCGTCACTGCCGAAGCTGTTGATCAGGTTGAGGGCGCCGACGGTCAGGCCCGGCGTGAAGCAGAACGAGCCGTTGGCGGAGATGAACAGGTCCTGGGTCGCGGCGTGCACGACCATCGGCGCGCCCTGGCCGCCGTGCTCTTCGGCGATGGCCAGACCGTTCCAGCCCATCTCCACGTAGGTCTCGTAGGCCTCCTTCCAACCCGGAGGCAGGGTGACCTTGCCGTCCTCGAAGGAGAGGCCGAGGCGGTCTCCCTGCTCGTGGAGCGGGTAGAGCACGTTGCTCGCACAGTCGCGCGCGGCATCGAGCAGGTCGTTGAAGTCGGAGACGTCGAAGTCGGCGTAGGGCTTCTGCTCACAGAGCTCCCCCACCTTGAGGACGTCGTACAGAGTGAAGCGCACATCGCGCATGTCAGAGAGAAAGCTCACCTGCGTTCCTTTCCCAAACCGTCGCGCGGCCCGGAGATGTTGACCGCCTGGAGAATAGACCGCATGCCGCGCTGCGTCAACCCATCTTCCGGGACTCCGGCAGGAACTTGACGCTGCGCGGCACGGCCCGCTACCAGGGCCGGGCGCGCAGGCGGAAGCGCAGCTCGTGGACGCGCCCCTGGCGCAGCACCGAGACGCTGACCTCGTCACCGGTCTCGTGGTAGAGACGCAGGTAGACGGGAGGATGGCACGTCAGCGGGCAGCGGTCCTCGCCGTCGACCGCGAAGACGATGTCGCCCTTGCGCAGGCCCGCCCGCTTCGCGTTGGTGGCGCCCCAGAACTTCGTGACCTCGCAGCCGAAGGCCTCCTCGTCGAGGCCGAGGCGACGCTTCTCGGCGGCGTCGAGCTCGCGGCCCCAGAACTCCGGGAAGGGCTCGAGGGCGTGGGTCTGCGAGCGGCGGCCGATGCGCGTGATCCGCCAGCGCTCGGGCAGCGCGAGCGTGGCGCGAAGCGCGTCCTGCTTCCGCCGCACGCCGAGCTCGAGCTCCTCGGCCTCCCGCGGCAGCAGGTGCAGGGCGCGCTGCAGGTCGGCGAAGGTCTCGACCGCGGTGTCGCCGACGTGGGTCAGCACGTCCCGGCGCTTGAGGCCGGCCTCGTCGGCCGGTCCCTCGGCGTCGGCCAGGGCGAGGCCCTTGTCGACATCGAGCTCGAGACCGAGCCGGCGGATGTCGGGGTACACCCACAGGTCCTCGAGCTTGTTCAGGCTGCCGGCAGCCTGGCGTTCCCGGGTGTCGGCGGAGCCGATCATGTGGCAGTGGACGCACTCGCCCTTGCTGATGCGCTGGTCCCGCAACTCCTGGAAGTCGCGGGGGAAGCGGGCCGGCGCCCGCGGCGGCGCGCTCCACTCCCCGGCCCGGAAGGCCTCGTGCAGCTCGAGGCCGCGCTCGAGGGCGAGCTCGAGGGCGTCGGTGGTCAGATAGGTGTCCGGCGAGGCGTCGTCGCGCCCCCCGAAGCGGAGGTAGATGTCCTCGTCGGCGTTGATCACGAACATGAAGATCGTCGTGTCCCAGTCGAACGAGAAGTGGCCCACATCGACGCCCGTCAGATCGGTGACGCGGATGCAGACGAAGTCTTCCATCAGGCGGCGGAGGTCTCGGGTGCGGGGATGAACAACCTGCTCATCGAAGGACTGACAGTCCAGTCACGGCACTCACCGGAAGACGAGCAGGATCGGCTTGCCCTGCTCCCGCGCCTCCGCCAACCCCTGCTGGTAGTCCTCGATCCAGGTGATCCCATCGGCCTCGGCCCGGGGCGCCCGCCAGACGCTCCAGCCGGCGCCGAGCAGGACCGCGAGGGCGAGGGCGAACAGGCCCTTGCTGTGCATCGTGCGGCTCCTCTGCGATGTGCAACTCACCAGGTTGTCGTCGGAAGGCGGCGGAATGTCACGTGTCCTCGTTGGGAAAAGGACGCAGAGGCAGCGGAGGAGCGTTGGCAAGCGGGGCGGTCGATCGTCTACAATGGCTCCGCCATCCACCTTGAGGTGCCCATGCAGATCACCGCGTATGCCCACTCCGACTCCGGCCGCGCGAGAGCCCTGAACGAGGACTTCTTCGTCGTCCGCCCCGACCTCGGCCTGTTCCTGGTCTGTGACGGGATGGGCGGAAAGGACGGAGGCGACGTCGCGGCGCGCACCGCCGCGACCGTCGTCGAGCACTTCCTGTACGAGAACCGCGCCGTGCTGTCGATGACCGAGAACTGGTCGGTCGGCAAGGAAGCGATCGTCGCGATCGTGCGCAGCGCCGTCGAGCTCGCCTCGTCGGAGGTGTTCAAGATCGCGACCGAGCGCGGGCGGGTCGGGATGGGGACGACGCTGACCCTGCTCCTGGTCTGCGGCACCAAGGGCGTGATGGCCCACGTCGGCGACAGCCGGCTGTACCTCCTGCGCAACGGCGAGCTGTACCAGCTCAGCGAGGACCACAACTTCCTGACCGAGCTGCGCAAGAAGGGCGGCGAGCAGTCGGAGAAGATGAAGAACAGCCCCTACGCCAAGGCGCTGACCCGAGCGATCGGGATCCAGGGGCGGGTGCGGACCGACATCCTCGGCTTCGACGTCCTGCCGCACGACACCTTCCTCTTGTGCAGCGACGGCGTGTCCCGGCCGCTCTCGCCGGCGCGCCTGTGCCAGGCGCTCGATGGCGGCGACTACAAGGCCCTGCCCGGCAGCCTGGTCGAAGAGGCCAACCGCGCCGACGGCAAGGACAACCTGACCGCCGTGGTCGTCCACGCGCTGTCCGACGACGAAGAGGACATCGTGCGCGGCACGGAGGTCAGCCTGCGCTTGAGCACGCTGCGCGAGGTCTCCCTGTTCGGGCTCCTGTCCCTCAAGGAGCTGGTCAAGGTCCTCGACCACTTCGAGACCCGCAGCTTCGCCCCACACACGACGGTGATCGCCGAGGGCGCGCACGACGCCTGCCTGTACGTGATCATCGAGGGGCAGCTGTCGGTGCACCGCGGGGGCGAGCAGATCGCCGCGCTCGAGGCCGGCACCCACTTCGGCGAGATGGCGCTGCTCAACACGGCGCCGCGCTCCGCGACCGTGACCAGCACGACCGGCTCGCGCGTGCTGGTGCTCGAGAAGTCCGAGTTCGAGGGCCTGTGCGACCGCGATCCCGAGCTCGGCGTCAAGATCCTGCGCTGCCTCGCCCGCGAGCTGAGCAGCCGACTGCTCGAGACGACCGGGCGGGCGACGGGGCACCACTGATCCCGTTCGAGGCATCGGGCGGATCCCCGCGCTGGGCGGACGGTCCCAACGTAAAGCAGCCTTTACTGCCACATCCGTCACGCGCGCCCGCGCCGCGGTCCAGGGCAGGCCCCGCTCGCGGTAGGAGCGCGCGGCACGTCATTTGTACGCGTTCTTCCCAATGTCCAAAAAAATGACACGTTTTTTCGCGCAGGACATTTCCATGACAGTACGTCAGGCTAGATGTCATGGCACAGTCCAGCGCGAGTCGAGAAATCCGATGTCCACGCGGGTGCGTTGAACTGGACGGGTACACAGGTTCGAGGTCCGGCGTGACCGGAATCTCGAGGAACAGACACTGGCATTAGAGAGGTGGTCATGCGCAATCTCACTTCCTTCATCCTCGCGGCCGCGCTGACGGCCGGGCTGTCGTCCTGCACGCGCAGCGGGTCGACCAGCGGGACGACCAACAGCAATAACGGTGCGGGCGCGACGAGCGTGACGACGGTCACGATGGTGACGGCGCGCGCCGACCACGAGGCCGTCGAGCTGCCGAGCGGGAGCATCCTGTTCCTCGGCGGACAGAACAACGCGGGCGCCTTGAGCTCGGTCGAGGCCTTCGTCGGGCTGCTGCCCTCGTCGAACCCGAGCACCCAGCTGATCGGCTCGCTGCTGCAGGCGCGCTTCAACTTCGGCGCGGTGCTGCTCGGCAACGGCCTGGTCTTCGTCTGCGGCGGCAACGACGGCAACGGCAACGCCCTGGTCACCACCGAGCTGTTCAACCCGGCGACGGGCATCTCGACGGCCGGTCCGAACCTCTCCTCCGGGCGCTACGGGCACGTGACCTTCGGGTACGTCGACGGCGGTGGCCAGGAGAAGGTCGCGATCTGTGGCGGGATCAACACCCTCGGCGGCGGCCAGACCGCGCTCCTCGACTTCGAGATCTACGACCCCGGCGCCAACACGATCACGACCGGCGGCAACATGGCCGACTACGCCTTCTTCTCCGAGCCGATCACCGGCGGCGCCCTCGGCATCGGCAGCGGCTTCCGGGTCGACGCCAACGGCAACGTGCTGACCCACGGGCTGCAGACCTTCGACCCGAACAGCGGCACCTTCACCGCCCAGAGCTGGATCGGCACGGGCGCGACCGAGCGCGGCAGCGCGGGCGTCGCCGCGACGAGCTCCGGCGACATCTACCTGATCGGCGGCACCAACGCGAACCAGACCCAGTACTCGAAGGAGATCTTCAGCTTCTCCGGTACCGTCACGCTGCTGACGGAAGAGCTGCCGGCGCAGCGCTCGCAGCTGACCTCGACGGTGCTGAGCAACGACGACATCGCGTTGATCGGCGGCTTCGACGGCTCGAAGGCCCGCAACGACGTCGACCTCTTCGACGGCTCGACCGTCACCCGCGCCCAGCGCCTGCAGACCGCGCGCTACGGCCACACCGCGACCGTGCTGCAGTCCGGCGACGTGCTCGTCGCGGGCGGCAACACCGGCTTCCGCTACATCGCGAACTGCGAGGTGGTCGACACCGCCGCGCCGCCGACCAGTGGCGGTGGCGGTGGCGGCGGCGGCTTCACCGGTTGGGACGAGGACTTCGAGACCGTGCCCCCGACCAACGCGCAGAACTGGACCGGCGCGACCCAGGACTACGAGTTCGGGCCTCCGGGGACCAGCGGTCCGGCCGCGGTCGCGAGCTCGGGCACCAACATCGCCGGCACCGGCCTCAACGCCGACTACAGCGACGCGGCGCAGGAGCAGTACTCCCTCGAGCTGATCAACATCGACCTGAGCACGGCGAGCGGCACGCTGACCTTCACGGGCGAGCTGTGGTACGACATCGGCACCGATGACTACGGCCTGATCTTCGTCTACGACACCGCGTTCACCTTCGTCGACGCGATGCCGATCAACGGGACGTCGCAGTTCCAGTACAACACCATCGTGCCCTTCAACGGCTTCGACGGCTTCGACAACACGAGCCTCAGCAGCCAGTGGCTCAACGTCGAGGGCGACCTGAGCGCCTACGTCGGCATCCCCGACCTGTTCGTCTCCTTCGACCTGGTCACCGACGGCACCAACACCGCCGGCGCCGGGATCTTCGTCGACAACTGCGAGATCAATTAGGGCCCGCAGCGTTCGACCCTGCCGACGACCCCCGCACCGGGGGTCGTTTTGTTTGGGATCCGGCCTCCCTGGGGTCGCTACCGACCCCGATCCCGAGGTCCCCGCCCGCAACCCTGGAGTCCACCGTGAAGCTCGACCTGCGCGCCGGCGCGCCCTGGCTGTCCGGGGAGCTGGTCCGCCGCTACAAGCGCTTCCTCGCCGACGTCCGCCTCGACGACGGGCGCGTGCTGACGGCGCACTGCAACAACCCCGGCCGGATGACCGCCTGCAGCGAGCCCGGCCGGCCGGTGCTGATCTCCGACTCCCAGAACCCGCGCCGCAAGCTCCGCTACACCCTCGAGATGATCCGCATGGGCCGGACCTGGGTCGGGGTGAACACCCTGCGCCCGAACGCGCTGGTCGCGGCCTGCGTCGGGGCCGGGGCGATCGCCGAGCTGCGCGGCTACGGCCCGCCCCGCCGCGAGGTCCGCTACGGACCGGAGCAGCGCAGCCGGGTCGACCTGTGGCTCGAGGCCGACGACCGGCCCGCGTGCTGCGTCGAGATCAAGAACACGACGATGCGGGTCGGGCGCTTCGCCGCCTTCCCCGACGCCGTGACCGAGCGGGGCCGCAAACATCTCGCCGACCTCGCCTGGGAGCGGTCGCGCGGCCGGCGCGCGGTGCTGTTCCTGTTCGTCGGACGCGGGGACTGCCGCGCCTTCCGGCCGGCGGACGAGGTCGATCCCGCCTACGGCGCGGCCCTGCGCGAGGCGGTGGCGGCCGGAGTCGAGGTGCTCGCGTACCGCTTCCGCTTCTCGCCCGGACAGGTCGAGCTGCGCGACCGGCTGCCGCTCGAGCTCGGCCCTTTTTGAGGAAGCCCCTTGCGCCCCAGGTCGGCACCACCTTTACTCTTGCGAGGCCAGCGGCCGGCGGGGGGAGGCATCCAGGGAGCATGACCGGGAAGAAGCTCAGCGAGCTCTTTGAGTGGACCTCGGGAACCGTCACCGGGCGCCGGCACTCCGAGGCGGGCACGAACAACCAGGACGCCTCCTGCGTGCGCGGCGGCGCGAACTGGTACTGTGCGGTGGTCACCGACGGCTGCAGCAGCGGGCCGGATTGCGCCGTCGGCGCGTGGCTCGGCGCCCACATGGTCGTCGAGGCGCTGCGCAAGGTCGCCCCGAAGCTGACGGCGCAGAACCACGAGAAGCTGCTCGAGAGCGCGCGGCTTGAGGTCCTGCAGCGCATCCTGCGGCTCGCCAAGTCGCTCGGCGGTGACCTGTCGGAGATGCTCGGGGACGCCTTCCTGTTCACGGTCGTCGGCGCCGTGTTCAACCGCAAGCTCTGCGTGGTGTTCACGATCGGGGACGGCGTGGCGATCGTCAACGACAAGCCCCCCTACGCGGTGCGCTACAAGCACGAGCGGCCCGCCTACCTGACCTACGCGCTGACCGACCTCAACGACCGCTACGGCGACCTGTTCCGCTTCACGGTGCACGAGGTGCTGCCGACCAAGGAGCTCACGAGCCTGATCCTCGGAACCGACGGCGTGCTCGACCTGATCAAGGCGCGCAAGAAGACGCTGCCGGGCAAGACCCAGAAGGTCGGCAAGGTCGAGCAGTTCCTGACGAAGAACCGCTACTACAAGATCCCGGAGGCCCTGACCCGCTTCCTGTTCCGCGTCAACAAGCCCTCGACCCGCGTCGACTGGCAGGCGCGCAAGGTGCGGCGTGAGCTCGGACGGCTCGAGGACGACACGACCCTGATCGCGATCCGCCGTCGCAGGACCCGGTGATGGACGCCCCCCCCGAGGCGCCGGCGACGCCCGACGACACGGCTCCCGCGCCGCGCTCGGAGCTGTTGTGGTGGCCTGCCTGGCTGCTGCCGGTCCTGCTGCTCGCCGTCTACCTGCTCAGCGGGCCTCCGCTGCCGACCCGGGACTCCAAGGCGAGCGCCTACCTCGGCGTCAGCCTGCTCGAGCGGGGCGACCTGAGCTTCGAGCCCGCCGAGCTCCCGAACTTCTTCTCCTGGACGGTCGACACGACCGACGGCCCACGCAAGGGCATCCCGGTCCGCACCTGGAACGACGTGATCGGCGGGCACAAGGCCTCGACGCTGTTCGCGCGCGGGCGTCTGCACTCCCCTTCCGGCCACTACAACCTGACGCCGACCGCGCGCGAGGGCGTGTACGTCTGCACCTTCGGCATCGGCGCCGGGCTGGTCAACCTCCCCGCGCTGGCCGTGCAGAAGCTGGTCGGGGTGCCGCTGACCCACCGCCGCATCCTGGTCACCGCGCGCTTCACCTCCGCCCTGCTGGTCGCGCTCTCGACCTGGCTCCTGTTCCTCGGCGCCCGCGTCTTCACCTCCCGCCCGCTCGCCCTCGCCCTGGCCACGAGCTACGGGCTGGCGACCTGCGCCTGGAGCCTGCTGAGCCAGACGCTCTGGCAGCAGAGCCCGGCCGCCTTCTTCAGCCTGCTCGCCGCGGTCATCTTCCTCCGCGAGCGACGGACGCGGGGGGCGGTGCTGTGCGGCGTCGCGGTCGGGCTGGCGGTGTTGTGCCGGCCGACCCACGCGGTGCTGGTCGGGGTGCTCGGCGGGGCCTGGCTGGTGCGCGACCGGCGCAGCCTGCTGCCCTTCCTGCTCGGCGGGCTGCCGCTGGCGCTCGCGCTGGTCAGCTACAACAACTTCTACTTCGACAGCCCCTTCGCCTTCGGCCAGATGCTGCGCAGCACCACCGTCGCGATGCGCAAGTCCGGCAGCGCCGAGCTGTGGTCCACCCCGTTCTTCACCGGGCTGTTCGGGCTCCTCTTCAGCCCCTCGCGCGGGCTGTTCGTGTACACCCCCTTCCTGCTCTTCGGGCTGTGGGGCGCCTGGGCCGCCTGGCGCGACGCCGCGCTGCGCGCCCTGCGGCCGATCAGCCTGGGCGCCCTCGCCCTCCTCTTGCCCGCCTGCAAGTGGTTCGACTGGTGGGGTGGTTGGTGCTTCGGCTACCGGCCGCTGCTCGACCTGGTGCCCTTCCTGATGCTGCTGATCGCGCCCCTGCTCGCGACGCTGTGGAGTCACAAGCTCCTGCGCGGGCTCGCGGGGCTCCTGCTGGTCTGGTCGCTCGGCGTCCAGATCATCGGCGTCGGGGCCTTCAACATGGCGAGCTGGAACGCGCAGCCGGACATCGACCGCAAGCCGAACCGCGCACGGCTGTGGTCGTGGAGTGACAGCCAGCTCGTCTACTACATCGAGAACTTCCGCGAGGGACGCGCGCTGCGCCTGCGGTTCTTCGAGTCCTGCCTGGAAGATCCGGCGTCGTAGCCCGATCGCCTGCCCGCCCCCCGGAGGGATAGCTTGTTCGCCGCCCTGGCCCGCCAGATTCTCGCCCACCGCCTCCTGACCGCGCTCCTCCTCGGCGCGCTGGTCGCGGTGACCGGCGCCGGGGTGACGCGGCTCGAGGTCCACCTCGACGCGCGCAACTTCTTCGCGACGGCCGATCCCGAGCTCGAGCGGCTCGACCAGCACATCGCGTTCTGGGGCAAGGACGACAACCAGCTGCTCGTGCTCGCCAGCGCGGACAGCGGCGCGCTCCTCACCCGCCCGCGGCTGTACCGCCTGCGCCAGCTCGGGCGCAGCCTCGACAGCCTCGAGGCGGTCATCGCGGTCGCGAGCCTGGCGGAGATGCCGACCGTGCGCATGCGCGGCGGCGGCCTGATGCGCGACGTCGAGAGCGTCGTCGAGAGCGTGCCGCCGACCGACAGCCGCCAGTACCGCGGCTGGGTCTGGCAGCTCACCCACGCCTCGCCCTACGTGCCGCTGCTGCTGTCGGAGGACGCCCAGGTCAGCGCGCTCCTGATCACCCTCGATCCCGACCTCGGCGACACCGAGACCATCGGTGTGGTGCAGGGCATCCAGGCCCGGGTCGCGGACTTCGACGGGCCGCTCGGGCTGCGCTTCCGCCTGGCGGGCGTGCCGGCGATGCGGGCCTCGATCTTCGCCCTGCTGGTCGGCGACCAGCTGTTCTTCGTGCCCCTCGGGCTCGGCTTCATCCTCGTCGTGCTCGCCCTGCTCTTCCGCCGCCCCCACGGGGTGCTGACGCCGTTCCTCACCGCCGCCGTGCCCTTGGTGATGCTCGCGGGGATGATGGGCTGGACCGGCCAGCCGATCGGTATCCTCAACCAGATCTACTTCACGCTGCTGCCGGTGATCACCGTCGCCGACGCGATCCACCTGGTCACGCGCTACCACGAAGAGCTGCGGAAGCGGGGGAAGGCGCGCCCGGACCGCTCCCAGCGGCACGACGCGATCGTCGAGGCCCTGCGCCACATCGGGCCGGCCTGCGGGCTGACCGCCTTCACGACGATCGTCGGCTTCCTCTCCCTCAACGTCGCCAGCATGCCCAACCTGCGCAACTTCGGGAACTACGCCGCGCTCGGCATGTGCTTCGCGTACCTCAACACCCTGTGCCTCGCGCCGCTCCTGCTCTCCCTCGCGCGCTCCTCGCCCCCCGCCGGCGATGATCCGGGCCGGCCCACGCCGATCGAGCGGCTGCTCGCCGCCTGCGCCCGGCTGTCGCTGGGGAGGCCGCGGACCGTCCTCGGCATCACCCTGCTCGCGGTGCTCGCCTGGGGAAGCTACGGCTTCGACGTGATCGTCGACAGCGACCTGATCTCGATGATCGAGCGGAAGCATCCGGTCTGGCGCGCCAACCAGGTGCTGGCCGAGAAGCTCGGAGGCCTCCTCGACCTCGACGTCGACCTGCGCACGGCGCCCGGCGGCTTCGAGGATCCCGCCCTGCTCGCGCGCGTCTCGAGCCTCGAGCGCTGGGCGCGCTCGCAGCCGATCGTGCGCAGCAGCCAGAGCCCCGCCTCGCTGCTCGAGGGCATGAACCAGCTCAGCTCGGGCCGCGCCTTCCTGCCGCGCACGGAGCGGGCGGTCGCGAGCGGCTTCGCGCGGCTGCGCGCCCTCGGACAGCTCGACGGCGTGCTGACGGCCGACGCCGGCCGCGCGCGGATCGTCCTGCGCACCCAGGACCGCGGAGCCGTGGCCTTCCAGGCCTTCGTCGCCGAGCTCGAGGCGCGGATCGGCGAGACCTTCGGCCCGGAGGTCGAGAGCTACGTGACCGGCACTGCGCTGGTCGGCTACCGCGGCGTCAGCCACCTGACGGTCGACCTGCGCAACAGCCTGGTGCTGGTCTTCCTCTCGGTCGCCCTGGTCATCGGCCTGCTGTTCCGCAGCCTGCGGGTCGCGCTCCTGTGCTTCGTGCCGAACGCGCTGCCGCTGGTGGTCGGCTACGGGCTGCTCGGCTTCATGGGCTGGTGGCTGCAGCCGGCGCCCGCGGTGATGTTCACGGTCGCACTCGCGATCGCGGTCGACGACACGATCCACCTGATGGCCCGGGTGCGCGAGGAGCTGCGCCGCGGCCAGTCGCTGCTCACGGCGGTGCGGCAGGCGATCATGCACTGCGGCCGCGCGGTGGTCACCACCAGCGTGCTGCTGGTCGGCGGGATGTCCCTCAGCCAGCTCAGCGCCTTCCCGACCATGGTGGTGATGTCCGGCCTCGGCATGGCGGTGATCGCGGTCGCGATGCTGTGCGATCTGTTCGTGCTGCCGGCGCTGCTGGTCCTGTTCCCGGTCGCGCCAACCGCCCCGGAGAGCGACTGACCTGGGCCCTCAGGCGCTCAGGGGCACATCGGGCAGTCGAGCCGCCGCTGGTTGTTGCACTCCCGACAGTGGGCGTCGACGTAGCGGCTGTCCACGCCGCCGCCGCGGCAGCCGAGGCAGGTCTCCTGGCCGACCGTGCCGGTCCCCGAGCAGCTCTTGCAGGAGCAGAAGCCGCAGGGGGTCGTGCCCTCCCCGTCGCAGGCGAAGCAGGCCGTTTCCTCCGATTCGACCGGCACAGGCCCTGGGCGGGCGACGGTCTCCGAAGGTCGGAGCAGCCAGTAGAAGACGACCGGGACCACGACCATCACGACGAGCCCGAGCGCGATCACCCCTCCGACCCAGCCGCCCGCCCCCCGCGCCTTCGCGGCGGCCGGCGGAGGGGAAGCCGAGGGGGCGAACACCGTGTTGCAGTAGGTGCACTCCGTCGCCGCCACCGCCGCCGGCGCTCCGCAGTTCGGGCACTCGCTTTCCTGCTTCATCGTTCTCCTCCCCCAGCCGAGAGTAGCAGAAGAACCCCACGGCCGCATGCCGGCGAGCGGCAAGCGGGGAGAAGCTCCGTCCGCCCTGCTCACCCGCGGAAGCTGCCCGGCCGGCGCTCGGCAGGCGCGGTGCGCACGCGCTCCAGGGCCCTGGCGGCGGCGCGGCGCAGGCGGGGAGCGCCGGACTCGGCCGCCCACTCGAGGTCCCAGGCGACATCGCTGGCGCCGCCGCCCAGGCGCCCCAGCGCTCGCGCGGCGGCGACGGAGACCGGCTCGTCCGCATCCAGCAGCTGGGCGAGGGCGCGCGGCAGCTCCGGGATCCGCGGGCGGCCCCTGCCGAGCGCCTCCGCCACCGCGGCCTGCAGCGCGGGGTCGGGCTCTTTCAGGCAGCGGATCAGCCTCCACCCGGCCCGCGCGCTCAACGGGGCGAGGGCCCCGAGCGCGCGGAGCGCGAGGAGCCGCAGCGCGGGGTCGCTGCCGGCGGTGGTCGCCATCGCGACCAGACCCGGCGCGACGACCTGCGCGGCCTCCCCGATACGGCCCAGGCCGATCGCGCTGCGCCGGCGGATCTCCGGGTCCGGGTCGTGCAGCCCCGCGAGCAGCAGCCGCGCCACCCGCGGGTCGCCCCCGACCTGGACGACCTGCTCCAACAGGCTCCAGCGGGCGGCTCCGCGGGCGCCCTTGAAGACCTCCAGCAGGTGCGGCAGGGCGGATGGGTCGAGGTGGGTGCGGAAGTCGCAGCGGAAGCCGTCGAGCCGCGCCCCCTCCAGCCGGCTACCGCGCAGGTCCACGCCCTCGAGACGGGCTCCCTGCAGCTGGCAGCCGCGCAGATCGGTGCGGCGCAGGTCGGCCCGACGCAGGTCGGCCCCGCGCAGGTCGGCCCCGCGCAGGTCGGCGTAGTGCAGGAGGGAATCCTCGAAGCGGGCGCCGGCAAGAGACGCGCCGCGCAGGTCGGCCCCGCGCAGGTCCATGCGCGTCAGGCGTCCGCCCGGCAGGAACAGCGCACCGAGCTTCCGCCCGCGCAGATCGAGCGGCCCGAAGTCGAGCCGCGCCGCGCTCCAGCCCTCGAAGGCCCCCGGAAACGCCCGGCGCAGGCCCGACAAGCTCAAGAGCTCCGCCCACACCTCCCGGGCTGGGATCGTTCGGGTATCGAGCGCGTCCAGGCGGTCGCGGACGGCGGCGTCGAGCCCTCCTTCATAGCGCCGCCCGAACTCGAGCACCCGCCGCGCATCGCGCTCGCCGCACCAGCGCCGCCAGCCGGAGACCAGCAGCGCCAGCCGCGAGCGGGGCGGCCGGATGCGCGCGCAGCGCTCCGGCCGGACGAGCGCCCGGAGCGCCCGGCGCAGCGCGCGCAGCCCCGGCCGGGCCGCGGGATCCTTGGCCAGGCAGCGCAGCAGGAGGCTGGACAACCGCGGATCCTCGCCGCACAGTCCCAGCCACAGCGGCAGCTGCCGGGTGTGGGCGTGTCGAAGCCGGCGGACGTCCTGGCCGGAGAACGGCGGGCTGCCGGTCCACAGCTGGCACAGCACGACCCCGAGCCCGTAGACGTCGGTCTTCGCGCTCAGGGGTCGGCGCAGCCACTGCTCCGGGGCCATGCTGCGGGGCGTTCCTCCGCGGCTGCGCAGGGCCTTGCCGGCGCAGGCCACGCCGAAGTCGGTGACGCGTACGCGGCCCTCGTGGACCAGCAGGTTGGAGAGCTTCAGGTCGCCGTGGACGAAGCCCCGCACCCGCCAGCGCGCGTGCAGCAACGCGTCGCAGACCATCACCCCGAGCGCGGCGACCTCCGACGTGCCGAGCCTGCCTTCGGCGAGCAGCTCGCGGCAGGTCTGGCCGGGCACGAGCTCGAGGAACAGGTACGGACGGCCCGCGACCTGTCGGGTCCCGTAGGCGCGGACGATGTGCGGATGGGCGCCGCAGCGGACCCACAGCTCCATCTCGCGGAAGAACGCGGCGAGAACCTGCGGCCGGGACTGGAACAGCTCCTCGCGGTAGGTCTTGATCGCGAAGGGGACGCCCGCCTCGTGGTCGAAGCAGAACGTGACCACCCCCATGCCGCCCGGGATCGCGTGCAGCACCTCGAAGCGCGCACCGATGACGGCAGGCGGCGGTGCGAAGGAGGGCTCCGGCGCCGGGACGGGACCCGCCCTCGAGGCCAGCGTATGGCTCAATCCGCCCGCGGAGGCGGCGGCGCGCGTCTCCGCCAGGGAGCTCGCCTGGCGGCCCGCTCCCAGGCTCTGGATCGAGCCGAGCGCGGTCGTCCGTGTGACACCGGCAAAAGTCAGGCTCGGCGCGAGACCGCTCGTGACGTCGCCGCGCAGCGACCAGCCGCGCGCCTGTGCCCTGCACCAGCGCAGGGTCCTTTCGTAGCTGTTCATGACTGTCTACCTCAATGATGAGGGAGACAGCACATCGCGGACCAGAGCGACCTCCGCCAGGTTCGCCGAGTTGCCCGGAGTCGAGCCAGACAGGTGACGCGTGGCGCCGACAATCTCCGTCACCCGGCCCACGCCTCGCGCCAACAACGACGCGAGCCGAGCCGGAGGCCGGCTCGGCTCTGGCGGGCGAGGCCCGTCGTTAGGGCCCGGAAAGGAATGAGCCAGGCATTCGGGCGCGCCTGCGGCGTAATTCTGGCACTTGCCTCACTCCACCTCCACCGCCATCGACCTCCGTCCCTCCCTCGTGCCTCGGTCGGGCCGCTCGGCCGCTTCGCTGTGTGCCTCGCGGAGGAGGTGTTCGGCCGCTGCGGCCTCGGCTCCTCGTTCCTCGGTGCCGAGACCTCGCTGTTGCGCAGGTATGCGCCGCACCCGCACCCTCGGTGCTCGACTTATCCCTTTCCGGCCCCTTACTTGCTGTAGTCGAGGGTCTTGGTCGTCTCGTTGCCGAACTCGTCGGTCGCGACGATGGTCACGATCTTCGACTCGGTGATGTCGACCGTGGTCTCCCAGGTGCCGTCGGAGTTGACGGGTACGGTCTTGCCGTTGACCGTCACGACGTGGGTCGGATCGTCGACGTCACCGGAGACGATGACCGTCACCTTGCCGTCGACCTCGGGCGGCGTGGTGTCGACGGACACGGCGACCTGGTCGTTGCCCTGGTTGCCGGCCCGGTCGAAGGCGACCGCGGTGATCGTCACACGGCCCTCGGCCACGGTGATGTTCGCCTTGTAGGTGTCCGGCTCGCGGAACAGCTCGGCGGCGACCCCGTTGACCTCGACCCGGTCGACATCGTTGCTGACCACGCGCACGCCGACGATGACCTCGGTCTGCGACAGCTTGCGCCCGTCGCTCGGGGCCATGATCGAGACCTCGGGAGGCAGGGTGTCGACGGTGACCGTGACCTTGTCGCTGCCGCGGTTGCCAGCGGCGTCGACGGCCGAGGCCTCGAGGCTGTTCAGGCCCTCGGCGAGCGAGACGCTGGCGCTGAAGCGGCCGCCGTTGACGTCCGCCTTCGTCGAGCCGATGCGCACCGACTTGATCGACGCGTCGTCGACGGTGCCGGTGACCGTCGTGAGGGCGGTGTTGAGCAGCGAGCCCTCGGCGGGCGCGGTGATCGTGACGACCGGCGGGGTGGTGTCGGCCGGCGGCGGCGGCAGGCTGCCGCTGATCTCGGCGTCGACCCGGTTGGCCTCGAAGCCGATGACGGTCAGGGCCGGGTTGGTCAGGGTGCTCAGCGCGGCGACGAAATCCTCTTTGCTGCCTTCGTACATCACCTCGAACTCACAGGTGTCGACCTGGAAGCGGCGCTTGACCGCCGAGGCGACGTTCGGCAGCGAGAGCAGCGACTCGGTCAACACGTTGAAGACGTTCGCGTTGCCCTTGCTGACCATCAGCTGGATGCGGATGCCGGAGCCCATCTCGCGAGCCCAGGCCTTGAGCGTCTTTTCGGCCATCGCGCGGGCGAAGTCCTGGGCCGTGTCGACGAAGTGGTTGTAGCTGTTGCGCGGGCGCTGGCTCTTCATGCTCTTGCTGGCGATGTGCCCGGCGGTGTCGGTGCGCACGGCCTTGCCGTTGAACAGGTAGTACCACATCGCGTTCGGCTGGGAGCCGCCGCTGACGAACTGCTTGTCGTACTTGCAGGCGACGACCACCTCGCAGCCGTAGCGAGTGCGCAGAGCGAGGATCTTGTCCGGGTTGTTGCTGCTCAGGGCGTCGTCGATGTCCTTGATCACCGCGAGCTGCATCGCGTCGATGGTCTCGAAGCCGAGGTCCTGGAAGACCTCCTCGATCAGGGCCATCGCTTCGTCATCGCGCTGCTCGTCGAGGTTCTCGACCGCGGTCGCGACGATCATCACCCGCGGCCGGGGAACGTTGTGCAGGGAGGCGTCGAGGTCGGGAGTCGGATCGCTCGGCCCCGGATCGCTCGGCCCCGGATCGCTCGGCCCCGGATCGCTCGGACCCGGATCGCTCGGCGGAGGATTGTACGGCGGCGGGGGACGGCGCCCCTGCGTTTGCTGGCAGGCGCTCAGGACGAGCATGCCGAGCGCGATGCACAGGATGCCCGTCAGGCGTAGGTGTCTCATCGACTCTCTCCCTGGTTGATCCCGGGCGGACCCGGGGAGCTTGAACGGAGCCGCGGCTCCGCGAGGGGGACAAGCTCTCGATTCTGCGCAAAAGGCCGACCAATTGCCAGCCCGAATTCTCCCGTCGCAGGGAGACGGGAGCCGGCCCCAGCCTATTCATCGGGCAGGGAACGGGCTGGATCTCTGCTCAACCCAACTCAGCCGAGGATCGAGCGCAGGACGAAGCCGCCGAGGGTGGCGATCGCGAGGCCGAGGAGATACAGCCAGGGCAGACCCGCGCGCTCCGGCGTCGTCCGGCGCTTCGCCGCCACCCGCTGCGGCTTCGGCGCGGGCGTGGGCTTCGGCCGCTCCGCCGGCGGGCTCACGTACGGGTCGATGGCGCCGGAGAGCCGCGCGCCCTCGGCGAGCGGGGCCAGCGCCTCGGCGAGCTCGAAGCCGGTCTGGAAGCGGCTCTTCGGGTCCTTCTCGAGCAGCTTGCGCACAATCTTGGCCATCTGCGGCGAGACGTCGGGCAGGATCGCCCGCAGATCGATCGGCACGTCGTGCAGGTGTTGTTGGAAGTAGACCTCCGGCTCCTGGCCGTCGAAGGGCGGATCGCCCACCAGCAGCTCGTACAGCGTGCAGCCGAGCGAGTACAGGTCGGAGCGGTGGTCCTGCTCACGGTCCCACTGCTCCGGGGCGATGTAGGCCGGCGTGCCGACCACCGCATCGGTGCGCGTCAGGGACAGGCTGACCTCGGACGGCTTGGCGAGCCCGAAGTCGGCGAGCTTGACCCGGCCGGTCTTGGTCAGCAGCAGGTTGCCCGGCTTGACGTCGCGGTGCACGATGCCTTCCTCGGTCAGGGCCCCGAGGGCGAGGGCCGCCTGCCGCACGATCGCCGCCGCCTCCCGCTCGGGCAGCCGCCGCTGGCGGTCGAGCAGGTCCTCGACCGAGCCGCCCTCGGCGAAGCCCATCACGATACACAGCCGCCCCTCGCTCTCGAACATGTCGTAGAGAGGGATCACGCAGGGATGGTCGAGGCTGGCCAGCGCCCAGGCCTCGCGTTTGAGGCGCTCGATCAGCCGCACGCTGTCCGGGTGCTCGTTGGCGGTGACGACCTTGATCGCGACCCGGCGCTGCAGGTGCTGCTGGTTGGCGAGGTAGACCTTGCCCTGGCCGCCCTCGCCGAGGTGGCGGAGGATGGTGTATTCGGACAGGGCGTCGTGGAAAGGCCGCAGCAGCGGACGCTCGAAGAAGCCGCTGTCGTCGAGGTCGAGCTCTGTGCTCTCGAGGGCGACCTCGGGGACGGTGTCGCTGCGGCGGTTGGCGACCTGCGACTCGAGCAGGTCGATCTCCGAGAAGGCGGCGGGCGCCCAGTCGAGCTCATCCTTGAAGACGAGGGCCCCGCAGCTCTCGCACAGCGCGACGGTCGGTGGGTTGTCGTGACCGCAGGTGTCACACTTCATCCCGCTCGCTCCCCACTCCCCGCGCCTTCCCGCGCCCATTATAGCGCAGCTTCACGGCGCGGCGAGCAGGCGTTCGATCAGTCCCTCGAGCTCCTCGCGCAGGGCGTCGACGTCGAGCCCGGGCTCGAGGGCGATCTGGAAGGACAGCCCGTCCGCCAGGGCGTGGATGATCCGGTACAGCCAGGGGATCCGCTCCGCGCGCACCCAGCCTTCCCGCACCCCCCTGCCGAGCAGCGACTCACACACCTCCCGGAAGGAACGGTACGACACCGCCAGGGCCGCCCACACCGCGGGCCGGGTCTTGGCGAACGACCAGACCTCGATCTGGAAGCGCAGCTCGAGCTCGACCAGCTCTTGCGAGGGAAAGGCGAGCGCGACCAGCGCCGAGAGCAGCTCCCGGGCGGGCAGATCGCGCGCGAGCAGCTCCTGCATCGTCTGCTGCTGCAGCGCGTGGTGGCGCGCGATCGCGTCGAGGATCAGCGCGTCCTTGCTCGGGTAGTAGTAGGTGACGAGGCCCTTGGACACCCCCGCCTCCCGGGCCACCCCGGCCAGCGTGCAGGAGGCGTGGGACCCGGACGCGAGCAGGCGGAAGACGGTGGCCGCGATCTGCGCGCGGCGGCGCTCTTCGCGGGCCGGATCGGCGGTGCGGGCCATCGGAGCCTCCTCGGAGGCCCGTTGTACCCGGTCGGGCGCGGCGCGTCGAGGAGGCTACGGCGCGCGAGGACCCTCAGCAACGGCAGCGCTTGCGCAGCGCCGGGAACAGCCCTTTGAGGTCGCGAGCGATCAGGCGCTCGCTCAGCCACGACGGGACGGGCAGGCCGGGGTCGACGTCGAGCCTGTACTCGACCTGGGTGCGCCCGTCGCTCAGCGGGGTGAAGCACCAGAAGCCGCTGTTGTGGCGGAAGTCCCCGCGCAGCCGACGCCACTCGATGCGCAGCGCCTCGCAGTCGTGGGTCAGCTCGAGCGTGTAGCGCATCCGGGCGACGGTGAAGTCGAGGGTCGCGTCGACCACGCGCTGCTTCGGCCGGCGCTCGAGCACCTGGAAGCGCTTGACCCGGGGCATGAAGGTCGGGTACGCGTCGTAGGAGGTCACGACCTCCCAGAGCTTCTCGACGCCGGCGTCGAACACGCCGAGCACCTGCAGGCGGCGGATCTTGCCGTGGTTCGGCAGGACGGTGACGGTCTCATCGGCCTGGACGGCGGGCGGGCGAGAGGTCGCGGAAAACAGCATGTCGGTATCTCCTCCGAGCTCGGGGGAGGTGAAAGCAACTGTCGTGCCAGGTGGGAAACCGCCGCGCAGGCCGGGCCTCGCGTCGCATGTGGGGAAAGTTCAACGCGCCCCTGATCGGTCCCTGACGCCGTGCGTCAGTCCGTGGCTGCCGCGGCTCCGCGATCGGCGACCCCGGGCAGGCCTGGACCGATCCTGGTAGGCTGGGCACGAGGGAGACAAACCGTGGACGACGCCGCGCTCGAGAACACCATCGCACGGGCTTCGGCCTGTCCGCTCCTGCCCAAGACCGTCGACGCGTTCGCAGACGACATCCGCGCCGGGCGCATCCTGCTTCCCGCGGCGTTGGAAGGCGCGCTGGAACGGCGGGACGGCCACGCGGTCACCGTGCTCGCCCTCGCCGGGGTCAGCGCGGGTCACCGGCTGAGCATCGAGCAGCTGCTCGCGTGTGGGCCCTGGGTCGAGAACGTCCAGCACTGGATCGTGCTGCTCGCCGCGACCCAGGGCTCGCCCCTGGCCGTCACGCTGCAGCTGCTCGCCCGCGGTCAGCACTCGAGCGAACGTGAGGCCACGGCCGTCCTGTACGCCGCGGAGAACCTCGCGGGAAGGCCCTGCCCACCGGAGCTCCTGCGGCATGTGCGGCTTCTGCTCCAGGCCGGTCTCAGCCTGATGGGCAAGGCCGTGCTCGCCGCGGCGGTCCTGCGGATGAAGCTGGACGAGAGCCAGCTCGAAGGCGCGGCGGCGTTTCACAGCCTGGCCTCGACCGGTGCGGCCCGCAGGATCGCCAGCGGCCTCCGCGAGATGTTCCGGTCCTCCGTTTCCGCGGCGCTCAGGGACACGGCGGAGCACGTCCCCATCAAGCGGGTGAACGACAAGGTCGGTCGCAACGACCCCTGCCCGTGTGGGAGCGGACGCAAGTACAAGAAGTGCTGCGCCCGCAAGAAGGGCGGCGTCCCGCGCCCCCCCGCCGTCGCGCGCACTCCCCGTCCACCCCGTCGCGCCGGCCGCCACCTGACCACCGAGCGCCTCGACAAGATGCGCATCGTCGAGCTGCGAGCTCTCGATCCGGAGCAGCTCTCGCCCGCCTGCCTGATGACGGGGATGCGGCGTCTGGCCACCCACAACTTCTGGGAAGAGTGCGAGCGCTGGCTCACCCTGGCCGCACGTCGCGGCCCCGCTGCATCGCTCCGTGAAGAGCTGCTGTACCATGCCCTCGACGCCGGGCAGGACGCCCTGGTCCAGAAGCTCTACAGCGCGATCGACGACCCGTCCGCCGTGGCCCCCGAGCTGCGCCTCGCGGTCGTGCTCGCGCAGGAGCGGGGGCCCGCGCTCGAGCTGCTCGAGCAGACCGCGCGGGCGGCCCTGCGCGGGGAATGTCAGGAGGTCGACCTCGCCAACACCATCGTCCATCGTCTGCCCGCCCTCGGGATCTACTTCGCGCGCGGCTGCCTCTCGTCGGAGCGCCTGCTCGAGGCGGACACGGTCCTCGATGGAATCGCCCAGGCCCGCATCCGGCTCGATCTTCCCTCTGCGGACCCGGCCTACGAGCTGGTCGAGCTGCTCGACGACGCCGAGGAGCGGGACTGGGAAGGCAGGACCTCCGCCGCCCGCAAGGCCGAGAGCCTGAACGCCGAGCTGCGCTCGCTGCGCAAGAGCCTGCACGACGCCGAAGAGCGAGGCCGCGCCCTGGAGAAGGATCTGCGGGCGCAGCAGGAGGAGCTCGCGACCTCCGCCCAGGACCCGGATCCGCCGCCGCAGGTGCCACCGGAGGAGCTCCGGCGGCTGCGGGGCAAGGTCGCGGAGCTGAAGGGTCTGCTGAAGGAAAAGGCCGCCGAACGCCGCACCCTGCGCGAGGAGCTGGCGCAAGCCAAACGCGCCCAGAAGAACACCGTTCCCGACGATGCGGAAGCGGCGGAGGATGTCGAAGGGGAACAGGCGGACGGACCTCCTCGAGGTTTGCTCCTTCCCGCCTGGACCTCCAACGCCGAGGAGGAGCTGCGCCGTGCGCCCCCGCGCGTCGCTGCCAGCACCCTGCGCGTGGCATACCAGCTCGGCGCGGGCCATGACGGAGCCTGGCGCGAGGTCAAGAAGCTGAAACGTGTGGTGGGGATCCTCTCGGCGCGGGTCGGGATCCACTACCGACTGCTCTTCCGGATCGACAGCGACGAGGGCTGCCTCAGGATGCTCTCCCTGGTCCACCGCCAGTCCCTGCTGACGGCGATCAAGCGCCTCGCCTGACCAGGATCCTCGGCGATGCGCCGATGAGAAAAGGCCGGCCCACACGGGCCGGCCCTACGGGTCGGAGACGATCGCTCAGGTAAGGGGGGGTCAGGGGTCGAACGCCTCCTCGCCGCCGGGAGCTCCCGGACACGGCCCCCATGGCCGTGCATGTCTTCCCGAAAGCACAGGCCGTGCCGAAGGACCATCGCCGGGAAGCCGCCTGCCAGGCCGCCCCCCACGAAGGCTCGCCGGGGCCATCTGCAAACCGCGGCTTACACCCCCGCGGCACGCCGCGCTCCACGGCCCGGCTGCGCTTTACAGGTGCGTAAGAACGCTCTGACATCACGCAGCGCGCAGCAGGAAGCGCAGCGCCGCGAACACGGCGGCCGCGACCAGCACGTAGCGCACCAGCCCTTTCCAGCGCGGCCTGTTCAGCCACGCGCCGAGCGACGCCCCGAGCACGTGGCCGACCGCCAGGCAGCCCCCCGCGCGCCAGTCGATCTGGGTCGCCGCCCCGAAGAAGGGCAGCGCGACCAGGGTGTAGCCGAACACGATCGCGACCTTCCACGCGTTCGCCCGCACGACGTCGAGGCCGGCGCACGTCACCAGCGCGACGAGCAGCAGGAAGCCGACGCCCGCCTGGATCAGCCCCCCGTAGATGCCGCAGCCGAACAGCGCGAGGGCCTGCATCCAGAACGGCGCGACCGGGCGCGGCTGGAGCCACCGGCCCGGCTGCAGGAGCAACGACACGGCGAGCAGCAGCAGGGCAGCCCCCAGCAGGCGCAGGATCCAGACGCTGCTCAGCGACACCGCCAGCCACGCCCCGCAGGCGGCGCCAGCCGCGGCGCACACGGTCAGCCGCAGGACCGGGCCGGCAGGCAGGACGCCGCGCCTGGCGAAGAGCAGGACGGCGGCGAGGTTCTGGGCGAAGATGCCGACCCGGTTGGTGCCGTTGGCCGCCGACGCGTCGAGGCCGAGCGCGAGCAGCACGGGCAGGGTCAGCGCCGAGCCACCTCCGGCGAGGACGTTGATCGCGCCGGCGCCGAGTCCGGCGGCGAGCAACAGGGCGTAATCGGTGACGACGAGCTCCGTCAGGATCGAGGTCCGCCGTGGTGCTGGGGTGGAGTGGGCGTGGGGCTCAGGCGCCCTTGGAGTCGCGCTTCGCGCCCCCGCCCGCATGTTTCGCGATGTAGCTGAGGATCTTCCCCGCGACGTCGACGCCGGTCGTCTTCTCGATGCCCTCGAGCCCGGGGGAGGAGTTGACCTCCATCACGACCGGCCCGTGGTTCGATCGCAGGATGTCGACACCGGCGACCCGCAGCCCCATCGCCCGGGCGGCCCGCACCGCGGTCGAGCGTTCCTCGGGGGTCAGCTTGACCTTGGTCGCCTTGCCGCCGCGGTGGAGGTTCGAGCGGAACTCATCGCCCTCCGCCTGCCGGAGCATCGAGGCGACGACCTTCTTGCCGATGACGAAGGCCCGGATGTCGCTGCCGGCCGCTTCCTTGATGAACTCCTGGACGAGGATGTTCGCGTTGAGCCCACGGAAGGCCTCGATGACCGACTCGGCCGCCTTCGAGGTCTCGGCGAGCACGACGCCGATGCCCTGCGTGCCCTCGAGCAGCTTGATCACCAGTGGGGCGCCGCCGACCATCTTGATCACGTCCTGGGTGTGCTTGGTCGAGTGCGCGAAGCCGGTCACCGGCAGGCCGATGCCGTCCCGGGCGAGGATCTGCAGGCTGCGCAGCTTGTCCCGCGCGCGGCTGATCGCCTGGGAGCCGTTGACCGCGAACACGTCCATCATCTCGAACTGGCGCACGACCGAGCAACCGTAGTAGGTGCCCGAGGCCCCGATGCGGGGGATGATCGCCTCGACGTCGTCGAGCTCTTCGCCCTCGTAGATCACCATCGGCTTGTGGGCCGTGATGTTCATGTAGCACTTCATGTAGTCGACGATCCGCACGTCATGCCCCGCTCCCTGGGCAGCGGTGAGCAGGCGTTGGGTCGAGTACAGGTGCGGGTTCGTGCTCAGGATGACGATCTTCACTTCGGCCCCCGGACAGTGGTTTGTTTTGGACACTCTGCACCACGACGGCGAGAATGAAAAGTCCCCGGTCGATTTCTCTTCAGGAGCCAGCATGCCGCGCGCGCCCTTCACCATCCACTCCCACACCGTCGCTCCGGGACGGCGCGCCTGCCTCGAGATTCCGGTCGCGCGCCTGCCGACCCAGACCGACGCATCCCTGCCGGTCGAGGTCGTGCACGGCCGCAAGGCGGGCAAGGTGCTGTGGCTGTCGGCGGCGATCCACGGGGACGAGCTCAACGGCATCGAGATCATCCGCCAGGTCCTCGACGGGGTCGATCACAAGGAGCTGTGCGGGACCCTGATCGCGGTCCCGATCGTCAACGTGTTCGGCTTCCTGCAGCGCTCGCGCTACCTGCCGGACCGGCGCGACCTCAACCGCAGCTTCCCGGGCAGCAAGCGCGGCTCCCTGGCCGCCCGGCTGGCGCGCCTGCTGCTCGACGAGGTCGTCGAGCCCGCCAGCCACGGCATCGACCTGCACACAGGCTCGCTGCAGCGCACCAACCTGCCCCAGATCCGCGCCGACCTCGGCGACCCCGAGACCCTGCGCTGCGCGCTGGCCTTCGGGGCGCCGGTCACCCTGCACGCCGAGCAGCGCGACGGCTCCCTGCGCGCCGCGGCGGCCAAGCGCGGCAAGCCGGTGTTGCTGTTCGAGGGCGGCAGCGCCCACCGCTTCGAGCGCGAGGCGATCGAGGCCGGCGTGCGCGGAGTCTTCGGCGTGATGCGCGCGATCGGCATGCTGCCGGCCGGCGACGCGCCCGACGACACCGCGATCCACCACCGCACGAAGTGGGTGCGGGCGCGCAAGAGCGGCCTGTTCCGGCGCGACACCGAGCTCGGGGCGAAGGTCGAGAAGGGGCAGCGGCTCGGCCGGGTGGGCGACGTCTTCGGCCGCAGCACCGTGTCGGTCAAGGCGCCGACGGCGGGGACGGTGATCGGTATGGCCCTGAACCCGCTGGTCAACCTCGGCGACGCCCTGGTCAACATCGCCTGCGCGGAAGGGGCGCGCTGAGGGCTCAGTCCTCTTCGCGGTTCCGGTACCAGTCCGCCCAGGCCTGCTGGTCGAGGCCGAAGTTCTGGCCGGTCACGCGGCGCAGGGTCTCGACCCGGATGTAGGCCTCGACCCGCTGCACCTTGGCCTCGAGGCTGATGCCGCTGCGCAGCACGCCGATGACCGGGTCGGCGATCTCGACCGCCGCGTTGCCGAAGCTCTCGGCCTGGACGTCGTAGTCGGCGACGTAGGCCTCTTCCTTGGTGAACTGGACGAAGTTCTGGCCGAAGCCGCTCCACACCATCCGCAGGGTCTGGATCATCGCCGGCACCGCCGCGAAGTTCGGGAAATGCCCGAGCGCGGCCGCCGCGCGGATGCGGTGGTCGGGCTCGTCGTTGTCGAGGTAGCGCACGAAGGTCGCCGCCGGCGCCTCCTTGTCCGCGAAGCCCTCGAGGGCCTCGAGGCACACGCTGCGGGTCTGGCCGCTGCTGTCGACGACCAGGCTGCGGGCGAGGTTGTGCACGCTCTCCGGCGTCTCGAAGCGGGCGAGCTGCTCGGCGCAGCGGCTGCGCACGTCCTTCGAGCTCGCCTCGCGGAGGCGCTCGCAGAACAGCGCGACCTGCTCCTCTTCGGTCGCGGCAAGCACCAGGTCGCGGGCCTCGCGCTCGCGCTTGCTGAGCTCGTCGTCCGCCTCGCCGTAGGCGCGGCCCCAGCGGTCGAGGGCCTTCTGCAGCTCCTTGGCGCGCTTCTTCGCCTCCTTCTGCAGCGTCTCGATCTTCTCCTCGAGCGTCACCTGCTCGCCGCGGAACTCGACGGTCTCCCCCTCGGGAGCGGGCCGCAGTCCGCGCACATCGGCCTCGGGGAACAGCACCCGGCGGCCGTCCTCGAGGGTGAACAGGAACCCGTCGCGGGTCAGCTTGAGGTCGATGCCGCGGATCTGGCTGCCGTCGTTCAGCACCAGCCAGTCGGCGAAGGCCGTGGCCGGGAGCAGGATCAAGGCGATGCAGAGGGTCGTGCGCATGGCTGCCTCCGTAGGTTCTCCTTTCTTACTATAGACGAGTAGACGCCGCCGATGTCACGGGTTTGTCTCTGGCGCCCTTGTCCGTGCGCCTGCGATCGGGATCGGAATCGGGGTCGGGATCGGGAAAGCCTCAGAACGGCGGCGGCAGCATCCGGTGCGTGTGCGTCTCGTAGCTGCCCCCCCGCCGCTCGGTCATCCAGTCCAGCCGCTGGCTCAGCTCCTGGGCGACGCTCCACAGCAGCTTGAGGCCGAGGCCCGGCTCGGACTTGAGCAGACGGTAGAAGGCCTCCTGACCGAGGACGATCACGCGCGCGTCGCGCGTCGCCCGCACGGTGGCCGTGCGGGGCTTGTTGTTGAGCAGCGCCATCTCGCCGACGTGGCTGCCGACGCCGAGCGTCGTGATGTGCTTCCCCGCCTTCCGCACCTCGAGCTCGCCCTCGAGCACGATATACAGCGCGTCGCTCTCGCTGCCCTCGACGATCAGCGTCGTGCCCGCGGCGACCATCTCGACCCCCGCCGCCTGCAGCACCCGCGACAGCTCGCGCAGGTTCAGGTGCTCGAACAGGTACAGCTCGGACAGCGTCTCCAGCCGCAGCTCGACCTCCCCCTTCCAGCCGAGATCCTCGGCGGATGCCCCGTCGTCGACGCGCACGACCAGGGCGGTGATGTTGTCGCTGCCGTCGCGCGCGTCCGCGAGCTCGACGAGCCGGCGCGGGACCTTCTCGACCAGGGGATCGCCGAGCAGCCGCCCGAGCTCTTCGCGCTGGGGGAAGCTGTTGCACAGGCCGTCGGAGCACAACAGGAAGCTGTCCCCCGGCAGCAGCTCGAGCACCAGGCTGTCGACGTTGACCGACGGCTGCAGACCGACCACGCGGGTCAGGAGGTGTCCGTACTCGAAGCTCTCGGCGTCGTCCTCGTCGAGGCTGCCGCACTGCAGGAGCTCGTTGACCAGGCTGTGGTCGTCGCTGAGCAGGTAGACCCGGCCGGCCCGGTGCAGGTACAGCCGGCTGTCGCCGACGTGCGCGACCGCCGCGAAGCGCCCGGCCGCGAGCAGCAGGGTCAGGGTCGTGCCCATGCCGGCGCAGTGGGGATCGTCCTGGGCGCGGGTGTGGACCGCCTGGCAGGCGAGCAGCACCGCGTCGCGCACCATCCCCTGCAGCACCGAGCGGGGCGGCTGGCGACCGAGGGAGGCGAGGGTCTCCGCGTGGGGCGCGAGGGCGCGCTGCACGGTGCGGACGGCGAGGTGGGAAGCGACCTCGCCAGCGCGGTGGCCGCCGAGGCCGTCACAGACCACGTACAGGCCGAGCTCGTCGTCGACCAGAAAGGCGTCCTCGTTGTGGGGACGCTCCCTGCCCTCGATGCTGCAGGCGTAGCCTCGCGTGCGCACCGCCCTCTCCCGACTCTGTCGCCGCGGCATTGTCGCCGATGCCGAGGGGGAATGCAAAGCCAGGGGGCGCTCCAGGTCGGAGGCTCCCGGCACCAGGGAGCTACTGTGGGATCTCGACGATCACCCAGCTGCCGTCCTCGCGTTGGCGCAGCTCGATGCGCCCCTGGCCGGCGAGGTCGACGCTGGCGCGGTCGTCGGTGATCTTCTCGGTGATCCCGGGCAGGATCGTCGCGACGTCCTCGGGGCTGTACGGCGCCTCCGCGGCACCGAGCTGGGCCCGCATCAGCGCGCGCAGCGTCTCGGGAGTCAGGCCCTGGGCGTCCGGCGCGATCGCGACGATCTGCTCATAGGCAGCGTCCCAGTCGACGATGTCGTCGAGGCGATCGAGCGGCTCGACCTTGGCGAGCACCTTCAGGTAGACGGTCGCGGCCGCGGTCGGGGTCATCTCCGGCTGCGGCTCGCGCTCGGGGACGGCGAGGTTGGCGCTGCACTGCTCCTCGGTGCCCGAGATCATCTTGACCGGCGCGTTCTCGGGCCAGAAGGCGATGACCTTGTGCTCCTCGGTCACCGCTACGTTCATCGGGTTCCCGGTGCCGGGCGAGGTGAACAGGAACACGCGGACCCGCACGGTCTCGCCGCGGAAGTCGAAGTCGCTCCAGGGCCGGGCTTCGATCGTCGTGTCGTCGGCCAGCGCGGCGGTGCCGGTGGCGGTCTGGGCTTCCCAGTCCACCGACGCGAGGCTCAGCCCGCTGAAGTCGTCGTCGAGCGGCAGGCTCATCGCGACGACGAGGTAGTTCCCGGGGCCGGCATACAGGGGCGCGCTGTACTCGAGGGTCGCGGTCGACTCGGTCCCATTCTCGACCTCGGTCCAGCGCCAGATGGTGCCGTCGAGGCGCACCTCGGTGTCGGTCAGGGTCTCCTGGCCGCCGTCGTTCCGATGCTCGACGGACTTCGAGTGGACCAGGCTGAGGTCGGCGCCGAGGTGGTCGGTCTGCTCGACCTTGTTCGTGCTCGGCCCGAAGCTCATGCCCGCCGTGCCCTTGACGGTGTAGGTCGCGTCCGGGCGGACGGTCGTGGCTTCGACGTCGAAGCGGTAGGTGCCGATGTTCTGGTCTTCGAGATAGACGCCGAAGTGGTAGGTGCCGAGCAGGGAGCGGTCGATCTCGACGCGGTCGGCGAAGGGGTTGTCCTGGGCGCAGGTCCAGGTCGCGGCGAGCAGGCCGACGACGAGGACTCCGCGGATGCGGTCGATCACAGAGGTCTCCTCCGGTGGGATGTTGGACTGCCATTCTCGGGCCTCGGCCGCGTTTTGCAAGGGCGCGGCGGGCCGTGGCACAGCTTCGGGGACGGCGAACGGCGCGCGGCGCTTCAGCAAATTTCCGGAACCCCCGCGGGACGCTCGCGTCGAAGGAATGAACGACGACCGGGAGCACCGCCTCCCCCGACTAAAGGGCCCGGAAAGGAACAAGTCAGGCATTCGGGCGCGCCTGCGGCGTAATTCTGGCACTTGCCTCACTCCACCTCCACCGCCACCACTCGTACCTCGTGGTGTCGGTGTTCGGCCGCTGCGGCCGCGGCACCTCGTCCCTCGGTGCCGAGACCTTGCTGTTGGGATGGGTATGCGTCATTCGCCAAGCACCAGAATTCCTGCCGCATCCGCACCCTCGGTGCTCGACTTGTTCCTTTCCGGCCCCTAGCCCCTAAAGGAGAAGAGACATGCGCACCCTTCTGACCACCCTGGCCCTGCTGATCGCGCTGAGCGGCCTGAGCTTCGCCCAGGAACGTGAGGAGCAGCCGGGCATCCAGCTCGCCATCCTGCTCGACACCTCGGGCAGCATGGAAGGCCTGATCAACCAGGCCCGCATCGAGCTGTGGCGGATCGTCAACGAGCTGGTCGCCGCGCGCCGCGGCGAGGTCCTGCCGAACCTGCAGATCGCCCTGTACGAGTACGGGAACTCCGGACTGCCCCAGGGCGAGGGCTACATCCGCCAGTGCGTGCCGCTGACCGACGACCTCGACCTGGTCTCGCAGCAGCTGTTCGGGCTGACGACGAACGGCGGCGACGAGCACTGCGGCCAGGTCATCCAGCGGGCCGTGCGCAACCTGGCCTGGAGCGCCGATCCGGCGACCCTGAAGATGATCTACATCTCCGGCAACGAGACCTTCGCCCAGGGCCCTGTCGACTTCCGCGCCGCCCTCGTCGAGGCGGTCTCCGCCGACATCATCGTCAACACCATCCACTGCGCCGGCGGCGAGGACACCTTCTGGGCCGAGGCGGCGACCCTCGGCGAGGGCAGCTTCCTCGGCATCGACCAGAACCAGGCCGTCGGCCACATCGAGAGCCCCTTCGACGAAGAGCTCGCCGCGCTGAGCGGGCGCCTCAACGAGACCTATCTCGCCTACGGAGAGGAAGAGGAGCGGGCGGCGCGCGAGCTGCTCCAGTCCGACCAGGACGACAACGCCCGCCGCGCCGGCAGCGGCGCGAGCACCGAGCGGGCCTTCGCCAAGGCGAGCAAGCTGTACGACAACAGCGCCTGGGACCTCGGGGACGCCGTGCGCGGCGGCCTCGTCAGCCTCGACAGCATCGACGTCGCGCTCCTGCCCGAGCCGATGCGCGACATGACCCCCGACGAGCGCCAGGCCTTCCTCGACGAGCAGCTGCGCGAGCGCGAGCAGATCCAGGCCCGCATCCAGGAGCTCTACGAGGCGCGCCAGGCCTTCGTCGACGAGAAGATGCGCGCCCTCGGGGACGAGAGCACCCTCGGCGCCGTACTCCTCGAGTCGCTGCGCGAGCGTGCGGTCGAAAAGGGCTACAGCTTCGACGACTGAGCGACGGCTTTGCTTCCCGCCTCCCCACCCCCTATGATGGAGCGACCGGACTGCACCTCTGGGGGAATTTGCGATGCGCGCCTTGCGCAACCTGGCGACGTTGCTCCTCGTCCTGGCCTGCACCGGCTGCGGCTGGGTGGGCATCGCTCTGTTGGTGACATCTTCTTCATCGTCCTCGTCCGGGGGCGGCGCGCCCTCGGAAGAGCCCGAGCTGATCTTCATCGACGTCGTGGGCCGGGACGGGCCGATCCAACTGACCTACGAGCTGTTCAATGAGCCCGGGGAGTCGGTCGACGTGTTCGTCGAGTTCTCCCTCGACGGCATGGACACCTTCCAGCCGGTCAGCACCCAGCCGCCGACGGTGGTCGTGCCGGGCGACTCCGGCCTGACGGTGGTCTACATCTGGGACTCCAAGGCCGAGCCCGAGGTCGGCGAGAGCGGCTTCCTCGACGCCTTCATCCGCTTCACGCCGCGCGACAACGTCGCCGACGAGAGCGGCGACGAGGTGCTCTCGATCCCCTTCGTGCTCGGCAACGACGCGCCGGTCATCGAGGACGCGTTCACGATCGGCAACGGGCAGAACATCGTGCTCGAGGTGTTCATCAGCGACACCACCCTCGACCTGGTCGGCCTCGAGCTCGACTTCGAGACGGCGCAGCACAGCCGCCAGCCGCTCACGCTGGTCAGCGGGAACGCGGACGGGCTCAACGCCGCGCCGCCTCCCGACGGCACCGAGCACACCTTCGTCTGGGGCTCGGCGCTCGACATCCCCGGCCAGACCCTGCTCGCTTCGTTGTACATCCGGCCCGAGGACAGCGAGCCGGGGATCGAGACCACGCTGACGGTGCAGGTCGACAACAACCAGCGCCCGAGCGTGACCGCGATCCGGCCCGCCGGGGACAACTCCGGGGACATCGGCATCTCGTACATCGTGCGCGACGAAGAGTCGCAGCCGGTCTCGGTCGCCGTCGAGTACAGCGTGGACGGCGGCCCCTTCCTGCCCGCCACCGAGGTGGTCGGGCCACCGAGCTCGGGGACGAGCGGTCTCGCCAGCCTGCCGAACGACGGCGTCGGCAACGAGAACGTGCACCGCTTCGTGTGGGACGCCTTCGCCGACGTCGGCTTCGGCTCGAATCAGCAGGTGCGCATCCGCATCGAGCCGACCGACACCAGCGTCGGCTTCGCGGGCGTCACCGAGCCGCCCTTCGTCATCCAGCACGGTCCCTTCCGCAGCGCGGGCAGCGTCGATGCCGACCAGGGCCCGGCCGGCATCCTGCAACCGCAGCGCGCAGCGACCGGCGACTTCGACAAGAACGGGCTGCCCGACGTGATCGTGCCCTTCCAGAACCTCAGCACGACGCCGGAGTCGAGCTTCGTCGCCGTCGCCCTGCAGGTCGCGATCGACGACTTCGCCTTCGATCAGCCGCTGGTGTTGCCCGGCCAGGCGCGGTGGGCGACGGTCGGCGACTACAACGACGACCGCAAGCTCGACTTCGCCATCGCCTTCGAAGAGGCCCTGATCGGGGTGATCGTCTTCCTGCAGAACGACGTGGGCTTCGGCTTCACGCCGCTGCCCAACATCATGGGCCCTCCGAACGCGCGGGCCGAAGACCTCGTGACCGTCGCGGTCGGCCCCGAGGGAGAAGACCGGCTGGTCGTCAGCTACGGCGCGGTCGGACCGATGATGAGCCCGCTGCGCGTCCTGCGCTACGACCCGATGGCCAACATGGGGATGGGGGGCATGGTCGACGAGCCGATGACCTTCCAGCCCAACCCGAACGCCGGCATGGTCGGCACGCGGCGACTGGCGGTCGGCGACTGGAACGGCGACCTCGCCGACGACGTCGTCGTGCTGTCCGGCGCCACGCCCCCGGAGATCTTCGTCTACCGCCAGGATGAGCCCTCGGGGACCTTCGTGCTGACCGACAACCGGGTGCAGAACGACATGAGCTTCGCGGGCAACTACATCGCGCTCGGCGACATCGACGGCGACGGGCTCGCCGCCGAGTTGGCCGTGACGACCGCGCAGATGGGCAACTCCGGCGGGGTGTACACGCTCGGCATCGACCCGGTCAGCGGGCTGCTGCAGATGCCGCCGACCATCCTCGACGTGTCGACGGACGCCGGAGCGTTCAACGGCACCGCCCTGGTCGACGTCAGCGGCGACCTCGCCAACGACCTGATCGTGCTGCGGCGCGTCCCGACGCAGCCGTCGCAGATCGAGACCTACATCTCGGGCCAGGCCGGGCCGCCCTTCGGCATCGAGGCCTCGAACAACGGCGAAGAGCTGCTCGCCGCCGACTTCGACGGCGATGGCAGCGCCGACCTGATCACCTCGAACCAGAACCCGAACGGGCCGACGGTCGAGTTCTTCCGCGGCGAGTATCCCCGCGCGCCGACCCGGGTCACGCAGCTCGACAGCGTCTTCCCCGACCCCTACGCGGTCGCGCTCGGCGACTTCAACAGCGACAACACCCTCGACATCGGCCTGACCCGCGACGGCCCGGTCGGTGACAACGAGGACGGGGTCCAGATCTTCAACTTCGGGCTCGGCTTCGAGACGTTGCTCGGGCCCGACCTGCCGCTGATGGACGGGGACGACCCGCGCCTGCTGGTCAGCGGCGACTTCACGGGCGACGGACAGACCGACCTGCTCGTCGGGCTGACCGGCACCGACCGCGTCGTGCTGTTCGTCCAGCAGATGGGCACTCTGGTGCCGGCGATGCAGAGCTTCGCGACCAACGGCCCACCGCTCGGGCTCGCAGCTGGCGACGTCGACGGCGACCTCGACACGGACGTGGTCGTCGTCACCGCGACCGAGATCATGCTCCTGCGGCAGACCGCCGGCGGCCTGAACCCGACACCGGGTATGCCGAACCTCGGCGGCGCCGACGTCACGATGCGCGCGCTCGACAGCCAGCCCGGGGAAGAGGTCGTCGTCGCCAACCGCGGGCTCAGCCAGGTCGAGGTCTACGCCTTCGCGGGCAACGGGCTGACCCTGCGCAGCAGCTTCCCGACCATGCGCCAGCCGGTCGCGATCGCGACCGGCGTCATCGGCGATGACCTCGTCCCGAGCCTCGTCGTCGTCACCGACTCGGGGCACTACGAGATCTCCCGCCGCCAGTCGACCGACCCGTTGAGCTTCGAGCCTCCCGAGGTCGAGGAGATCGATCGCCGCTCGACCATCACCGATGTGTGCTTCGCCGACCTGAACTCCGACGGCGAGGGCGATCTGGTGTTCGTCGACCTGAGCGAGTCCCAGCTGCTGTACCTGTACAGCGGCCGGCCCGAGCTTGGCGTCCGCTCCCTGGTCGGCGACCAGCCGGTCCGGGTCGTCGCCGGCGATGTCAACGGGGACGGGCGGGATGATCTCGTGATCGGCCAGATCGGTGTGAACCGGGTCGGTGTCATCCTGCAGCGCTGAAGCCGGTCGCGTGTGATCGACCACGATTCCTGCGGCGACCTGCCCGCCCGCGCCCGGTTGCCGATTCCGGGGCCGCACGGACAGACGAAGAGGAGCCCGGCCGATGCACCGGGATGTCGTCGCGAGGGCCCGGAGGCCGCTTGAGATCGGGCGCTTCGAGTGCTTGAGCAGCGGAGCCCGTTCTCATGGCTGGCACACCGTCCACAGGTGAGCAGCGCAGAAGGCTCGAAGTGCCCGGGATCTGCGGCATCCGGGTCCGCAGCAGGAATCCCGGTGAATCAGACGGGAGAAGATTGCCATCCCTCCCGGTACGGCCTAAGATAGCCGGCTCGGCTCAGAACCGGCCGATTTTCGAGGAGGAGCGGTGGCGTCGGAAGCGGAGAAGGCGGGCCGGGCGTTCGAGCTCAAGCCCTTCCCGGTGCTGTTCCTGATCGTGCTCGCGATCGGGCTCGCGCTGGCGGGTCTCAGCCAGTGGCGGGTGTTCAGCCGGCCGATGGTGTTCTCGGGCCCCGGCGGCATCAGCGCAGCCTTCCAGAAGGTGATCTACTTCGACGAGATCCAGTACTTCGAGGCCGACCCGCACTTCTACTTCACGCGCATGGAGGGGGACTCCTTCTCGATGCCCGAGCGCGTCGGCGGCGACCTGTGGGCCGGCGCCGCCCGCGGCGACTCGTTGCTGCTGGTGTTCAAGGACTCCTTCGCGCTGTACAAGCCGCGCGAAGATCCCCACGAGCTCAAGCTCGGCTTCGCCGGCAAGGTCCCCGTCACCTGGCCGCTGGTCGCGTTGATCACCGACGGCGACGGCTACCGCGCCCTCGGTGTCAAGAAGTTCCGCGACAACCGCGAGCGGGGGGAGCTGCGCATGCTGCGCTTCCGCGGCCTCGAGTTCGAAGAGACGCCCCACACCCTGGCCTACCAGGGCGTGCTGCACAGCCTCGCCGCCGAGGCGGTCGGCGAGACCAGCGTGATCACCTACACGGTCAAGACCGAGGGCACCTCGAAGTCGTTCCTGACCACCTACGCCGCCGGCGGCTTCTCCGCCCCCCGGCCGCTCGACCTCGTCGCCGCGACCCAGACGATGGTGCGCGCCGACGGAGAGCTGGTCTGGCTGGTGGTCGAGGACGGCGCCGAGCCCGGCGAGATCCTGCGCCTGCGCTACTCCGAGGGCGCCTTCGTGCGGATGACGTCGCTCAACCACGAGTGGCTGGTCGACAACGAGCTGCGCGACCTGGCCGCCACCGCGTTGGGGGAGGGCTTCGGGCTGCTGCTCGCCGGTGACGAGCTCGCCTACGCCGAGGTCGATGCCGAAGGTGCGTGGCGCGGCGAGCTGCGGCAGGTGGTCGAGCGCGGCGCGCTCGGCGACTCCGCCGGCCGGAGCCTGTGGAACTTCGTCGCGCCGGTCGTGATCATCATCATGCTGGTCGGGCTCTTCTCCCGCGCCCGCGGCAAGCTGAACGGCGCCGTGACCAAGGCCGAGGGCGACGACGGCGAGCGGCCCGCGCGCTCGAAGCCGACGAGCGGAGACTCCGGCGCGGACGGTCGCGGCGCGGCCTCCGATGCCTCCGCCTCCCGGCCCGTCGAAAGCGACGCCGAGGCCCGCTCGGAATCCCCTGCTGGAGATTGAACCGATGTTGCGCAGCGCGCGCTTTGCCGGGAGCTGGTATCCCGGTTCCCCCGAGATCCTGCGCGAGAAGCTCGAGGCGATGTGCCCGCTCGAGGAGCCGCGGTCGGTGCTCGGCATCGTCGCGCCGCACGCGGGCTACGTCTACTCCGGCAGGATCGCCGGCGAGGTCTACGGGCGCGTCGAGGTGCCCCCCCTGGTGGTCGTGCTCGCCCCGAACCACACCGGCGTCGGTCCGGCCTTCTCGCTCTACCCGGAGGGGTCGTGGCGGACGCCGCTCGGCGAGATCCCGGTCAGCGGCGATCTCAACCAGGAGCTGATGGTCGCCTGCGCGCACCTGCAGGAAGACTACTCGGCCCACGAAGGCGAGCACGCCGCCGAGCTGCAGCTGCCCTTCCTGCAGTTCCGCAACCCGGACGTCGAGATCGCGGTGATCGTGATCCGCAGCCACCAGTACGCGCGGCTCGAGAACCTCGGCCAGGCGCTCGCCGAGGTCGCCGGGGTGATGGAGCGGCCGCTGCTCGTCGTCGCGAGCTCGGACATGAACCACTTCGACAACGAAGAGCTGACGCAGCTCAAGGACAAGAAGGCCCTGGCCGAGGTCGAGGCGCTCGCGCCCGAGCGGCTCCTGCGGGTGGTCGAGCGCGAGGCGATCTCGATGTGCGGCGTCGCGCCGACGGTCGCGATGCTCACCTACGCCAAGCTGCGCGGGGCGACCCGCGCCGAGCTGCTCGCCCACGCCACGTCTGGCGACGTCAGCGGCGACTACCAACGCGTGGTCGGCTACGCCGCCGTCGCGGTTTCCTGAATCCATCCAGCAACCCGAGGTCTGCTATGTCCATCGTCGTCGTCGGAACGGTCGCGTTCGACTCCATCGACACCATCCACGGCTCGTACCACAACGTGCTCGGCGGCTCCGCGACGCACTTCGCGCTCGCCGCGAGCTTCTTTACGCGCCCGCAGCTCGTCAGCGTGGTCGGGGACGACTTCCCCGAGGACTTCATGGAGACCCTGCAGAGCCGCGACCTCGACCTCGACGGCCTCGAGGTCAAGAAGGGCAAGACCTTCCGCTGGCACGGGCGCTACCACGCCGACATGAACCAGCGCGACACCCTCGACACCCAGCTCGGCCTGTACGGCGACTACTCGCCGGTGCTGCCCGAGGCCTACCGGCAGACCGACTGCGTGTTCCTCGCCAACGGCCTGCCGGCGATGCAGAGCGCGGTGCTCGACCAGGTCGAGAGCCCCAAGCTGGTGTTCCTCGACACGATGAACCTCTGGATCGACACCGCCCTCGACGACCTGAAGGCCGTGCTGAAGCGGGTCGACGGCGTCGTGCTCAACGACTCCGAGGCCCAGCAGCTCACCGGCCTGCACAACACCATCGCGGCCGCCCACAAGCTCCACGACTTCGGTCCGCGCTTCGTCGTCGTCAAGAAGGGCGAGCACGGGGCGCTCGCGACCCACGACGGCCAGACCTTCGTGCTGCCGGCCTTCCCGACCGACGCCGTGATCGACCCGACCGGCGCCGGCGACACCTTCGCCGGCGGCATGCTCGGCTCGCTGGTGCGCGACGGCCTCGACCAGCTCGACTTCACGAAGCTCCGCCGGGCGGTGGCCTACGGGGTGGTGATGGGCTCCTTCAACGTCGAAGGCGTAACCTTCACGCGCTTGATGACCCTGACCCGCTCCGAGATCGACCACCGGCTGCGCGAGTTCGCCAACATCATCGACATCCCCTTCTGAGACGTTTTTCGCCATGAAAGCATCGGAGATCCGCACGCGCTTCCTCGAGTTCTTCCGCGAGCACGGCCACGAGATCGTGCACAGCTCGCCGGTCATTCCGCACGGCGACCCGACGCTGCTGTTCACCAACGCGGGCATGAACCAGTTCAAGGACGTCTTCCTCGGCCTCGAGACCCGCGAGACCCCGCGGGCGACGACCTCGCAGAAGTGCATCCGCGCGGGCGGCAAGCACAACGACCTCGAAAACGTCGGGCGCACCGAGCGCCACCAGACCTTCTTCGAGATGCTCGGCAACTTCTCCTTCGGCGACTACTTCAAGCGCGACGCGATCCGCATGGCCTGGAAGTTCCTGACCGAGGTCTGCGGCATCGAGCGCGAGCGGCTGGTCGTCACCGTCTTCCGCGACGACGACGAGAGCGCCGCCCTGTGGCAGGAGCTCGCCGGGCTGCCCGCCGAGCTGGTCGTGCGCCTCGGCGAGAAGGACAACTTCTGGAGCATGGGCGACACCGGCCCTTGCGGCCCCTGCACCGAGATCCACTACGACTACCGGCCCGGCAGCGGGCCGCCGGTCGAGGACGACTTCGAGAACGGGCGCTACGTCGAGGTCTGGAACCTCGTCTTCATGCAGTTCGACCAGAAGAAGGACGGCAGCCGCGTGCCGCTGCCCGCCCCGAGCGTCGACACCGGCATGGGCCTCGAGCGGCTGAGCTGCGTGCTGCAGGGGGTCGACTCCAACTACAAGACCGACCTGTTCGCGCCGCTGCTCGAGGAGATCGCTGCCGTCACGGGGGTCCCCTACGACCACGGCAAGAAGGGCGTGCCCCACCGCGTGATCGCCGACCACCTGCGCGCCCTGTCGTTCTCCTTCGCCGACGGCGCCCTGCCCGGAGCGACCGGGCGCGGCTACGTGCTGCGGCGCATCCTGCGGCGGGCCGCCCGCTTCGCCTTCGAGCTCGGGGTGCGCGAGCCGGTGATCTACCGCTTCGTGCCGAAGCTGATCGAGAACATGGGCGAGGCCTACCCCGAGCTGGTCGCGAGCGAGCAGCACATCACGACCCAGATCCGCACCGAGGAGGAGGCCTTCGCCCGCAACCTCGTGCGCGGCATGGGCGAGTTCGAGAAGGTGACCGAAGAGCTCTCCGCCGGCGACACCATCGACGGCGCGACCGCCTTCCGCCTGTACGACACCCACGGCTTCCCCCTCGACATGACCGTGCAGATGGCCGAAGAGCGGGAGCTGAAGGTCGACCACGAGGGCTTCGACGCCGCCCGCGAGACCGCCCGGGAGGAGTCCCGGGGCGAGCAGGCCTTCACCGCCGAAGACCTGTCGGAGTTCCAGAGCGACGAGCCCTCCGACTTCCTCGGCTATGACTGCCTCGAGGCCGACGCGACCATCGTCCACAGCACCGCGACCCACGTGCTGCTCGACCGCACCCCCTTCTACCCCGAAGGCGGCGGGCAGGTCGGCGACCGGGGCGCGCTCGAGGCCGACGGCGCCCGCTTCGCGGTCGAGGACACCCAGAAGTTCGGCCACCTGATCCTGCACGTCGGGGCCTGGGAAGGCGACGCTCCGGCCGACGGCAGCGCTGTCAAGGCGCGCGTGGACGGGACGCGCCGCGCCGACACCGTGCGCAACCACACCGCCACCCACCTGATGCACTGGGCGCTGCGGGAGATCCTCGGCGAGCACGTCCGCCAGCAGGGCTCGAAGGTGCATCCGGACTACCTGCGCTTCGACCTCGCCCACAACGCCGCCTTGAGCGACGCCGAGCTGGCGGCCGTCGAGGCGCGGGTCAACGAGAAGATCCTCGAGAATGCGCCGGTCGAGACCTACCACACCGAGCTCGAGGCCGCCAAGGCCGACGGCGTGATCGCCTTCTTCGACGAGAAGTACGGCAAGGATGTGCGGGTCGTGCGCTGCGGCGACGGCTACTCCCGCGAGCTGTGTGGCGGCACCCACTGCGCGCGCACCGGCGACATCGGCCTGTTCACCATCGTCGAAGAGAAGCCCCTGCAGCAGGGCGTGCGGCGCATCGTCGCCTACACCGGGCGCGGCGCCCTCGCGCTGTTGCAGTCCAAGCGCGCAGTCGTCCAGTCGCTGACCCGCCTGCTGTCCTCGCCGGAAGAGCGCCTGCTCGAGCGCACCGAGAAGCTGCTCAAGGACCTGAAGACCGCGCGCAAGAAGGGCCCCGCCCAGACCGCGGTCAGCGTGACGCCGAAGCAGGTGCTCGCCGCGGCCGAGGTCTGCGCCCTCGCGGACGGGACCGAGGTGCACCTGATCGCGCAGGAGATCGAAGGCGCCGACATGGCGGCCCTGCGCCAGCTCGCCGACCGCCTGAAAGGCAACCCGAAGAAGCCGGTCGCCGGGCTGCTCGCGGCTCGGGGCGGGGGCAAGGTGTTCCTCGTCGCCTTCGCGAGCAAGGCGGTCAGCAAGACCTTCCACGCCGGCAACCTGGTCAAGGGCGTCGCGCCCCTGGTCGGCGGTGGCGGCGGCGGACGGCCGGACATGGCCCAGGCCGGCGGCAAGAACGCCGACGGGCTGCCCGCGGCCCTGAAGAAGGCCCGCGAACACCTCAACCAGGCGGCCGCCTGAAGCAGTATCCAACGAGAAGGAGCAGCGCATGCTTGCGAGCGAGTTGATGACCAGCGACGTGATCCAGGGGAGCCTGGAGTGGAACGTCGGCAAAGCCCTCGAGACGATGGACCACCACGGCATCCGCCATCTGCCGATCGTCGAGAGCGGCGTGCTGCACGGCATCGTCAGCGAGCGCGACGTGCGCCGGCACCTGTTGCCGATGCGCATGGAAGAGGACAACCCGAAGACGGCCGAGTGGCTGCTCGAGCTGCCGATCGCCAACGTGATGGTGCAGGACGTCTCGACCGTCGGCCCCGAGGACAGCGTCGCCGAGGTGATCGACAAGATGCTCGACGAGAAGGTCGGGGCCTTCCCGGTCGTCGACCCGACCGACGGCGAGCTCAAGGGCATGATCAGCTACGTCGACATCCTCGGCGCCCTGCGCGACACCCTCGACTGATTTCCGCGCAAAGCGACCTCAGCAAAGGTTCTGTCCGAGATCGACGGGCGGGGGTAAACCCCGCCTCTACCGGGTTTTCGAGCAGTCGCAGGACAAACATGTAGGGGAGGGGTTCACCCCCTCCCGTCGTAGGTCGGGAACCCACGCACTCCTCCGGGACAGAACTTGCGCTGAGGCGCATAACACCGCGCTTCCGGTGTCCTACGGGGACAACCCCACCATGGAGACACCCGATGCGGACCATCATCCCGATCCTCCTCCTCGCGGACCCCCTCCTCGAAGGCAGCTGGGAGGGCCGCTACATCGACATCGGCGGCTTCGAGGGCCGCCTCTTCCTCGAGCTCGAGGTCGAAGGCGACGCCGTGCGCGGCAGCTATCGCCTCGAGCTCGCCGACGAGGAGTCGGTCGAGGTGTTGAAAGGAGAGCTCCGCGGCGAGGTCGACGGCGACCAGGTGCGGTTCACGCTGACCTTCGGGGAGCGGGAGGTGACCTGGACGGCCACCTTCGGCGAGGCCCTGCCCCACGCCCTGCAGGCTCTGCGCGGCACGGTCGAGAATCCGCCCGGGACGCGCTTCAAAGGCGGCGTGTTCATCGCCTGGCGCTACGCGGGCTGAGCGGGGTCGGCAACAAAGGACGAGAGGCCTGGCTGCGGAGCAACCGGGCCTCAGCGCTCTATGCCGTCTGTCTAGCGCAGAAACTTTGCCGCGTCGCGAGGAATCTCGAAGGCCTCGACTTCGCCGAGGTCGCTGATCTGAAGATCCGAGATCCAAGCCATGTGCGGCTCGGTGGTGAGTGCTTCTTCCGCGGTGAAAGATAGATGTCATACTGCATCGAACCAAGGGACCTGTCCACACGGGCCAGGAGAGGGTTCGGGCTTCAGCCGCCGCCGAAGCAGCCGGACTGTTGCACCTCGGAGAAGTGCTGCACAGCGATCTTGGTCGGGCCGAGGACCCGCAGATGCCGCTGCACGACGATCTCGTCGTCCGCGAGGGTCGCGTCGGATGGCGCCGGCGCCTGCGCGCTGGAGCCGTCGTCGACCCACTCGGCCGTACGCTTGAGCTTGAGGACCTTGGCGAGCACGACCTCGAGGGGCGCATCCTCGATGGCCGCGGCCAGCCGCATCCGACCGAGCAGGCCGGTGGGCCGATCGAGCCCCATCACCAGCTCATCGACGATCCCGACCGAGTGCAGGTCTACGAGTCGGTGCTGGAGGATGGCC
>JAUIEM010000018.1 GCA_030428695.1 bacterium
CCCTCGATCTCGACGACGTCGGTGTTCCAGGCCACGCCACCCATCGCGGCCACGGCGAAGGGCGAGCCACCGAGGTCACCGCCGATGAAGCGCTTCTTGGCGTAGAGCTCGCGGTTGTCGTCGAGATTCGTCCGCTGGAATCCGACGAGGGCTCCTTCCGCGGGGGCCCACGCCATGCCGATCCGGCTGATGGCGGGCCCGTCCAGGCCCCACAGCGCCTCGGCCCCGTCGTCGATCTCGACCCGCAGCAGGGTACGGCGCGCCGGGTCGAGGGTGGTCTCGAAGAGCTTCTTCGCCTGCATCTCGCCGAGCCCCTTGAAGCGTGTGATCTCCGGCTTCGCCCGCGCCGGGAGCCGGGCGAGGATGCGCGCGCGGTCGCGCTCGTCCCGGGCCCAGAAGGTCTGCTTGCCCGCGGAGATGCGGAACAGGGGCGGCTGCGCGAGGAAGACCGCGCCCGCCTCGAGCAGAGGCCGCAGATGGCGGTAGAAGAAGGTCAACAGCAGGGTGGTGATGTGGTGCCCGTCGCTGTCGGCGTCCATCATCACGATCACCCGCGCGTAGCGCAGCTGCGCGGGGTCGCAGTCTTTGCCCAGGCCACAGCCGAGGGCGGTGACGATGTTGCGCAGCTCCTCGTTGCCGAGCACCTTCTTCAGCGAGGCCTGCTGGCTGTTGAGGATCTTCCCCCGCAGCGGCAGGATCGCCTGGGTGCGCCGGTCGCGGCCCTGCTTGGCGGTGCCGCCGGCCGAGGCGCCCTCGACCAGGATCAGCTCGCTGTCGGCGGCGTTGCGGCTCGAGCAGTCGGCGAGCTTGCCGGGCAGCTTGACGCGTGTGGCGCGGCTCTTCTTGCGCACCGCCAGCGCCGCCTGGCGGGCGGCCTGGCGGGCGCGGGCCGCCTCGATCACGCGCTCGGCGACGCTCTGGCCGACGCTCGGGTTCTTGTGCAGCCACTGCTCGAGGGCGGGGCGCAGGGCGCCGTCGACCACGGTGCGCACCTCGGGGTTGTTCAGGCGCCCCTTGGTCTGGCCCTGGAACTGGGGGTCGGGGTGCAGCACGCTCAGCACCGCGACCATGCCCTCGCGCAGATCCTCGGCGCTCAGGCTGACCCCGCGCGGCACCAGCTCGTGGGTGGCGAGGTAGCCCCGCAGGCCTTTGGCCAGGCCGTCGCGCAGGCCCTGGACGTGGGTGCCGCCGTCGGTGGTCGGGATGCCGTTGACGTAGCTCTTCAGGAGCTCGCTGCTCTCGCGGGTCCAGGTCAGGGCGACGTCGAAGCTGATGTCGTCCGACCGCGCGCAGCGGAAGGGCACCTCAAAGACGGTCGCGCGGTCTTCCTCGCGCAGCAGCGCGCCGAGGTAGTCCCCGAGGCCGCCGTCGTGACGGATGGTGCGATTCTCCCCGCCGATCTCCGAGCGGAAGCCGATCGTCAGCCCCGCGTGCAGGTAACCCTTGACCTCGAGCTGGGCGACCACGCGTTCGGGGTCGAAGGCGAGCTCGCCGAAGATCTCCGGGTCGGGGCGGAACACGAAGCGTGTGCCGGTGCCGCGGCCCGGCCCGACCTCCGCGACCGGGGCGAGGGGCCGGCCGCGACGGTAGCGCTGGGCCCAGGTGCGACCACGCCGACGCACCTCGACCTCGAGCCAGGCGGACAGGGCGTTGACCGCGGAGGCCCCGACGCCGTGCAGGCCGCCGGAGGTCTTGTAGGTCGCCTTGCTGAACTTCCCGCCCGCGTGCAGGGTGGTCAAGATCACCTCGAGGGCGGACTTCTTCAGCTTCGGGTGCCGCCCGACCGGGATGCCCCGGCCGTTGTCGGTGACCGAGGCCGAGCCGTCCTTGCGCAGCACGACATCGATGCGGGTCGCGTGCCCGTTCATCGCCTCGTCGATCGCGTTGTCGACGATCTCCCACAGGAGGTGATGCAGGCCGTCCTCGCCGGTGCCGCCGACGTACATGCCCGGCCGCCGCCGCACCGCCTCGATGCCCTCGAGCACGTCGATGTGCCGGGCGCTGTATCCCGCGTCAGTCACCGTCGACCTCCGCTGCGCCCGGCGCCTCCGGCGCGTCAGCCCCGGTGAGGGCATCCGGCGCTTCGCCCGGCTTCTCATCCGCCGCCTCGGCAGCATCCGCTTCCGCCCCCGGCGGTTCGGCCCCGGCAGGGGCGTCCGGTACCTCCTGTGACGTCTCCTCCGCCGCATCGGCGGCTTCCGACGCCTCCACCGCCTTCGCGTCCGGCGCGTCGACCGCGACCATCGGCTCCCGCACCCAGCGCACGAAGCCGTCGCGCTTGAGCACCGGCCGCCCGCGCGAGGCGCGCTTGCGCAGGCCGAAGCGGGCCTCGCTGATCACCAGGTGCCGGCCGCGGGCGGTGACGACCTCGGGACCCTCGTCGGGCTTCGCCGCGAGCCCAAAGGCGAGCACCGCGTCGTCGCTGCGCAGCTTGATGCCGAGGTTGCCCTTGCCGGCGGCCTTGAGCAGCGTGACGTCGTCGGCCGGGAAGACCAGGGCCCGCGCGAGCTTCGTCCCCACGCAGGCCCGCATGCCCGCCTCGAGCCGCTCGACCCCCACGACCCGGTCGCCCTTGGCCAGCCGCGCGTAGCGCCGCCCGTTGCGGGTGCTCGGCTCGGCGTGGCCGGCGAGCTTGAAGCGGATCGCCCGGCCCTTTCGCGTCAGGGCCAGGGCCTCGGCCTCGCCGCCCCCGGGCAGGCGCCGGCTGTCGAAGCTCTGCACCCCGACGACCGTCTCGCCGTCGGCGAAGGCGAAGAAGCGCTGCAGGGGCTCGCCGTAGCCGGTGGTCGAGGGCACATCGTCGACCCGCATCACGTACGCGGCGCCGTGGCTGGAGAAGAACACCAGGCTCGAGCGCGTATGTGCCTGGATCAGCCAGCCGATCTCGTCCTCGTCGCGCAGGCGGATCCGCGACAGCTCGCTGAAGGACGACTGCCGCTTCAGCCAGCCCCGGCGCGTGACCACACAGTAGCAGTCTTCCTGGACGATGTACGCCTCTTCCTCGTAGGACAGCGCGCGCGCCCCCCCGAGCTTCGTGCGCCGGGGCTCGCCGTACAGCCGGGCGAGCTCGTCGAGCTCGGCGTCGACCACCTTCCACAGCTCGGCGTCCGAGGCCAGGATCGCCCCGATGCGCGCCTCCTCGGCCCGCTTCTCCTCGAGCTCTTCGCGCACCTGCCCGATCTCGAGCCGGGCGAGCCGGTAGAGCTTGAGCTCGAGCACCGCCTCGGCCTGCTCCTCGCTCAGGCCGAAGCCCTCCCGCAAGGCGCGGGAGGCCTCGGCCTTGCCCTCGGACTCGCGGATGATGCGGATCGCCTCGTCGAGCCGGTCGAAGATCCGCGCCAGGCCCTCGAGCAGGTGGATCCGGGCGAGCAGCTTCTGGCGGTCGAACTCGAAACGCCGCCGCACCGTCGCGAAGCGGAAGTCCAGCCAGCACAGCAACAACCCGCGCAGGTCGCTGCGCTCCGGCGTCGCGAGCGCTTCCTTCGGCGACGGGAACAGCGCGGTCAGGTTGACCGGCCAGGTCGCCTCGACCCCGGTGTGCTTGCACAGGTAGGCCATCACGAGCTCGGGGGAGGCCCCGCTCTTCAGCTCGAGCACGATGCGCACGCCCTCGGTGGACTCGTCGCGCAGGTCGTGCACCTGCGGCAGGTTCCGCCCCTGCACCTCGGCCCCGATCGCCTCGAGCACCCGGGACTTGTTCTGGCCGTAGGGCAGCGAGTCGAGCACCAGCCACGAGCGCCGGCCGTGCTTCTCGACATGGAACTCCGCCCGCAGGCGCAGGCTGCCGCGGCCCTCCTCGTAGATCGTCAGCAGGTCGTCGGGCGGCGTCAGCAGCCGCCCCCCGGTCGGGAAGTCCGGTCCGCGGATCGAGCCGAGCAGGTCGGCGACCGTCAGCGCGCGGTCGGCGATCAGCCGCCGGGCGGCGGCCGCGACCTCGGCGAGGTTGTGCGGCGGGATGCGGGTCGCCATGCCGACGGCGATGCCCTCACAGCCGTTGACGAGCAGCTGCGGGAACTGGGCGGGCAGGACCACCGGCTCGAGCAGCTGGCCGTCATAGTTCGGCCGGAACGGCACGGTGTCGCGCTTGATCTCGGTCAGGAGCTCTTCCGCGAGCGGCCGCAAGCGGCACTCGGTGTAGCGCATCGCCGCCGGTGGGTCGCCGTCGAGGGAGCCGAAGTTCCCCTGTCCGTCGACCAGGGGCGCGCGCAGCGTGAAGTCCTGGGCCATCCGGACCAGGGCGTCGTAGATCGACTGGTCGCCGTGAGGATGGAACTTCCCCATCACCTCGCCGACCACCGCCGCGCTCTTGCGGTAGCGGCCGCCGGGCCGCAGGCCCATCACCGCGAACATCGCGTACAGGATCCGGCGCTGCACCGGCTTGAGTCCGTCGCGCGCGTCGGGCAGGGCGCGGGCGGTGATCACGCTCAGGGCGTAGCTCAGGTAGCGCTCGCGGGTCGCTTCGGCCAGCGCGATGCGCTCTATGGTCTCGGGCATGGGGCACTCCTTCCGTCGCCCCACCCTACCCCATGGGGGTGTCAGAAAAGCCTGTTCGACGGCGGGCAGCCCGTGGAAGTCGTAGGCCCGGGACCCGTCGAGGATGGTCCTGGTCGCGCGTTCCTTGCCGTCCGCGAGCCCGCGGCGAAGCGCAGGCGTCCGATGTGCTGGCGGATGCCGTCGGCGGGCACAGGGACCGCAGCGACGGGTGCCGACCCAGCTCGAGGACACTACGGGGACCGCGAAGGAAACGCCTCCTCCGGGAGCAGGCGTCGAAGCTCGTACAGCAGGCGCTCAGCCCCTGCGAGGCGACAGTCCAACAGCAGCTCGCCCGCCGCGTAGAGCGCGAGCGTCTCCCGCCCGAGAATCATCCCCCTGTACAGCCCGGCCGCCGCGCGCACCGTGACCCGATCGACTCGCTCGAGGTGAAGACGCGCGTCGGGATCACCGGCCTCTTCGAACACCAGTTGACCGGCCCGCACGAAGAGAAATCCCTCGCGCGTCCCCCCGGCGGTCAGTCGTTCGACGCCCCAGAGCAGACGCGCGCGATCGACACGCTGTCGACTGAAGTGGTCGGCGGCGAGTCTCCGCGCCAACGCGGAGAGCAGCACGAACAACCCGCACACGAGGCCAGCCGTCAAGACTGCGACCAGAGGAAGGACGCTGTCCCACGGCCAGAAGCGACCGGAACGGAGCAGCTGCCGGGAGGTCAATGCCGCGGCCGTACCGCCGATCGCGACGGTGAGGAGCGGAACGAGCGAGCCCGGAAGGAGCTCGCGCACACTCGGCCCACGGACGACCTCCGGATCGCTCCGCGGCGTGAGAGCGAGCAGCTGTTCGGGCTCCAACCGCTGCGCGGCTGCTTCCCACATCGCCGTGCGTTCCAGCCGCTCGGGGGTGTCGCCGAGCTGGAACCAGACCTCGTGCTCCGCGCGCCACATCCGCAGACACACGCCTTCAGCGTACTCGAGGACCAGCGACTCTCTCTCCCCGCGGCCATGCGGTGCACGGCTCGCGTAGCCCTCGAGCACGCGGCGGTCTCCGCGGGGTCCACGGATCACGTCGCTGCCGCATGCTGAACCCCACCGTTGTACACTGGAACCTCCCCCGCCGCGGAACGCACCGATGCCCGACTCCTCCCACGGCCCGCCGACCACCCGCTGGAGCTGCGTGCTCGCCGGCCGCGACCCCGGCGACAGCCGCTTCCAGGAAGCCTGGAGCCACCTGTTCGAGACCTACCGGCCGGTGATCGCGGGCTTCTTCCGCCGCAGCGTGCGCGACGCGGCGACCGCCGAGGAGTGGACCGACGAGTTCCTCGCCGCCTGGCTCGAGGGCTCCCTCGACCGCGCCGACCCGGAGCGCGGCAGCTTCCGCCGCTACCTGCTGCGCTCGCTGAGCCACTTCCGCGGCAAGGCCCGCCGGCGCGCGAAGCGCCGCCGCTGGTTCGGCCTGTTCGGTCGCGAGCCGGAGCCCGCCGACACGGACGATGCGCCCTTCGAGCGCGACTTCGCGCGCTGCGTCCTCGCCCGCAGCCTCGAGCAGCTGCGCCGCTACCAGCGCCTGCGCCGGGAGAAGGACCCCGCCCACCGCTCCTACGACCTGCTCCACGCGGCCTACCTCGCCGACGATGCCGGCCAGCGCTCCCACGCCGCCCTCGCCGCGCATTTCGGGCTCGGGACGAAGGCCTTCGAGCGCGGCCTGGCGCGGGTGCGGCAGCGGCTGCAGGAGCTGATCCTCCAGGAGCTGCGGGAGACGGTGGAGGAACCGGGGGAGCTGCGGCTGGAGATCGAGGCGCTGCTGCGTCACGGCGGCGCCGTCCTGCAGGAGCTCGACCTCGCGCCCTGAAGATTCACTCGCCGCCCTGACGCACGAAGTCCTCGAGCGCACGCAGCTGGGCGGGATCCTCCGGACGGGAGCGCGCCCGCGCCTCCTGCAGGGCGTCCGCCGCATCGTCCCAGCGACCCGCCTCGCCGAGGCACACGATCAGGTTGTGCCAGTTCTCCCAGACCGCGGGCTCGAGCCCGGCCGCCGCCTCGAAGGCCTGCACCGCCTCGGCATACGCGCCGAGACCGACGTGGGCCTTGCCGAGCAGGCTGTGGGTCGGGGCGCTCTCGAGGTCATGGAGCAGCGACGCCTCGAGGGCACGCACCGCCTCGTCGAAGCGTCCCTCGAGGTTGAGCAGGAGGCCGAGGAACTGGTGGGCGCGGGCGTTGTCCGGCTCGAGCGCGAGGCCGGCGCGGAAGTCGTCGATGGCGCGGGCGTGCTGCCCGAGGCGGCCGTAGGTGTTCGCGCGGGTGAAGTACATCCGCGCCGTCGGACCCCGCGCGATCGCCTCGTCGAGGGCGGCCACCGCCCCCGCGAGGTCGCCCCCCGCCTCGAGGTGCAGGGCCTGCTCGAGCCAGTACGCCGCCTCGGTCTCGTAGCGGGCGCTCAGGGCCGCCCGCCAGCGCGCGGCGGCCTCCGCCTCGCCCGCATCGTCGTACGCACGCGCCATCGTCTTGGCGACGAGGTCGGCGTCCGTGATCTCACGCTCGACGGCGTCTCTGGCGACCTCCTCTGCCTCCGGCAACCGCCCGAGGGCGGCGAGGTTGTCGATCAACAGCGCGACCTCGGGGCCGGCCAGGGGTTCCTCCGCCGCGCACGCGAGCAGCTCGTCCAGCGCCTCCTCGGCGCGGCCCATCGCGGTCAGCGGCATCGCCCGGGCCTGCCGGATGCCGAGCTGCAGGGAATCCGGAGCGAGCGCGAGGGCCGCCGTGTAGTCCGCGACGGCGCGCTCGTTCTCCCCGTCGATCGCCAGCACCTCGGCCCGCTCGAGCCGCGCCCGCAGGGCGGCCCCCGCCGCGGTCGCCCGGCCGAAGTCGGCGAGCGCGCCCTGCCGCTCTTCGTTCAGCCAGCGCAGGCAGCCGCGCTCGCACAGCATCGGCCCCGCCTCCGGCCACACCACGAGCGCGGCGTCGAGATCCTCGAGAGCCCGCGGGATGCGGTGCCGCGCGCGGCGCACCCCGGCCCGCAGCCAGCTCGCCTGGGGATGGTGGGGCCGCATGCGCAGCGCCTGGGAGAGCGCGCTCTCCGCCTCGCGCAGCTCCCCCATCCGGGCGAGCAGCTCGCCGCGCGCCAGCCAGGCGCCGTCGACGCCGAGCTCGGCGGCGAACTGCTCGATCACGTCCGCGGCGCGGGCCAGGGCGTCCTCGTAGCGCCCCTGCGCCACCCAACGCTCCACTCCGGCCAGCTCGTGCCACAGCGGACCGGAGCCGTCGAGCGCGAACGCCTCGGGGCCAGCGAGCAGCGCCTCGGCCCGGGCCCGCCAGCTCCGCGCCCCGGTCTGCGGCTGCCCCCGGAGCAGCGGCGTCACCGCCACCCACTCCCCGAAGCGGGCCTGGGCCAGGCACGCCCGGGCGAGCTCCCAGCGCAGGCGCAGATCGGCAGGCGCCAGGGCGTGGGCGCGCTCGAGCAGCGCGACGGCCTCGTCGAGCGCGCCGCGCAGCAGCGCGCAGCGACCGAGCGCCGCGAACAGCGCCACCTCCCGGGCGAAGTCCGGGTGCTCCGCGAGGGCTGCCGCGGCTTCCCGTGACCGGCTGAGCTCCCGCAGCGCCCCGCGGATGTCGAGATGCGCGATCGAGAACAGCGGCAGCACCGCCCGCAACCCGCGCTCGAGGGGCTCGAGAGCGGCGGCCAGCCGGGCCTGGCGCTCGACCTCCTCGAGCTCCCGCCGGCGCCGCTCGTCGCGGCGGGCGAGCGTCGTCCGGCCCTGCTCCAGCGCCCGGACCAGGGCGCTGTCCGCGCGCAGCGCCAGGGCCCGCTCGAGCAGCGGCAGGGCGCTGTCCGGCTGGCCGGCGGCGAGGGCGGCGCGGCCGCGCTGCGCGTAGTCGTCGAAGCGCCGGCGCTCGTCCCGCTCCCTCCATCCCATCAGGCCGGCGAAGATGAGCACGGCGCACAGCGCGGCGCCGAGGCTGAGGGCGACGCGGTGGCGGTGGACCCACTTCCCGAAGCGCTGCAGGGGATGGTAGCGGGCCGCCCCGAGCAGCCGCCCCTCGAGGAAGCGGCGGATGTCCTCGAGCAGCGCCCCGGCGCTCGCGTAGCGGTCCTCGCGACGGCGGGCCAGCGCCTGCTCGACGACCTGCTCGAGCTCCCAGGGGATGGTCCGCCCCGGGGCGCGCTCACGGGGGGAAGGCCGCGCCCCCCGCAGCACCTTCGCGAGCACCTCGCTGGCCGGCCCGCGGTACGGGGCCTCGCCGCATAGCAGCTGGTAGAGCACCGCCCCGAGGCCGTACACGTCGGCCCGGGCGTCGAGGTCGGTCGCCCCGCGCGCCTGCTCCGGGGCCATGTAGGCCGGCGTGCCGACGATGGTGCCGGGGCGGGTCTCCAGGGCGAGGCGGTCGGTCGCCCCGAGGGCCGGAAGCTGCTCCTCCAGGCCGGGCGGCGGCTCGGGCGGGGCGTCCTCGCCGAGCTGGCGGCCGAGCCCCCAGTCGAGCACGAGCACCTCGCCGAAGGCCCCGACCATCACGTTGGCCGGCTTGAGGTCGCGGTGCAGGACCCCGTGGTCGTGGGCGAAAGCGACCGCCTCGCAGACCTTGGCGAAGATCTCGAGCAGCTCGACCAGGGAGGTGTCGCCGGCCGCGATCACCGCCTCCAGGGTGCGCCCGCGGACACGCTTCATGGTGAAGAACAGCCGGCCCCGGGCGTCGGTGCCGAGGTCGTGGACCGGGACGATGTGGGGATGATCGAGACGCCCGGTCAGCCGCGCCTCGCGCACGAAGCCCTCGAGCAGCCGCCGGTCGGCCCCCGGCGGCGCGACCTTGGCCGCGACCTCGCGGTCGAGCTCGGGGTCGTGGACGAGGAAGACCTCGCCCATGCCACCCTGGCCGAGCTTCTCGAGCACCGTGTAGGCGCCGAGCGCGTCCGGCAGCGCGTCGGGCTGTTCCTCGTCGTCGCGCGGGTCCTTCACGGCAGCCTCCCGGGTGGTGCGAACCCGATTCCGAACCCGACGTCCGATTCCGCGTCCGCTTCCGATTTTTTCCAGAAAAGTCCGGGGGATGGAAGACCCGACCCGCCATAGCCCCGTGAAAGCACCCCTGGAGGAACCCCGATGACCACCGACACCGACCCCCGCGCCCGCTTCGACGAGCTGTTGGCCGGCCTGCAGACCACCGTCGACGACCTCGCCATGATCGACAGCCCCGACTTCGTGCCCATCCTCCAGCCCGCGGACTGGAAGGGACGTCGCCGCACCGACTGCGCCCGCCTGCTCCCGAACGTGCCGGGCTCGCTGCTGGTCGCCCTCGGCCGCGACCTGCCCGAGGCCTGTGTGTACCTTCCCCGCCAGAAGGACCGCGAGCACCGCATCGACCGGAAGAAGGCGATGCGCCAGGCCCGCCGTCACCTGCGGGCTCGTCCCGACAGGGCGCCCTGGCAGCTGATCGACCTCCCCGAGGCCGGGGTCCGGTTGCTCGCCCGTGAAGGGGACATGCTGACCGCGAGCGACATCCTCGACAAGAGGGTGCTGCGGCAGGCCGCCGACGAGCTCGACAGCGAGGTCATCTACGTCGGCATCCCGAGCCGTGACCAGATGGTCGTCGCCGCCGACCCCTGGTCGCTGCTGTCGTTCGTTCCGGAACAGTACGAGCGCGCCGCCGAGAACGGCACCGCCCTCAGCCCGGAGGTCTTCGTCGTGACGGACGGCGCCCTGACGGGGACGGTCGCCCCCCAGGAGGAAGATGACGACACCCCCTCCGCCCCGCGCCGCCGCACCCGGAAGGGCCGGCGCCGCGCCGGCCAGAAGAACGGCCTGAGCACCCTCGAGAAGATCGGTCTGGTCGCGCGCACGATCAAGATCGTGCTCGTCCTGATCGCGATCGTCGCCGCCCTGTTCGGGGTCGCGCTGTAGGCGCTACGCGACGAGCATCGCCGCCCGCGCGAGCTCGACCAGCGCCCCGTCGAGGGCGGCCGCGAGCACCGGCCGCAGCGCCTCGGGGCCGAGCGCGCCCGAGGCCGCGACGCGGCCCTCGCGCGCCGCGGCGACGAACCAGGCGAGCAGCTCCGCCCGGTCGCGGCTGCCGTCGAGGGCGGGGAGCAGCCAGCGCGCGAGCGGCGTCAGCGCGACCACCTCGATGCGCACGTTGCACACCTGCCGGCCTCGGCCCGCGAGCCACCGCGCCAGCGGCCAGGCTTCCGGCCGCGGCCCGGCCTCGAGCACGCACAGCGGCGGGGTCGCGAAGAGGTCGACCTCGTCCCGGCAGAAGCCGGCGAACACCGCCCGCCCGAAGCTCGCGCGCTCGGCTCCCGGCGGGAGCTGCGCGGCGACCTCTGCCTCGAGCGCGCTGAAGTCCCGGGTCCGCGGCCAGGCCTGCGCGAGGGCGGCGAGCCCCGCGTTGGCGGCGGGCGCCGCGGTCTCGAGCACGACCTCGCCGCCGGCGCCCCAGGCCACCACCCCGGAGGCGCCGCCCTGGCCCGGCATCTCGCGCAGGGACGAGGAGACGTGCAGGCCCGCCAGGCGCTCCGGGGCCGGCTCGGCGGGGGAGCGGCCGGCCTTGCACAGCAGGCTGCGGCGGAAGCTGCGGTCGGTCAGGAAGTCGAGCCACTGCTGGCGCTCGATCGGGTCGCTCGTAAGCCGCTGGAGACCGGTGATCGCCGGGGGCGGGAGCTGGTTCTCGAGCAACGTCGACGCGTGGCGCATGTCGCCGACGTAGGCGAGGTCGTGCCGCCGGGCGCGCGCGACGAAGTCCGCGAAGGTCAGGGGCGCGCAGAAGACCTCGAGCAGGTCATGGGTCAGGAAGTCATCGCTGGCCTCGGCGACCTCCGCCGCCTGCTCGGCGAGGATGCTCCGGTAGGTCTCCCCGGCCCGGGCGAAACGCAGCAGGAAGGGCAGCAGCTGCCGGGCGCGGGACAGCCGGCCGGGCCAGTCGTCGAGACCGGCGAGGCCGTAGCGCAGGATCTCCCGCACCATCTCGCGCCGGTGCCAGCCCGGGTAGGTCTTGTAGCTCAGACAGGCGAGGCCGCGCGGGCTCAGGCTCCGGGCGCACAGCGCGAAGAGCGCGGCCTGCGCGTCCTCGGGGATCCAGGAGAGCAGGCCGTGGGCGATGACGTAGTCGAAGCTCCCGAGGCCCTCGAGCGCACGCACGTCTCCCTCGCGGAACTCGACGTTGGCGAGCCCGAGCGTCGCGGCCGCCTGGCGGGCGGCCTCGACGTTGTTGGCCGCGAGGTCGACGCCCAGGCAGCGGGCGCCCGGATGGCGGGCGGCGGTCGCGAGCAGGTTGATGCCGTCCCCGCAGCCGAGCTCGAGCACCCGGCAGCGCTCGAGCGGGACCGTCTCCAGCCCGGCGATCCCGGCGCGCGCCGCCATCGCGCCCGGCTGCATCTCGGCGTGGGCGATGCTGGCGTAGGGAACCTCGGCATAGGAGCGCAGGAGCTCCGCCGGTGCGGTCGGGAAGGGTCCAGGCAGGTGCGGGTCGTCGTTCTTCTCGGGCATGTTCCAGATCGTTCGTCAGCGCGGTCCGCAACAGGCGTCACTCCCGGTCCGGCCGCTCCTGTGCGGACGACGGGACGCCGCCGGCAGTATACTCCGGGCCGGGCAGGTCCGCGAGCCACAGGTCCGGACGCCAGGCGCCGAGCCCGACCGCGAGCCACAAGCCGGCGCCGACCGTGCCGAGGCAGCCGGCCGGGACGCGCTGGCCCTCGTAGCACAGGGCGCCGGCCAACAACGCGGCGACCACCAGGCCGAGGAAGCGCCCGTTCCCGCCCGGCGGGCAGACGCGCCCGCGGGGTGGCGCTCCGCAGAGCCTCGTCTCCAGCGCCACCCCGAGGGCGAGCAGCACCGGAGGGCTGGCCCCGAGCAGCAGGCCGGAACGCGGGGAGAAGGGGAGCCCGAGGCTGGCGCAGAAGACCGTGAGCACAGGCGCCACGACGAGCACCTGCACCGGCACCGCCACGCCTCGCCACCGCAGCACCCCGAGCAGAGGGAAGACCGTCATCGCCGCGCTGATGACGAGGAGCTGGTCGAGCCTCTGGACGACGAGGAACGCGAGCGTGTCGTGGAGCTCCTTCCACCCGAAGGCCAGACCCATGCTCCAGGCAAAGACCAGGATCTGCACCAGGCCGAGCAGCCCGGCCAACGCGAGCAGCCGCAGCGGGCCGTCCCGCCGGCACAGGTCCTCGGCCAGCCGGGCCGCGCCCAGGCCGACGAAGACGACCTGGCAGACGCCCATCACGGCGAGCGGCACCGGCAGCTCGGTCCACACCGCGATGCCGGGCAGCACACCGGGCAGACCGCACAGGAGCGCCCGCAGCAGGCTGCCGTGCAGGGTCGGATCGCCCCGGGGCTCGAGCGCGAGCGGCAAGGCCTACACCTCGCACACGGCGAGCTTGAGGGGGTGCTTCCCGTCCGATGAGGGGAAGTCCTCGTCCGGCGCCAGCACCTCGACGCCGCGCAGGGGTCGCCCGGCCTTCTGCGCGCTGCGGCGGAGGATGTCCAACCACTCGTCGAGGCCGACGGCCGCGACGTTGTTGCTCGCGAGCAGGATCCCCCCGGGCGCGGTCGCCAGCAGGGCCGGCTTGAACAGGCTCGGATAGTCGCGCACGACGTCGACCGCGCCGAAGGGGCTCTTCGCCCAGCGCGGCGGATCGAGCACCACCAGGTCGAACTGCCGCGCCGCGAAGCGCCGGTAGCGGCGGCGGGCGCCGCGGCCCTTGACCTTCAGACCCGCGAGCTGGCGGACGGCGGGGAAGAAGTCCTCGCGCAAGAGCTTGAAGCCCGGGCCGTCGACCCGGTTCAACACCGCGTTCGCCTCCCCGACCTCGAGGGCGGTGCGCGCGAAGTCGAGGTTCCACACCTCCTTCGCCCCGCCGACCGCCGCCGCGACGCCGATGCCGCAGGTGTAGGCGAACAGGTTGAGCACGCTCTTCTGGTCGGCATGAGCCCGCACGAAGCGCCGCCCGACCCGCAGGTCGAGGAACAGCAGCGGATCGCGTCCCCGGTGCCGCGGGCGGACCTCGAAGTCGAGGCCGTGCTCGCGGCAGGTCCCCGGCGCGATGTCTTCCTCCGACGGCTCGTGCCAGAGCGCGAAGGGCAGATTCTTGCCCCCGCGGTGATTGTAGACGCAGGGCAGCTCCTCGCCGAGCAGCGCCCGCACCCGATCGCTGAGCCGTGTCAGCGTGTCGGTGTCGAGGGGCTCGCGGAAGGTCTGGATCAGCACGTGGGGACCGTAGCGGTCGACGCACAGCCCCGGCCAGCCCTCTACCGTCCCGTGCAGCAGCCGGAACGCGTCGCTGCCGTCGGCGGCGAGCCGGGCGCGCAGCGCTTCGCGCGCGGCGAAGGCGGCGTCGAGCACCTCGAGCTGCATGTTTCCCTCCTTTGCGGCGCTTCCGCTCGCTGCCATACTGCCCGAAAGGGAGGCAGTATGCACGTCATCGAGGCCCTGCTCGAGAGGATTCGGGACGACGCCCGGCTCTACATCCAGACCCACAACTTCCCCGACCACGACGCGGTCGGTGCCGCCTTCGGCCTGCAGGCCCTGCTGCGCGCCCGGGGCGTCGACAGCGAGCTGATCTACGAGGGCGACATCCAGCGCTCCTCCCTGCGGCGCATGATTGCCACCCTCGGCATCCGCATCGCCCCGGCGGAGAGCTTCCCGCTGACCGCCTCCGACCCGATCGTCGTCGTCGACGGCTGCAAGGGCAACAAGAACGTCACCGACCTGATCGGCGACGAGGTGATGGTGATCGACCACCACCAGGTCGCCTGCCCCGAGGACGTCCCGATCGCCGACATCCGCCCCGACGTCGGCTCCTGCTGCACGATCGTCTACAGCTACTTCGGCGCGCTCGGCGTGCCCTTCAGCCAGGAGGTCGCGACCGCCCTGATGGTCGGCATCAACATGGACACCGCCCTGTTGACCCGCGGCGTCAGCGAGCTCGACCTCGAGGCCTACAGCCGCCTGTACGGCAAGGCGGACATGCTGACCGTCAACGGCATCCTGCGCAACCAGGTGCAGACCCGCGACCTCGCCTTCTTCCGCACCGCCCTCGAGCGCGTCGCGATCGAGGACACCTTCGCCTTCTGCTACTTCCCGGACGGCTGCAACCAGAACCTGCTCGGCATCCTCGGCGACTTCTTCCTGTCCCTGATCGAGGTCGACTTCGTCGCGCTCTGCGCCCGCAACGGCGACAAGGTCAACTTCAGCCTGCGCAGCGAGGTCGAGCGCTGGAACGCCGCCGCCATCATCGGCGAGGTGCTCGCGGGCAGAGGCTTCGGGGGCGGACACATCGACCGGGCGGGCGGGATGATCAAGGACCTCGCGCTGTTCGATGAGGAAGAGATCCAGCGGGCCTTCCGGGGAGCACTCGGGCTGGACGGGTGACAACGGGGGCGGATGCGAACCGCCTTCCTTACAAGTTGCACATCACAGGCAACCCCCAGGAGAAGAAAGTCTAGAAGGAACCCATGAAACCAGGAAAAGACAAGGAGGAGGACAAGAAACACGACCTTCTTTCCCCTTCCCCTCCTGGGTTCATGGGTTCCTTCTAGCTACTTTTCCTTCTTCCTCCGTAGCCCCGCCAGCGAGATCAGCTGTGCACACCACAGCGCAGCTACCACGCGACCCCGATGTGAACGAGGCCGCGCCTGGGCGCGGCCTCGTCACGGAGATCCAGCTCGCGGGCCTACTTCTTCTTCTTGCCCTTCTTCTTCTTGCCCTTGCCGCCGCCGGACTTGTCGTCCTTCTTCGGCTCGGGCTTCGGCTCTTCCTTCGCGGCCGCGGGCTCTTCTTCTTCCTCTTCCTCTTCGTCGTCGACGTCTTCTTCCTCTTCTTCCTCTTCTTCCTCGTCGACGTCCTCTTCGTCCTCGGCGCCCTCATCCTCGGCGCCCTCATCGTCCTCTTCCTCTTCGTCAGCCTCGTCGGCCTTCGCGTCCTCAGAGACCGCCGCGCGCGCCGCGTCGACCTTCTCCTTCGGCATCGCCGCGACCTTCTGGGTGTCGCCGATCGCGGGCTTGTCGTCGCCGGCCAGCCCCTCGTCGAGGACCTTCGCGAAGCTCGCGTCGGCCTCCAGGCTCGCCAGCTCGTCCTCGTCGTCGAGGTAGATCTGGTCGAAGTCGTCCTCGTCGACCTCACGGCGCAGGAGGAAGTAGATCGTCGTGTTCGCGCTCAGCCAGTAGTGGAGCACGTAGGCCAGCGCGAGCAGCTTCGCGACCAGCACCCAGAACCAGATGATGTAGGCCGACGCGACCGTCGTCCCGCCGATCACCGGCGCCGCGTTCTGGCCCTTGCGGTTGTAGAACACCCACTCGCCGTCGACCCAGCCGACGCGGCGCAGGGCGTCGCCCGTGCGGCCGAGCACGATGCCCTTGAACACCTTGGCGTGCGAGGGCTTGTCGACGGTGACGGTCAGGCCGGCCGCGTCCTGGTACTGGACCTCTTCGTCCGGGTGGTCGCTCAGGCCGAAGAGGCCGTTGCTCAAGGTCGAGAGGCTCAGCCCGACGAAGATCTGCACGCCGAGCGAGAAGATCAGGATGTAGGCCGCGACGGTGAAGTAGTACAGGATCGCGTGCCAGGGGCAGCTCGTCAGGTAGTCCCAGGCGCGGCTGATGCCGTCGAACACGTCGCTGGACTCGGTCGCGACCGCGCTCGCCATCAGGTTCGAGCCGAACAGGGACAGGAACAGCACGAACACGATGAAGAAGCTGCTCAGGAACACCAGGACGAACAGGAGGGAGAGCAGGATGTCGAGCACCGCGACGTTCATCACCAGCCCGAACAGCGAGTTCAGCCCCCACAGCACAATGATCAGCCCCGCCGGGATCGCGAGGCAGAGCAGGATCTTGTGACCCTTCTTCTTCGCGAACTCGAGGGCCTCCTTGATCTCGAGGCCCTGGTCGCGGGCGAGGTGCATCGCCGAGATGCGGCAGACCGCGGCGGCGAGGAAGCTCCACAGCACGATCGCGAGCAGGCCGATCAGGATCCAGACGATCGGCTTGATCTCGTAGCTGCCGAGCTTGCGCAGGGCGATGCGCTCGAGGGAGTGGATCGTGCCGTCGGCCTCGTGCTTCAGACGCAGCGCCTCGAGGGGTGAGGGCCGGTTCTGCATCGAGGTCAGCAGCGTGCCCTTCTCCGCCTCGAGGGCGGTCCGGTCCTCTTCCGAGAGGCTCTCTGCGCGCAGGGCCTGCTCGAGCTCGAGCAGCTTGTCGTCATCGTGCTCGCGGGCCGCCTGCGCCTCTTTCTCGGCGTACAGCCGCACCGCCGCGGTCGCGCGCTCGGCTCGGGGGGAGATCATCCCGAGGGCGAACTTCAGGTAGGGGTTGCCGCGCGCGTCGAGGGAGTCATCGACCCGCTGCACCACCCGCTCGAACAGGTAGCCCTCGCTGAGGGTGGCTTCGACGCCCCATACGCCGAGCTGGAAAATCACTACCGCCGCGAAACATAGGGCCAGGGCGTTGAAGTTGAAGGGCACCTTCAAGCCGCTCAGCCACCCCTGGCTTCTGGTCGTCTGGTCCTGCACCGCGTTCTCCCGTCTAGACGTCCCCGTAGGGATGTTCTCCGTTCCCGTTGAAGCCCGCCGGACGCGGCGGGCCCTCGATCGTGTATGTCTCGTCCAGCCAGGATCCGAGGTCGATCAACCTGCAGACTTTGGAGCAGAAGGGAAAATGGGGCTGGTCGGCGGTTTTTGTGAAGGTATACCGACGGCCGCACCGCGGACACTTGCACTCCGGCAACCGGTTTCCCCCGGATCTGGCAAGAGCAGCGCATTATAGGGCTCGGCCGCGGAGGCAGCAAGCCCGAGCTGCACTCTACGACGCAGCGCGGCGTCGGATTCCCCGGCCCTCTCCCTCAGCTGTGCAGGCCGTACTCCCGCAGCTTCTTGCGCAGGGTGAGCCGGTTGATGCCGAGGTAGCGGGCGGTCTGCGCGAGGTTGCCGTCGTGGCGGCCCAGAGCCTCGCGCAGGAGCTCCTTCTCGACCTGGGCCATCACGACGCCGTACGGCTTCTCTTCCTCGACCGCGTCGTCGAGCAGCCCTCGCACCAGGCCGGAGATCCCGTCGGCGCGTGCGGAGGAACGGGCCGGCGGCAGGTGGCGCCGCTCGATCACGCCGCCGCGGGCCATCAGCCAGGCGTGCTCGACCGCGTTCTTCAGCTCCCGCACGTTGCCCGGCCAGTCGCGCTTCTCGAGGGCGGTCAGCGCGGCCTTGCTGATGCGCGGCTCGGCGTCGAGGTTGCGCAGGAAGCTCGCGATCAGGTCGGGGATGTCCTCGACCCGCTCGCGCAGGGGCGGGATGTGCAGGCTGACCACGTGCAGCCGGAAGAACAGGTCCTCACGGAACTTGCCGGCCTCGACCTGGGCGCCGAGGTCCTTGTGGGTCGCCGCGATCAGGCGCACCGAGACCTGGACCGGGCTGCCGCCGATCGGCTCGACCTTGCGGTCCTCGATGAAGCGCAGCAGCTTGACCTGCGCCGGCAGGGACAGCTCGGCGATCTCGTCGAGGAAGACCGTGCCGCCGTCGGCCCGGCGCAGCCGCCCGACGTAGCGGCCGACCGAGCCGGTGAAGGAGCCCTTCTCGTGGCCGAACAGCTCGCTCTCGAGCAGGGTCTCGGGGATCGCCCCGCAGTTGACCGTCTCGAAAGGGCCCTCGGCGCGGTGGCTGAAGCGGTGGATGGTGCGGGCGAAGAGCTCCTTGCCGGTGCCGCTCTCGCCCTGCAGGAGCACGTTGGTGTCGCGCGGGGCGACCAGCGCGACCTTCTTGTAGCAGGCGACCATCGGCGCCGAGCGGCCGACCAGCGGCAGCCCCGTGTCCTCGCCGCTCAGCCGCACGACCTTGCCGTCGCCGTCGGCCAGGGCGCGCCCGACCACCTCTTCGAGCACCGGCAGGTCGACCGGCTTGGCGAGCACCTCGAAGGCCTGGCGGCGGATCGCCTCGACCGAGGTGCCGACAGTGCCGTGGGCGGTGATCAACACGATCTTGATGCCGGGGGAGCGCTCGCGGAAGGGGCCGATCGCTTCGAGGCCGCTCATGCCGGGCAGGCGGTGGTCGAGCAGGATCAGGTCGACCTCGTCGTCGAGCAGCTCGAGGCCCTTCTCGGCGCTCGCCGCGACCAGCACCTCGTGGTCGCGGGCGCCGAGCATCTTCTCGTAGGCCCAGCACACGTTCGCTTCGTCTTCGACGACCAGGATCTTCGCCACGCTGCCCCCCGCGTTGGTCCCGCCGCGGCGAGACCTCCCCAGGATGCGGCGGAAGCGCGACCTGCGCAAGGGTTGACGCCGCGCCGGGCGCCAGCGATCGCGGCGCAGGCGCACGGCGACGGTCGCGGGCACGGACAGGATGCGGCTGACGCAGGCGGAGCAAGGAAGCGGGCACGTCTCGCCGGCGGCGCGCCAGCGCTTTCCCTGCCGTCGACCGGAGCTTGCACGCTCGACAAGCCCGGCAGTGGCGGGGACAATGACCGCGGAGGTTCCGGTGTCCGCATCACACATCCCCAGGAAGCTCGACGGCAAGGGCCTCGGCCGCGCTCTCGGCAAGCTCCGGCCCGAGCTGAGCTACGGCGCGCTGCAAGGCTTCGCCCGCAAGGGGCGCATCCTGCTCAACGGCAAGAAGGCCCACCTCGGGACGAAGGTGCACACCGGCGACCGCGTCGAGATCCGCGCCCCGACCGGCGTCGCCGCCAACCCGGGCGTGGCCTTCACGCTGCTCCACGAGGATCCGGGGCTGCTCGTCGTCGCCAAGCCCGCCGACGTCGCGAGTCTGCCCGGCCCGGGCTGCTGGCGCACGGCGCTGGCTTGCGGCCTGGTCGCCCGCTTCCCGGAGCTCCGCGCGCTGCCGGACTGCGGCTTCGGCCATCGGCTCGACAAGCCGACCAGCGGCCTGCTCGCCGTCGCCCGCGACGCCGCGGTCCTCGAGCGCCTGCGCGCGGCCTTCAAGGAGCGCCGGGTCGGCAAGCGCTACCTCGCGCTGTGCCTGGGCTACGCGCCCGCCTCCGGGGAGCTGACGAAGCCGCTCGCCGAGCGCCGCCGGGGCCCGCACCTGCGGGCGGTGGTGGCCCGGCGCGGCAAGTCGGCGCACACCGTCTTCCGGCGGCTCGCGAAGGCCGGCGGCACCAGCCTGCTCGAGGTCGAGCCGCGCACCGGGCGCTTCCACCAGATCCGCGCCCACCTCGCCGACCTCGGCTTCCCGGTCGCCGGCGACCCGCTGTACGGCGTCGAGGCGGAGAACCGGCGGCTGGCGGGGAAGGGCCTCGCGCGGCTGTTCCTCCACGCCCGGCAGCTCTCCCTGCCCGCGGAGCTCGGCGGCACGACCTGCCGGGCGCCGCTGCCCGGGGCGCTGCGCGAGGCGCTCGCCGGGCTCGGTTTCCGGCTCGAGGAGGAGCCGTGCGCGTCGTTGTGAGATCGATCGGCTGGACGCTCCTGGCCGGGACGGCCTGTTTCGCGCTGCTCCGCCTGCTGGGCGGGCCGCTGTTCGGCTTCATCGATCAGCTCCCCCTCGCGGCGCAAGCGCTCCCGGCGGCCCGCTCCTTCGCCTACGCCAGCCTGCTCCCGGCGTTGCTCGCCGGTTGTGGACTGCTGCCGCTCGGCCGGGAGCGCTTCCGGGAGATGCGCTCTGTATGCGTGCTCTGGCTCTCCGTGTACGTGCTCGTCTGCGCGCTCCTCTCCTTCGGCATGCTGGTCGCGTACCTCGCGACCTGCATGGTGGCGGAGACCGCCCCGCCGCTGATGCAGACCTCCTACCTCGAGCTCCTCGGCGGCGGCTCCGGCGACCCCTGGCTGCTCGTCGCGTTCGGGCTGGATGTCCTCGCGGGAGGCGTCGGCTTGTTCGGCGTGGTGCAGTGCTCGTTACCGCGGGAGCCGGACGCTTGAGCGCCCCCGACGAGCTCACCGCCGCCAGCCGGGAGCTGCGCGCGGCGACCGCGGAGCTCGCCGAGGCGCTCGCCGCTCAGCCGCTGCTGGCCGCGCCCGCCCGCCGCCTGGAGGAGAAGCTCGCCGCGCCGCTCGCCGAGCTGTGCGACAGAGGCCCGGTGGATGAGGAAGCGGAGGAGGCGGCCCCGTGAGCCTGTCCCTGCCGATCGACCCCTTCCTGCCCGAGCTGGTGCGGGAGACCAAGGAACGCGGCGGGCTGGTGCTGGTCGCGCGGCCCGGCAGCGGGAAGACGACCCGCTTCCCGCCGGCCCTCGCCCGCGCCGTCGAGGGCCGCGTGCTCGTCCTCGAGCCGCGCCGGCTGGCCGCCCGGCTCGCGGCCCAGCGGGTCGCATCCGAGGCGGGCTCGAAGGTCGGCGGCTTCGCGGGCTTCCAGGTGCGCTTCGAGCGGAAGCTCAGCGCCGCGACGCGCGTCCTGTTCCAGACCGAGGGCACCCTGACCCGGCGCCTGCTCTCCGACCCGGAGCTCGAGGGGGTCGCCGCGGTCGTGCTCGACGAATTCCACGAGCGGCACCTGCAGGGCGACCTCGCCCTCGCCCTGCTCGACCGCCTGCGCCGCCGCCGGCCCGACCTGCTGCTGGTCGTGATGTCCGCCACCCTCGACGCCGGTCCCCTCGCCGACTTCCTCGACGCCCCCCTGCGCGAGCTGCCCGGGCAGCTCTTCGCGCTGACGACGGAGTTCGTCCCCTTCGTCCCCCGCAAGCCCCTCGCGGAACGCGTCGCCGACGGCCTGGGCGCCCTGCGCGACGGCCCCGGTCACGTGCTCGCCTTCCTGCCCGGGGCGGCCGAGATCCGGCGCGCCGAGCGGGTCTGCAGGCTGCGCTACCCGGACCTGCGCATCGTGCCGCTCTTCGGCTCCCTGCCGCGCGCGGCCCAGGACGCCGCGGTCGCGCCGAGCGAGCGCCCGAGCTGCATCCTCGCGACCAACATCGCCGAGTCCTCGCTGACCATCCCCGGCGTGCGCGCGGTGCTCGACAGCGGCCTGGCGCGGGTCGCCCGGCACGCCCCCGGCACCGGCCTGCCGACCCTCGACACCGCGCCGATCAGCCAGGCCTCCGCCGCCCAGCGCGCCGGCCGCGCCGCCCGCGAGGGGCCCGGCCGCTGCCTGCGCCTGTACACCCGCCAGGACTTCGAGCGCCGGCCGGCCTTCGCCCGGCCGGACATCCTGCGCCTCGACCTCGCCGAGACCCTGCTCGCCGTGCGCCTGGCCGGGGTCGGGCCGGAGGAGGCGCTGCGCTGGCTGACGCCTCCACCCGCCGAGCGCTGGCAGGCCGCCGCCCGCCTGCTCGAGGCCCTCGGCGCCTGCGACGACGGCCGCCTGACCGCACGCGGCCGCGCGCTCGGCGCCTGGCCCCTGCACCCGCGGCTCGGCTGCGTGCTGCTCGCCGCCGAGGAGCGCGGCGTGCAGTCCGCCGCAGCCCTCGCGGTCGCCCTGCTCGCCGAGGGCGGGAGGCCGCCGGAGGCGGGTCCGGAGGCCCTGCGCTGCGACCTCTTCCCGTGGCTCGAGCGCGCCCCGGACGATCCCGCCGCCCGCCGGGCCCTGCGGGTCGCGCGCCGGCTCGGCTGGGACGGCGCCCGCCCGGGCCGGGACGAGGCCCTGTGCGAGGCGCTGCTCGCCGGCTTCGGCGACCGCGTCGCCCAGCGGGCGGGCGAGGGACTGAAGCTGTGCGGCGGCGGCAGCCTGCAGATCTCGCCGCGCTCGCGGGTGCGCGACCCCTTCTGCATCGTGCTCGAGAGCCGCCGCGCCGGGCGCGAGGACGAGGCGCGGCTGCTCGCGGCGATCGAGCCGGACTGGCTGCTCGAGCACTTCCCCGACGCCCTCGAGGAGAGCACCGAGGCGGTCTGGGACCCCACCCGCGAGAAGGCGACCCGGCGCGAGCGGCTGCGCTACGGCCAGCTCGTGCTCGACGAGAAGGAGCGCGCCCCGGACGCGAGCGTCTTCGCCCTGCTCGCCGAGCGCGCTTGCAAGGCGGGCTGGCGCCGCTTCTGCGAGGCCGCGCCGGTCGAGCAGCTGCTCTTGCGTCTGGCCTGGGCGCGCCAGGCCGGCGCGGAGGACCTGCCCGAGGCGACGGAGGAGTGGGTGGAAGCGGGGTTGCGCGGGCTCTGTGTCGGCCGCAGCAGCTTCAAGGAGCTGCGCGCGGCGGACCTGCTCGGAGCGCTGCTCGGCAGCCTGTCCGGCGCGCAGCGCGCGCGCCTCGAACAGCTCGCCCCCGCGCGCCTGCAGCTCTCCTCCGGACGGCGCCTGCGGGTGCGCTACGCGCCGCGGCAGGCGCCCTGGGTCGAGGGCTACATCCAGGACTTCTACGGCCTTCAGGAGCTGCCCGGAGCGGGCGGAGAGCGGCTGGTCGCGCACCTGCAGGCGCCGAACAAGCGGGCCGTGCAGGTGACCTCCGACCTCGCCGGGTTCTGGGAGCGGCACTATCCGAAGCTGATGCCCGGGCTGCGCCGGCGCTACTCGAAGCACTACTGGCCCGAGCGCCCTGCCCATGCAGAAGCGCGCCTCTTGAAGGCGCGCCGCGGGAGCCGGTAGAGAGGGAGGATCAGTTCTTCAGGTAGGCGGTCACGTGGCCCTGGACAGCGCCCTTCGCCATCTCGGACTGCTTCATCTCGGCGTCGAGGATCGCGAGGGCGACCTTCGCCGCTTCCTGCAGCTGCTCCGCGCACTCCTTGGCCTTGGCCGCGCGCTTGGCGTGGTACAGGTGGAGCTTGTGGATGTTGTTGACCGTCGCCTGCTCGTTGTCGTCGATCATGTTCTTCGAACCGCCGCCACCGGCGCGGTCGACCTTCTTGGTCGCGCGGGCGCCGAGGGCGAAGGCGAACAGGCCGCCGCCGGCCAGGGCCAGGGCGCCGAGCGGGTTGAAGGCCGTGCGCTGACGCGTGGTCTTCATCGGGTCCTTGTTCAGGTTGACGTTCGGCTTGGAGCCGCCCGCCTTCTTGAGCATCGCGGTCAGCAGTCTGGTGAAGGGGTTGTTCTTCGACGAGGGCATTGTTTTCCTCCGATCACTCCGGCTTTGCCCTAATTCTAGCGACGATCCTCAACCTTTGCCGTCGCTTGGGGATTTTTTTTCACCGACAGATTCGTGACATTGCCGGCATGCGCGCCGGCTAGACTCGCCTTCCGAGGCGACGGCTTGACCCGTCCGGGTCCCCGTACGGTAGGATACGGTCGCCTCGACGTCCCCCACTCCCAGGAGGTGCCATGTCCCCGACCAGGCGTCTGACCTTGCTGTTCGCGCTCGCCGGGATCTGCCTCTGGCTCGCCCTCGTGCCCCAGGCCGTCCACGCCGACCGCATCACCCTGACCGATGGCCGCGTCATCGAGGGGGTGATCGTCGAAGAGACCGACGAGTACATCGTCGTCGACACCGGCAAGCGCAAGCGCACCATCGAGCTCTACCGCGTCCACAACATCGAGAAGTCGGCCGACATCTTCGCCGAATACACCGAGCGCCTCGACGAGCTGCGTTCGTACGACGTCGACGGAGCCTACGAGCTCGGCGAGTGGTGCCTCGAGAAGGGCCTCTATCCGCAGGCCATCGACCTCTTCCACCGGGTGATCCGGCTCGACGGCGGGCATCGCCAGGCCCGCGAGCAGCTCGGCTACCGGAAGTACGGGGAAGACTGGCTGACCGAAGAGGAGTACCTGCGCGCCGAGGGCTACATCCGCTACGAAGGCGAGTGGATCCGGGCCGCGGACAAGGAACGCTACGAGCAGGGCCTGGTCCAGCTCGACGACGGCGTCTGGGTGCCGCGGGCCGAGCTGACCGCCGAGCAGGAGCGCCGCCGGGTCCGCCCGGACAAGGAGACCCCCGCCGCCCCGACCGTCGCCTCGAAGCTCGAAGAGCAGCGCGCGGTGCCGGTCGTCGAGGCGCCGGTCGACGACGCGGCGATGGACCCGGCCGCCCGCGAGGCGCATCTCGCGCAGCAGAAGGCCGCCGGCGGCTGGTCGGTCGCGTTGAGCACCGACTACTACGACATCTACAGCAACGGCGACGAGAGCGAGGTGCGCCGCCTCGGTCAGGTCATGGACCTGATGTTCGAGAGCTACAAGAAGATCTTCGCCTACAAGAAGGACCTGACGCAGCCCTTTCCGATCCAGATCTACGCCAACCAGAACGAGTTCATGGCCCGCACCGGCATGGGCCCGGGCGTCGGCGGCTTCTACGACGGCGAGAAGATCGTCGCCTTCCACGGCGCCCTCGGCAGCCTGAGCACCCAGGAGGTGCTCTTCCACGAGGGCACCCACCAGTTCCAGGGGCTGGTCTTCGGGCGCCGCATGTGGTCGGCGCGCATCTGGTTCATCGAAGGCCTGGCGGTGTACTTCGAGGCGAGCGAGGTCGAGGGGCGGAAGCTGCGCACCAGCGTGATCCCGCGCGCCCGGCTCGCGACCCTCAAGAACGCGATGCGCTCGGGCGAGTACGTCGGGCTCTCCGAGCTGTTGCGCATGGAACAGGCGCAGTTCGGCGCCTTCCACTACGCCCACGCCTGGGGCCTGATCTATTTCCTGATCCACGGCACCAAGGGCGGCAAGGAGCGCTTCATCGAGTACTACGAGCGCGTCCGTGACGGCACCTACGAGGGTGTGCAGACCTTCGAGGAGCTGTTCAACCGGCCGATCCCGGAGATCGAAGAGGCCTGGAAGGAGTACATCCTGCGGCTCGGTTGAGCCGCGCCGTCGGACCTCCCCTGCCGACGCGTTCGTCCAACGACGGAGACCCCGTGGACAGCGAGCCTCCCCCACCCCGCCGCAGCTGGTTGATCCTGCTCGGCCTGCTGCTGCTCGGCGCGGGCCTGCGCTGCGCCGGTCTCGACTGGGGAACCGGGGCGCGCACCGGGCTCGAAGACCTCGACGGCGCGCCGCTGTCGCTCGAGGAGAGCGGCTTCTCCCCGGTCGAGACCAGCGAGGTCGCGATCGCCGCCTCCCTCGACGGCGTCTTCCCCGCCGTCGAGCTGTACGGCGTGCGCTTCCCCGCCAACCGCAGCGGCCACCTGTACACCTACCTGCTCGCCGGTCTCCTGCGCCTGACCGGCGGCGCCGACCCCGACAGCCAGCTGCTCGTCGCGCGGGGCTTCTCCGCCGCCTGCGGGCTCCTCGCCATCGTCGCGGTCTTCCTGCTCGGGCGGGCGTGCGGCTCGCCCTGGCTCGGGCTGGCCGCGGCCCTGTGCCTGGCCTGCCTGCCGCTCGCGGTGCGGACGGCGCACTTCGCCGGGCCGGAAGCCCTCGGCGGGCTGCTCGCCCTGTTGTGTCTCGGGGCCTGCGTGGCCGTCCAGCGCTCCGGGCGGATGCTGCACGCCGCCCTGGCCGGAGCCGCCGCCGGGGCCGCGCTGGCGAGCAGCATCGGGCTGTTTCCGCTGCTCGCCGCGCTCGCGGCGCCGCTGTTCGGCTCCGGCAGCGGGAAGCGTCGCGCCGCCCGGGTCGGCTGCGGGCTGCTGCTCGCCGCGCTCGGCTTCGCCGCCCTCAGCCCCGCCGCCTGGCTCGAGCCCGGGGCCTACTGGCGGGGGCATGTCGACCTCAGCGGCGACGGCGACTACGACGACGAGGAAGACATCGGCCCCGGCTCGACGCGCCGCCACGCCTACCACTTCCTCGCGGCCTTTCCCGACGACCTGCAGGCGGGCCGGGGCCGCCTGCACCTGGCGGGGGTCGGGGTCGGCTACGGCCTGTTCTCCCACCTCCCGGCCCTGCTCGGCTGGCCAGCGATGCTCGCCAGCCTGGCCGGCCTCGGGCTCCTCTGCTGGCGGCGGAGGGCCTGGCCGGTGGCGCTGTTCGCGCTCGGCAGCGTCGGCCTCGCGCTGTGCCTTCCCCTGCATCCCCTGGCGCCCTGGGAGCTGCTCGCCCCGACCCTGGCGCTGGCGCTCGGCGAGCTGGTCCTGCGGCTGGTCCGCCTCGGCCCGGGCGGGCGTCTGCTCGCGGCCCTGCTCGGGCTGCACCTGCTGCTGTGCGCCTGCGCGATCGCCGGCGTCTACCTGCGCCCGGACACCCGGGCCCTCGCCCTGCGCACCGCCGAGGAAGGCTACCGCGGCGCGATGGTGGTGACCGAGCGCGGTCCGAACGGCCTGCTCGAGGCGCTGCCCGCCCAGCTGATGCCCGCGGCGCGTCAGCTCGACATCCGCCAGCTCAGCCTCAACTTCGCCGGGCGCTACACCGACGAGGCCCTCGACCTCAGCATGGTGACCGGCCTGTCCCGGGTCGGGGAGGTCGGCGACGAGGCGGTCGAGCGGGCGGTCGAGCACCCGGACTGGCAGGAGGGCACGCGGCTGCTGTCCGAGATCCTGATCGAGGCCGGCGAGCTGAGCCCCGCGGTCGTGCAGAAGTGCCGGGCCTCGTATGTCGCGGCCTCGAACAAGCGCCGCGAGACCGACCTGCTCGCGACCGTGACCGGCGTGTCGGAGGGCGAGCTCCCGCGCACCATCGCCGACCACCTGGCCCAGGGCCAGCTGCTCGTGTTCAGCGCCGACCGCTACGCGGCGCGCGGCTCCTTCGCCCTCGCCGCGCGCTACTACCGCGAGCTGTTCGAGGAGGACGTGCGCTACGCGGTCGACGGCGGCTCGGTGACCGGCAACCTCTACGGCCTGCGCGAGGTCGCGGTGTTCGCCTCGCCCCCGGAGCTCTTCGGTCTGCCGGTCGGGCTCAGCGCCGGCGGCCCGGAGGTCTGGCGCTACGACCGGCCGACCGTCTGGTTGTTCGCGCGCGTGGCGCGGCCGAAGCTGACCTCGTACTCCTACGACCGGCGCTGAGGCATCGCCTTCTGCCGGCGCGGCGGGCTTCACCTCAGCCCGACGTTCGATCCCTGGCGTCGAGAGCCGCGTGCTTCTAGACTGAACGCATCCCCGCCGGAGGACGCATGATGACCCCCTTCGAAGACTACATCCGCGCCTGGACCGAGCGCGCCTGGAACGGCAGCCTCGACGAGGGCCGGGCGGCGATCTACGAGCTGATGCGCGAGGACTGCGAGCTCGAGGGCGTCGGCGCCGACATTCCCTGCCTGGTCGGCCCGGCCGCCTATGAGCCCCTGTGGCGCGAGCTGCGCACAGCGTTCCCCGACCTGCGCGCCGAGCTGCTCGAGGTCCTGCCCGCCGCCGACGGCCAGTCCGGCACCGCCTGGTTCCGCATGCGCGGGCACCACGGCGCCCCCTTCCTCGGCAAGCAGGCGACCGAGCGCCCGATCGACGTGTCCGGCGTCGCCTCGGTGTGGCTGGACGGCGAGGGCCGCGCGCGCCGCATCCGCAACACCTTCGACGCGATGACCCTGCTCGTCCAGATCGACCACGCGGTCGAGAGCGTGCGCGCGGCCTCGCAGGGCGTGAAGGAAGCGGCCGCACGGGGAGCCTTCGCGCAGCCCGGTTCCGGTTGACGGCGCGTGACCACGTAGGCCCCGGTAGCAGCAGGGCAGGACCCGCGGCCCCCTGACCCGGACCTCGATCACCTGCGCGAGCTGTGGCGGCTGCGGGAGCAGGCGTAGCTCAGCCGACCAGCGCCCCGAAGTCGAGGTCGAGGGTGGGGAGCCCCCGCTCGAGGCGTGCCTGCCGCCCGCGCAGGAACTTCCGGGGGAAGCAGCCGGGCGCCGCCACGTGGCGGAGCAGCGCGTACAGGACCAGCTCGCGCAACGCGAGGAAGTCCGGCAGGCGCTCCGCGAGCTTCCCGGGCAGCGGACGCTCGCGCCGGTAGCCGCGCAGGAAGGGCGGGAGGAAGTCCCGCGCCGCACGCTCCCGGGCGCCATCGGGGATCCAGCGCTGCAGCACCGCGTAGAAGAGCACGACCGCGATGTCCTGCGCGAACCAGCGCTCCGCGCAGTCGTCGAAGTCGAAGAAGCGGAGCCGCCCCCGGTCGAGCCGCAGGTTGCCGGCGTGGGCGTCGCCGTGCACCATGCCGAAGTCCACGTCCCGGGGCAGCGCGCGCAGGCGCCCGAGCAGCGCCTCGGCCCGGCGCAGGATCGTCGGCTCCGCGGCGAGGCGCGCCCGGAAGTCGAGGTGCGGGTCGTCCTCCCAGGCCCGGCGCGGCGGCCCCGCGTAGCTCCCGGCCAGGCGGTGGAAGCGCCCGATCGCCGCGCCCCAGGCCTCGAACAACGACGGACCCTGGTCGGCCTCCTCTGGCGCCCGCCCCGGCGCCTCCTCGAACAGCACCGCGGTCCAGGGACCGTCGACCTCCAGCGTGTTCCCCTCGACGGGAAGCGGCGCGCAGACCGGCGCGCCGTGGCTGTGCAGGTAGCCGACGAAGGCGAGCTCGGCCGCGATCTCGTCGGGCGTGCGGTGCGAGACGTGGCTCAGGCGCAGGATACGCGTGGCGCTATGTGGCGGCTCTTCCGCCCCGGAAGGGCGCACACGGTAGACGTGGTTCTCGAAGCCGCCGACGAGCTCGAGCGGCCCGAGCCGCGCGGCGAGCCGGGCGAGGGTCCGAGGGTCCGGCGCGGGGGCCGTCGAAGCTTCCGCCATCGCCCGCTCGATGCCTCCGTCCAGGCCCTCAGTCTCCCGCGAGCTCGTCTTCGACGCGCTCACGGCGCATTCCCAGCTCCTCCCGCGACGACTCGAGACGGCCGGAGTACATTCCCGAGCGCAGCGCCTCCGGAGGATCGGCGAGCAGAGCGACCGCGGCGTCCAGCGCGGGGACCGTGCTGCCGAGGGCAGAGCGCAGCACCTCGAGCTCGGCATCGAGCAGGGCGCGCAGGTCGCTGTCCAGACGGACGACGGACGCGCGCGCGTCCTCCCCGGCGCTGAGCCGCTTCGCGCAGTCCGAAGCCGCCCTGGCCCAGGCCCGGCAGCGCTCACGCAAGCCCGCGACCGGCTCGGCCGCGGCCACCATCTGCGCGAAGGCCTCGCGCAGCGCGGCGACCGTCCGCGGACGCTGCGCGACCGCCTCCGCCTCATACGCGAGCAGATAGGCGCAGGGCCGCCGCAGCTCGATCTGCGCCTGCTCGAGAGGCTCGATCAGGAGCACGGGAGGATCGAGCGCATCGTCGATGGTGTCCGGCGTGGAGCCGAGCAGCGCCGCCTCCTCCCGCGTCTCCTCGGGGAGACCCCTCCGGGCCGCCTTGCACAGCCGAATGGCGGCCTTGCGCATCGATTCATGAGCCGGCTCGAGGGCGAGCTCGGCCTCGCGCGCCCGGTCGATCCGGGCCCAGAGCTGTTCGAAGCTCTCGATGATCCACGCCCCCCTACACGCCCTCCCCGGCCCCGCGCAGCTTGAGCACGAAGACCAGGGCGAGCAGCGGGAAGGCCGCCAGCGGCAGCCCGCGGTACTCCCAGAAGCTGAGCATGATGCCGAGCACGACCGCGATGAGGAACACGCAGCCGACGATCGGCAACGGGCCGACCGCCCCGCTCTTGAGTCCCGGCAGGCCGACGAAGGCGAGGGCGCCAGCGAGCATCAGGCCGGCGCCGACCACCATCAGGGTCGTCAGACTGTGGGCGGACATCTCGGCGAGCACGCCGTCGTTGTGCTTGCCGAGGATCGACACGATGTGCAGGGCCCCCGCGACGATCGGGGCCGCGCAGGAGGCCCCGTAGACCAGCCGCGTCCAGCCGCGCAGGCTCAAGCGGCAACCTCGATGCCCTGGTTCTTGAGGATCGCCTGGATCGACGACGCCTGGATCTGCTCCTTGTCGAACACGACCTTGAGCTCGCGCCCGTTCTCATCCGCGGTCGCGGACACGATGCCGGGGTTCTTGGCGAGGATGTCGAGCACCGGCCCGAGCTGCAGCGGGTCGTGCCAGCGGGTCAGCTCGAGCATCAGCATGAAGCCCTTGTCCTCGGAGCCGTGCTCGCCGCAGGGCTCCTCGATCTTCAGGATCTTCGGGCGGTGCTTCTCGCTGTTGCGCAGCTGGCGGTCGACCAGGCCGGCGACGACGTAGGCGAGCACCGTCATCACGCTCGCGCACAAGAGGCCGAAGCCGACCTTCCAGGTGTACAGGTCGGGGTGGTCGCCCGCGTACGCCATCCCGCCCATCAGGGTGCCGAAGAACACGATCAGCGGCAGCAGGAGCAGGAAGAAGATGCCGTAGTACACCGACGGCGGCTCGACCTCGAGCAACACCTTGTGCCCGATCGCGGCCGTCGGGTCGTCGGTCTCGATCTCCCAGATCACCACCCGCTCCTGGCGCGAGGCGCAGCCGCCGCAGTCGCCGTCGCCGCCGCACTCCTCGGCGGCGTTGCGCAGGATCGTCACCTGGGCCACGCCGGGCCGCATGTGCGTGATCACGCCGACTTCCTGGACCTTCATGATCCCTCCTCCGGCTCGACGCCGAGCGCCTCACCGATCGCCTGGCCCGCGAGCCAGTTCGCGGTCAGGAAACACAGCCCGAGGAGCACCGTCCAGCGCACCATCAGGCTCTCATCGTCCGCTTCCCCGACCTCGAGCTGCCCGTGCAGCGCGGCGAAGTCGGGCTCCGCCGTGCCCTCGGGCGCGAGTCTCCAGTGATCCCACAGGACATCCTCGAGGCCGAGGGCGTGCCGCTCGAGGGTGCTCTGCGCCAGCGCGCGGGCGGCGACGACGTACTGCTCGCCGGAGTGCCGCGCCATCAGCGCGTTGGCCGCCTTGTCCAGCCAGCGGGCCAGCGGCGCCTGCTCGTCGTCGCCCTTGAGCTTGCTCAGGGCCGGCATCCCGCCTGCCAGCGCGCCCCAGTCGCGGGCCGCGAGGTTGCGGGCCAGGGCCTCGCCGAGCAGCCGGCTGTCGCGGAACGCGTCCTCGTACAGCCGCACGGCCGCGACGGCGACGCGCACGGCCGGCGTCTCGGGAGCGCGGCGCAGCTGACGATACACCGTGCGGGCTTCCTCGGGCTTCCAGATCTTCTGCATCGCTCAGCGCTCGTACATTTCCTGGGGCTCGCGTTTGTCCTCGTGGTCCTTGATGTAGCGGCACACGCCGCGCTTGGACTCGCGGCAGAACGCCATCAGCTCGGCCGCCTCGGCGGACTGGAAGCCGGCCTTCTCGCACTCGCTGAGGGCCTCGGTCATCGGCAGCTTGCTCGCGAACAGGATGCGGAAGCAGCGCCGCAGCTCGCTGCGCGCCGCCGGCTCGATCCCGGCCCGCTTCAGGCCGACGACGTTGAGACCGGTCACGCGGTTGCGGAACACCGCGGTCGTGAACGGCGGGACGTCCTTCCCGGCCGACGACTGGGCGCTCATCATCACCAACCGGCCGATGCGCGTGAACTGCTGGGCGAGCACGCCGCCGCTCAGGAACGCGCGGTCACCGACGTGCACGTGCCCGCTCAGGGCCGCGTAGGCCGCGAGGGTCACGCCGTTGCCGAGCACGACGTTGTGGCCGAGGTGGGAGTGGCCGAGCAGGAAGTTGTCGTTCCCGAGCACCGTCGCCGAGCCCGCCTGGGTGCCGACGTGGATGTTGACGTACTCGCGGATGATGTTGCGGTCGCCGATCTTCAGGTAGCTCACCTCGGACTTGTACGCCCGGTCCTGCGGCTCGTGCCCGAGCACAGCGAAGGGGTGGACCTGGTTGTCGGCGCCGAGGGTCGTGTGCCCGGAGATGTAGGCGTGCGGATAGACCTTCGTGCGCGGGCCGATCTTGACCGGCCCCGCGATGATCGCGTAGGCGCCGATCTCCGCGCTCGGGTCGATCTCGGCCTGGGGGTCGATCACGGCGCTGGGGTGGATACTCACGGAAGCTCCAGTGCAAGTGGGGCGCGCGGCCCGGAGAATGCGATCCCGGCACCGCCGGGGCCCGGGATTATCGCACAAAGGCAGGCGCGGTTATAGGTTTTTGGTCGCGTGGAAGTCCGAGCGGCGGGACAGTGCACGGAGCGCAGCGAGGTTCGCTTCTTCCGCCCCGCGGAAGCCCCGCCTGCGACCCGCACCTGCACGGCTTTCCAGCGCGCGCCGGGCACGGTAGACTGGAGGGCTCACCCGAGGAGGGGCGCGATGGATCTGCGTCAGCGCTGGGAGGAGTCGCTCGGCGACCTGACCGAGCTGAACACCGCGGACACCGTCCGTCCTCCAGCGGACGCCGCGCCCGTCGAGTCCCCCGCCGAGGAGTTCCGCCCGCTCGGGCTGATCGGCTCCGGCGGCATGGGGGTGGTCTACCGCGCGCACCAGGCCAGCCTCGACCGCGAGGTCGCGCTGAAGACCCTGCGCCCCGACCTGCGCGGGTCGCCGCGGGCGCGGGCGGACTTCGTCGCCGAGGCGCGGGCCACCGGCGACCTCGAGCACCCGAACATCGTGCCGGTGCACGCCCTGGGCTCGCTCGATCCCCAGGGGCTGTTCCTCGCCCTGAAGCTGGTCGGCGGGACCTCATGGGAAGAGGCGCTGCGGAGCGGGGGTCACGAGCGGCTGTTCCACCTCGAGGTGCTGCAGCAGGTCTGCCACGCGGTCGCCTTCGCCCACAGCCGGGGCATCCTGCACAACGACCTCAAGCCGAGCAACGTGATGCTCGGCGACTTCGGCGAGGTCCTCGTGATGGACTGGGGGCTCGCGGTCGTCTTCGAGAGCCCGCGCGCCCGCCCGGGCCTGCGGGCCCGGGAGAGCATCGCCAGCCCCTGCGGGACGCCCTGCTACATGGCCCCGGAGCAGGCCTCCGGCGAGGGCGCACAGCTCGGGCCCTGGACCGACGTCTACCTGCTCGGCGGCCTGCTCTTCCGCATCCTCCACGGCCGCGCCCCCCACGGCGGGCTGTCGGCGGTGCAGGTGATCGCGCGCTGCGTCGCGGCGAAGCGCCCGGCCATCGATCCGGACCTGCCCCGGCCCCTCCGCGAGCTGTGCGCCGCGAGCCTCGCGCCGGACCCGGACGCGCGGCCGCAGACCGTCGCCGCGTTCCAACGCCGGCTCGGCGACTACCTGCGCCAGCGCGAGAGCCTGCTGATCAGCGCGGACGCCGCCCGCCGCCTCGAGAGCTGCGTCGCGCGCGGCGTTGAGGAGCTCGCCGCAGAGGCCCGCGGCGCCCTGTACGAGGACTTCGCGGAAGCCATCGCCGGCTTCCAGCAGGCCCTGACGCTGTACCCCGCCAGCGCGGAGGGCCGCGACGGCCTCGACCGCGCCCGCCGCGCCTACGCCGAGGTCGCCCTCGCCCAGGGTGAGCTCGGCCTCGCCCGGGCACAGGCCGAGCGGCTGACCGGGGAGGAGCCAAAGACCGCCCTGCTTGCGCGGGTGGACACCGCCCGGGAGGCCCGCGCGCGCGACCACGAGCAGCGCGCCCGCCTCGCGCGACGCCTGCGCTGGGCCGGGCGCGCGGCGCTGGTCGCCGCGCTCGCGGTCGCGCTGGTGACGGCCGCCCTGCTGCGCCAGGTGCAGACCCACCGGGAGCGCTCCGAGCGGCGCGCGGCGATCAGCAACGAAGCCCTCTCGCGCCTGGTCGACGAGGTCCAGGTCGAGCTCTTCGACGGCCTCGGGAGTCCCGCCGCCGTCGCCGCCGGCAAGCGCCTGCTCGCCCTGGCGGACAGCTCCTGGGCGGCGCTCGCGGCGGTCGACGCGGACGGCCGGCGGGAGCGGATCGGCCAGCTCGAGGCCCGGCTCCGCCAGGTCGAGCTGCGCCTCGACGTCGAGGGCGACCTGGTCTGGGCCCACGCGACCCTGCCGGAGGTGCGGGCCCAGGCGGAGGCGCTGGTCGCCGAGGAGCCGTCCGCGACCGCGCGTCGCCTCGCGGCCCGCGCGCTGTGGCTGTCCTCGGTCGTCGACACCCAGTACGGCGCCTTCGACACGGGCGAGGCCCGGCTCCGCGAAGCGCTCACGCTGTGTCCGCCGGACGGGCGGCTACGCGGCCGCGTGCTCGACGCCCTCGGCCGGCTGCTGGTCGAGGTCGAGCGCTACGGGCCGGCGGCGGAGCTCGCCGCGCAAGCCGCTGCCCTGCTGCGGCCCGGGGCGGAGGCCGGCCTCCCGGAGGTCTGCACCTACGTCGACGCCCTGCTCGGCCAGGCCCACGTCGCGTCCTCCGCCCAGGACGACGCCGCGCTCGCCGCGAGCCTCGCCCGCGTCTCCGAGGCGCTGGAGCCGTGGCGGGAGAGCGACGCGTTCCGGGTCGTCTCGCAGCGCGTCGAGCTGCTCTTCGGCCGCAGCGTGCTCGCCGCCAACCGGGGCGAGCTCGCCGAGGCGGAAGAGGCGCTCGCGGCGGCGACCGCGCAGATGACGGAGCTCCACGCCCGGCATCCAGGACACCGCGACATCTTCGCCTCGCCGGTCGTGGCCCAGGCCGCCGCCGCGCGCTCCCTCGGGCTCGAGCTGCCGGAAGCGCTCGCGGCCTACGATCGGCTGATCGTCTCGACCCGCAGCTGGCTCGCCGCGGCGCCGCGCTCGATCGGTCGCCGCCGCGTGCTCCTCGAGCAGCTGCGCCTCCGCGGGGACGCGCTCGCCCGGGCCGGACGCTTCGAGGAGGCGATCGCCGACTTCGAGGAGGCCCGCGGTCTGGCCCGCGAGCGCGCGGAGGCCTTTCCCGCCCTGCGCGCGCCGCGCCTGCGGCTGCTGCACACCGAGGTCGAGCTCGCGCGGGTCCTGACCGCCACCGGCCAGGACGCGCGCGCGGCGGCGCTGTTCACGGGCGTCAACAGGTCCTTCCGGGCGGGCGATCCGCGCAGGGACATCGTCGCGGCCCTTGCCCAGGAGGCGGACTTCCGGCTCCACCTCGGCGAGCTCGGCGCCGCCGACAGCCTGCTCGTGCGGGCCACCCAGGCCGCGGAACCCCTGCCGGTCTCCCGGCTGAAGGTCGACCTGCTGCTGGTCCGGCTCGCGCTCGAGGACAGCCTCGGCCGCCGCGCCGACAGCCTCCATGTCGAGGCCGTCGCCGCGGCCCGCAGCGTGGCGGACGCGGCCCCGAAGCCGATCCACACCCAGCGCCTGGCCGAGGCCCTGTTCCGCCGCGCCGCCCGCGGAGCCGCCGCCGAGGCCGCCCGGGAGGGCCTCGAGCGGTGGGTCGCGAGCTTCGACGGCCTGCGGGGACCCGAGGAGCAGTGGGAGGCGCTGAAGATCCTGCGCCTGGCCCTCGACCTCGAGGGGCTGCCCGCCGCCGCCCTGGAGGAGGCTGTGGCCGCTGCGCACAGCGCCGCGCTGCGCTGGCAAGAGCTCCTGCCCGAGCGCTCCTACGCCCGCCACCAGGCCGCCCTGGCCGGCTTCTGGCGGGCCCAGATCCTGCTCCGTCTCGGCCGCGCCGCCGAGGCTCTGGCGCGGGCGCAGGAAGCGCGCGAGACCCTCGCTCCCCTCGTCGCCCTCGACGCCGACCCGCCGGAGGGCGACGTCGCCTCCCACGCCAACATCCGCACCCTCGAAGCGGTCGCGCTCGGCGAGCTCGGGCACGCCGACGAGGGCCTGGCCGTCCTCGGCCTCGCGGTCGAGCTGCTCGAGCGCCGGCTCACGGCCTCCCCCGATGAGGCCCTCCTCTGGCGCCTGCTCGCTCAGGCGGGATCCTACGGAGCGGGACTCGCCGCCGGCTGCGGCCAGTCCCCGCGTCCGTGGCTGCAGCTCGCCAGCGACGCGGGCGCCGCGCTGTGCAGACTGTTTCCGGGGAACCCGGCGCCGCGCCGGGCGCGCCTGTCCGCTCTGCTCGGTCTGGGCGACCTGCTCGAGGCCGAGGGAGACGCCGCCGCCGAGGTCTTCGAGGAGGCGTTCGAGGTCGGCGCAGGCCTGCTCGCCCTGTCCCCCGATCCCGACGCGCTCCAGCTCTTCCTCTACGCCTCCGAGCGCGCCTCGCACCTGCGCTACCTCGACGGCGACCTGGCCGCCGCCGACGCACGCTACACGGAGGGCGTCGCGATCCTGCGCGGGCTCCTCGCCCGCGACCCGGACCTGCACCCCGCGCGCACCGCCCTCGTCACCCTCGCCAACAACGCCGCCGCGGTCGCCGAGGAGGAGCTCGCCCTCGACACCGCCCGCGCCTGGCTGGAGCGCGCCCGCGAGCACGCCGCGCTGCTGCCCGCGGACCGGCGCCCGCTCAGCCTCGTCCGCATCGACGCCCGCCTCGCCATGCTCGCCCGCGGCGCCGCGATGCTGGACGGCGACGCGCCGACGAGCGCCGAGGAGGCCCTGTGGATCGCCCGCGCTCTCGCGGGCGACGCCCGGGACGCCGCGACCGCGCGGCGGGCCTGGGAGCGCGCCTTCGCCTGGCCCGGCGCCGAGCCCGACCCCTTCGACTACGTGCTCGCCGCCGGCAGCGCCGCCCGCGAAGCCCGCGACGCCCCGCCGGAGCTGCGCGCGCAGCGCGAGGACCAGGCCCTCACCTGGCTGCAGGCGCTGGTCGAGCTGCACCGCGCGCTGCTGCCCGCCCTCGACGCCGAGGACCGCGCCGACTGGGCAGAGCTGCTCGGCTGGATCCGCGACGAGCTCGAGGAATTCGACGAGCTCCGCACGCGGGCCGACTTCCGCGCGCTCTTCCCCGCGCACTGACCGCCACAGAAATCGCATCGCTCGCGGAGCTGTCGGTTCTCCATCGCCTTCGGTTGGAGCGCGGAGTACAATGGGCAACAACTCGTTGCGAGGGCCCCCGATGCCGAAATCCCTACCCCGTCGAAGCGCGCGGCAGAAGCAGAAGACGCGGAAGAAAGCGACGGCGATCCAGAAGAAGGCGATCCAACGCAAGATCAGCGCCTGGCTCAACAAGCTGTTCCTCGCGATGACCAGCAAGCGCCGCTGGCGCAACGGCGGCATCCCGATCGCCAACCCGCTCTCGCAGATCACCGCGCTGCAGCGCCAGCAGGTGACCGCGCTGTGGATCCAGCACGGCTGCCACTCCTGCATGAACGCGCAGCCCGACCCCTGGATCTCCGACCACATCCCCCCGCGCAACCTCAACGCCCTGGCGAAGAACCAACTGGGCATCGCGGCGAACCCGAACTACACGCTGTACCCTTCCTGCACCCCGTGCTCGAACGCCCAGGCCCAGCTCGTGACGCAGCTGAACCAGGGACCCGTCGCCCTCAACGCCCAGCAGACGCGGATGATCCACGGCAACGTCAACTACGCCGGCGGGGGCGTCGCGGGCAGCGCGCAGAACGCCAACAAGCAGCAGCGGACGGCGGTCAACCTGATCGGCAACGCGAACGGCTGCCACATCTGCGGGCAGAACGTCCAGCCCGCGACGATGGTCTGCGATCACTACCCACCGAAGGAGCTCGCCCGGCCGATCATGCAGCTCGTGATCGCGAGCTCCCAGCTCGGCTTCCTCTTGCGCCAGCCGACCGAGCTGCGGCCGCAGTGCCGGAACTGCTCGAACAGCCAGGGCGCCGAGGTGCGCACCGCGACCAACAAGATCGAGACGCTGTTCAAGCAGGCGACCCAGGGAATCTGAGCGCCGGCGCGGATCTCCGTCTTCCACCACCCTTCTCGCTTGCACGCCGAAGCCTGCCCTCGAAGCTGGCCCGAAACCTCGCTCGCGAGGCTTTGGGAGTGGGTGCCTGCCTGCGTCCTCCTCCTTCGAGCCGCAACGAAGTGCGCCGCGAGCCGATCTCGCCGAGGCACCAAGGTGTCGTCGAGCGCCGCGGTTTCCCGCAGGGCACGCATCGGGTAGGCTGGGCCCATCCCCACGGAGGAAATCGATGAGCGTCCACAAGCAATTCCGCCTGCGCGCGCGCCCGCAGGGCCTGCCGACCGCCGACAACTGGGAGCTGGTGGAGGCGCCCCTGCCGACGCCAGGCCCCGGCGAGATGCTGGTCGAGGTGCTCTACATCTCCCTCGATCCGGCCATGCGTGGCTGGATGAACGAGGGCCGCTCGTACATCGCGCCGGTCGGGATCGGCGAGGTGATGCGGGCCGGCGCCGTCGGCAAGGTCATCGCCAGCGAGCACGAGGGCTTCGCGGTCGGCGATCACGTCTCGGGCCCGCTCGGCGTCCAGACCCACGCGCTCAGCGACGGCAAGGGCCTGCACAAGGTCGATCCGGCGATCGCGCCTTTGCCGCGCTTCCTCGGGACGCTCGGTATGCCGGGCATGACCGCGTACTTCGGGCTGCTCGACACCGGCCAGCCCCAGGAGGGCGAGACGGTGGTCGTGTCCGGGGCCGCCGGCGCCGTCGGCTCGGTCGTCGGCCAGATCGCCCGGCTCAAGGGCTGCCGGGTGATCGGCATCGCGGGCGGACCGGTCAAGTGCCGCTACCTGACCGACGAGCTCGGCTTCGATGGGGCGATCGACTACAAGAACGACGACGTGCCCGCCGCCCTCAAGAGGCTGTGCCCGGACCGCGTGGATGTGTACTTCGACAACGTCGGCGGCGAGCTCCTCGACCACGTGCTCGCGCGGCTGAACATGCACGCCCGGGTGGTGATCTGCGGGGCGATCTCCCAGTACAACAACATGCGGGCGGTGCGCGGGCCGAAGAACTACCTGTCACTGCTCGTCAACCGGGCGCGGATGGAGGGCATCGTCGTGTTCGACAACGCCGCCCGCTACGGCGAGGCGGCCCGCGCGATGGCCGGCTGGATCGCCGAGGGCAGGCTCCAGGCGCGCGAGCACGTGGTCGAGGGCTTCGAGACCTTCCCCGGCACCTTCCTGATGCTGTTCAGCGGCGCCAACCACGGCAAGCTGGTGCTGAAGGTCTGACCGGGAGGTCGGGTGCCACGCTCAGCCACGCGCGCTGAGGTCGACCCCTTCCCCCTCGAAGGCGAGGATGCGCTCGACGAAGCTCTGCGGGATGCGGGTCGGCCGCAGGTCTTCGTCGACCGCGCAGTGCACCGTCGAGCCCCGGGCGACCAGCCGGTTCTCCTTGCGGTGCACCATCTTGAAGCGGAACCTGAAGGCGTGTTTGCGGATCTCGGCCACGCGCACCGAGATCACGAGCGGGTCGTCGAGGCGGGCGGGGCTCTTGAAGTCGCACTCGGCGTGGGCGACGACGTTCTCGAAGTCGCGGATCGGGCGGATGCCCTCGGCCAGCCCGAGGTTGCGCAGGTAGTCGACGCGGCCGACCTCCATGTAGGTGAAGTAGTGCCCGTGGAAGACGATGCCCATCGCGTCGGTCTCCGGCAGGCGCACCCGCACCTCGGTGGTGAAGTGGAAGACTTCCATCACGCTCTCCTTGCGTTCGCTTTCCTGGACGTCGACATCTACGCGCCGAGGATCTGCCGCGCCCGCGCGGAGACCTCCTCCGGAGCGTCCTCGGAGAAGTCCGCGAGGCCGCCGGCGAGGTCGCCGAAGCCGAGCTCGGCGACGCACAGCCCGGCGCTGTCGACGATCGGGTCGGCCCAGTAGCCGCGGGCCTCGCCGTCCTCGACGAAGAACAGGAGCGCGTCCCGGTCGGAGTCGCGGAAGGCGAGCTGCTGGAAGACCCTGTGGTTGCAGCACAGCCCGGTGCCGAACCAGGCGCGGTCGTCGTGCTTCTTCGAGGGGCGCAGGAAGCCGCAGCGCCCGTCCTCCTGGCGCAGCACCCAGAAGCCGGTCGCGTACAGCAGCGGGGTCTCGTCGAGCTTCCCCCACAGCTCCTCCAGGTAGGTCGGAGCGTACGCCGCCCGCGGCTCCCAGACGAAGATGCGCCCTCCGGCGACGCGCTCGCGGGCGAGCTCGAGCTTGCGCCCGAGCGACAGCCCGGCGCCGGCGGCGAAGATGTACGTGATGCGGCCGTCGCGGCTGTTCTTGAGCCGCAGGTCGGGCTCGAGGCCGTCGTCGACCACGATCAGCTCGCGCTCCTCCCAGGTCTGCGCCTCGAAGGAGGCGAGCACCGAGGGCGCGAGCGGCCCGCAGGTCGCGATCAGCACCGTCGCCCGCCGCGGCCGGCGCGGCGCGCGCTGCAGGAAGACCGGCGGATCGCGCCGCTCGAGCGGCAGCTTGCGGTTGCACAGGGCGATGCCGGCCCGCGGCTCCCAGCCGTACTTCAGCGGGTCGCTGTGGCGGGCCCAGGTCGGCCGGCGCAGGATGCGGGCGTGCTTGTACCAGAGCAGCGCCTTCTCCCACTCGAGGCGCGCGCGGTAGATGTCCCCGAGCAGGCACGGCACCTCGGCGAAGCGCGGGTCGATGCGCAGGCCGTGGAAGCCGAGCTCGAGGGCCTGGTCGAGCTCGCCCTGGTGCAGGGCGTAGCGCATCAGGGCGCACAGCGCCTGGATGCGGATCTCGCCGGGCCCCCCGGAGACCAGCTCGCGCAGCTCTTCCAACGCCTGCCGCCGGGCGTCGGGATCCTCCGCCGAGAACAGCCGCTCGGCATGATCGAAGCCGGCGAAGGGCTGCACCGGGCGCTCGACGCTGATGATCGGATGGGGATGGACGGGTCCCTCGATCTCCGGCCCCTCGCTGTCGTCGCCGCCGAAGCGCGCCTCCGGACACGCGCGCATCAGCCGCAGGGCGGTCTGGGGAAGCCCCGTCGGGTCGTGCAGGATGACCGGCGCCGCGACCGCCTCCCCCGGCCCCCCCGGCGCGTCGCCCTTGGCCAGCCAGGCACGCAGCAGCTCCCCGGCCTCGGGCGCCAACCGCTCCCCGGCCTCGAGCCACAACACCCAGCCCGACGCGGCATCGAGCACCCGGTTGCGGGCCTCGGCGCGGGACAGCCCGCGCGCGTCGATCGCGTCGACGAAGCCCGCCCGCAGGGAGCGGTTCGTCGCGGCGAGCAGCGGCGCGCCGGTCAGCTCGGCGGCCCGCAGGCGGTCGGTCAGGTCGGTCTCGGCATCGACCAGGGTGGCGATGCGCAGATCAGACGAGCTCAAAGCGACGCTCCTCCGTGTAGCGGGCTCCGCGCGGCTGGAGCTCGCTGTGATAGAGCTGGAAGCTGCGGACGGCGAACGGCGCGCCGCGCAGCGCGCGCGACGTCTCGAGGAAGCCCCCGAGCGCCGCGCCCTTGCGCGGGCGGACGCGCGCCACCGTCACGTGCGGCGTGAAGCGCTTCCGGTCCCGCGGCACACCCGCCCGGTCGAGGGCTGCGGCGATCGCGCCCGCCAGCGCCCGCAGCGGTTCCTCGGGCGCGACACCCACCCACAGGATGCGCGGCCGGCCGCGGGGCGGGAAGCGCCCGCCCCCTTCGAGCCGGACCTCGAACGCGGGCAGCCGCACCTCCTCCAGGGCCGCCTCGAGGGGGGCCCGGCGGGCGGCCGCCAGCTCCCCGATGAAGGCGAGGGTCAGGTGCCGCTGCTCCGGACGCAGCCATCGCGCCCCCGCGACCTCGGTCCGGACGCCGTCGAGCAGCGCCTGAGCCACGGCCGGCAGGGCGAGGGCGATGAACAAGCGCTGGGACATCCGCAGCCTCGGGGGTCATAGGCGGGCAGTCTACCATCTCGGGGCGATGCGGGCATCCGCTGGCTCAAGCGCCAGGACACCAGGAACAGCGACCGCCAGGCGGCAGGCTGGGGAGCGAGATGCCGCGGAGACGGGTGACGCGGTGCAAGGGAGAGGAGACCCCGTGCCATGAAGGACGGAAGGGAATCGCCGCACTCGAGCCGAGATGTGCAACCAGCGTGCATGGACAGGGAGAACAAATCAAATCAACCGCCAAGACGCCAAGGAGCCAAGGCGCCAAGAAGAGAAGAGGAAAAGAAGCTCAACTCCATCCATCCAACTCGACCAGGTAGAAGTGGAGACAGAGGACGAAGAACGAAGAACGAAGAAGAAGAAGAAGAGAGAAGAAGTTATCAGGAAGGCAGGAAGTGGGGAGATCCAGGAAAAGAAGGGAAAGAAGAGGAAAAGGAAGTCAAGAGCCAGCCATCAATATCTGGTCTGGCTCACGTCCTTTCTCTTCAATTTTCTCCCCTCTTTCCTGGAAGATGGCTGTATCTTCTTGATAGCGAATGCGCGTTGTCCTGTTATTGCCACTCTTCTTCTCTTCTTTTCTTTTCCTGGATCTCCCCACTTCCTGCCTTCCTGATAAATTCCTTTTTTTTCTTCTTCTCTTTCTCCTTCCTCTGTCTCCAACTTCTACCTGGTTGAGTTGGATGAATTGAGCTTCTTCTTCCTCTTCCTCTTCTTTGCGCCTTGGCCCCCTTTGCGCCTTGGCGGTCCGTCTTCTCTTCCCTTCTTCCTCAGGCCCCTCCCCGGCTCACCTCAAAACAACGGCGTCACCAGCTCGATCCGCCACAGCTCGTTGTCGTCCGGCGCCCCGCTTCCCGTGTGCCGGCCGCAGCTGAAGGGGTAGTTGTTGTCGTTCGCGAGCAGCAAGTGCCGAGGACCCTCGACGACCAGGCTCTCGATCGTGTGGAAGGGGAACGCGCACGGATCGCCGCGTCCCACGTCCCCTTCCAACCCGGGCCCGAGCAGGTCGTGGGGATTGCCGAGGGCGTTGAGGTCGAGCAGCTCCCGGCGGCTCACGGCGTGCTCCGCCCCGAGCTCGACCGCGATCACGCGCTTGTAGCCGTCGAGCAGCCCCTCGCTGTCGTCGCGCTCGATCACGAGCCCGCGGCCCTCGGCGTAGAGCTGGAAGGCGCAGAGGGCGGTCGCCCGCTCGTCGAGGGGAAGGTCCCACCAGTCGCCGGTGTAGGCTCCGGCGGCGAGATCGAAGGCGAAGATGCGCAGGGCGCGCGCACCGTCGACCAGCGGCTTCTCGAGGATCGGGTACAGCGTCTTCCCGTCCGGGCTGAGGGCCATCCCCTCGAAGCCCCCGGAGCGCGGCACGCGCGGCGTCTCGCGCATGGTCTGGCGGTAGGGCCAGGGCAGGCCGAGCCAGCCCGGGCCGTCCTGGAGGTTGCAGCCGCTGCCGGCGGTGTCGGGGAAGTCCCCGAACAGGCACACGGTCTCGAGGTTGCTGAAGGAGCGGTGCACCGCCCGCAGGGTCGCGAAGTGGAAGCTCTGGACGCTCGCGCGCTGCTCGAGGCCGGCCCCGACGATCGCCGCGCCGACCTTGCGGGCGAGGTCCTCGACCCACGCCTCCGGC
>JAUIEM010000472.1 GCA_030428695.1 bacterium
GACACAGCTCGCCAAGATGGCCGACGGCGAGGCGGTCCGCCACCGCATGGGGGACCTCGGCTACTTCGATGAGGACGGCCGGCTGTGGTTCTGCGGGCGCAAGGCCCACCGCGTCGAGACCGCCGACAGCACCCTGTTCACCGTGCCCTGCGAGATGGTGTTCAACACCCACCCGCAGGTCTACCGCACGGCCCTGGTCGGGGTCGGCGAGGCGGGGCAGAAGACGCCGGTCCTGTGCGTCGAGCTCGAGGCCGGGGCCCAGCCGTCGGAGCAGCTCATCGCCGAGCTCAAGGAGCGCGGGAAGGTGTACGCGCCCGCGACGAAGATCGCGCGCTTCCTGTTCCACCCGGGCTTCCCGGTCGACATCCGGCACAACTCGAAGATCTTCCGGGAGAAGCTGGCGGTGTGGGCGGGGAAGCGATGAGAGCGAACGCGAAGGGGGCATCTTCACGCGGTCGGCGGGAGGGGGTAAACCCCTCCCCTACATGGCTTCCGGGAGCAGGTCCTGGCCTCGCTGAACGAGCGTGTAGGGGCGGGGTTTACCCCCGCCCGCCGACCGGGGCAGGCGCCCGCCTCGCTAAACGAGCGTGTAGGGGCGGGGTTTACCCCCGCCCGCCTACCGGGGCAGGCGCCCGCCTCGCTAAACGAGCGTGTAGGGGCGGGGTTTACCCCCGCCCGCCGACTGGGGCAGGCGCCTGCCTCGCCGACCAAGCGCGCCGGGGCGGGTGCCGCCCGGTTGAGGGGTCACCATGAGGGCGCTGGTCACCGGCGGCGGAGGCTTCCTCGGTGGCGCGATCGTGCGCCTGCTGCGGGAGCGCGGGGACGAAGTGCTTTCCTATTCCCGCGGCGCCTATCCCGCGCTCGCGGAGCTCGGCGTCGAACACCACCAGGGGGACCTGACCGACGCCGAGGCGCTCGCTCGCGCCGTCGAAGGCTGCGACGCGGTGTTCCACGTCGCCGCCCGGCCGGGCGTGAGCTGCCGCTACCAGGACTACTACCGGCCGAACGTGCTCGGCACCGAGAGCGTGCTCGCGGCCTGCCGCCGACACGGGGTGCGGCGGCTGATCTACACCAGCACGCCGAGCGTCTGCTTCCACGCCGAAGGCGGCAAGCTCGACGAGACCGCGCCCTACGGCCACGACTTCCGCGGATCGCACTACGCCGCCACCAAGGCCGCGGCCGAGCGCGCGGTGCTCGAGGCGAACGGGGACTCCCTCGCCACGGTCGCCCTGCGGCCGCACCTGATCTGGGGGCCGGGCGACAACCACCTCGTGCCGCGCATCCTGGCGCGGGCGAAGGCCGGGCGGCTGCGGAAGATCGGGGACGGCACGAACCTGATCGACTCGACCTACATAGACAACGCCGCCGACGCCCATCTCCTGGCCGCGGACCGACTCGAGCCGGGCGCGGCGATCGCCGGGCGCGCCTACTTCATCGCCCAGGATGAGCCGATCGCCTGCTTCGAGCTGATCGACCGCATCCTCGCCGCCGGCGGGCTGCCGCCGGTGCGGCGCAGCATCTCTCCCAGTCTGGCCTATGGGGTCGGATGGTGTATGGAGAAGGTGTACACCCTCCTGCGGCTGCGGGCGGAGCCGCCGATGACCCGCTTCGTCGCGCTGCAGCTCTCGACGCCCCACTGGTTCGACCTCACCGCCACCAAGCGGGACCTCGGCTACGCGCCGAAGGTGTCGCTCGACGAGGGGTTGCGCCGGCTGGCGAAGGCGTTGGGGGGCTGAGGGCTTCCACGGCTTGGCAAGAGACACCGACCCGACCGGTGGCGCGCGCCCACCCCGATGGCTTATCCTCTATACAAATCGACAAAGCTATCCGGCGAAAGGCGCGCCATGGACTCCACTCCGGCCTTCGATGTCGCATCCGCCCTGGTCAAGGCCCTGATGTCCGTCGACAACTGGGCCCCCGAGAAGAGCTGCCACCTGGGGGGTGGGGGATGAGCGCGACGGAACCCGAGGCCTTCTCGCCGGATGAGCTGGACGACCTCCTCGCTCAGCTCGAAGGCGGCGCGCTGGACGAGCTGGACATCGCCCTCCCCGAGCCTGTCGGGCCGACGGGGGTGGAAGAGCGGGCCGAGCGCGCCAGCCCCGTTCCGGGACCGCCCGTCCCCGGCCCCGCGCCGGCAGAGGACACGTCGCCCGTGCCCCCGCGTCCGGATCCCGTCCCCCGCGAGAGACCGACGTCCTCCGCGCCGGTCGCGCCCCCACCGGTCGCGCCCCCACCGGTCGCAACCCCACCGGTCGCGCCCCCGCCGGTCGCGCCCTCGCCGGTCGCGCCCCCGTTCCCCGCCGCGGAGCCAGACAGCCAGCCTCCGACCGCTCCGCAGCCGGAGGGTCCGCGCGGGGCTCCCCTGGGGGGGCCCCCGGCCGCGGTCGAGGCGCCCTCTGCGCTTCCCGTGGTCGATCCGCGACCGCCGGTCGTTCTTCGGCCCGCGCTGACAACCTCCCCCGCCCTCCCCCCGGCGCCCTCCGGCCGGGTTCCGGCGAAGGCTCTGGATCTGGATGGTGATGGGGATGGGGACTCCGGCCCGCCGCCCGCGGACCCTCGCTCCCCATCTCTGGCGGAACCGCCCGCGCCATCCGAGGGCGCGAGCGCTCGAACGCCCGCCGCGCTGCCGCTGGACGGCGCTGACGCGCCCGCGACCCCCGCCCAGCCGTTTCCGCCGAAGGCGGAGCCGCCCACGCTCCGTCCGGATGACGCCTGGCTGCGGGAGGCGTTCATCGCCGATCTGCTGCGGCGGCTCGGCCAGCTCGGGCGCCTGCGCTGGAAGGCCTGCGAGCTGCCGGTTGTCGACGACCTGCTCACCAGGCTGCAAGCGGCCCGGGCCCAGCTCCTGCTGCGGCGCGAGGCGGTGGCGCCAGCGGTCGCGCCGGCGCAGCGCTCCGAAGTCGAGGCCGGATCGACGCCGGCGGTCTACGTCCGGTACCGCTCTCCAGAGCAGCTCGGCGACCCCGGAGACTTCTACGAGCCACGGAACGCCCTGACCGTGGCTCGCCTCATCCAACAGATCGTCGCGCAGGAAGCCCCGGTTCTCCTCGACGTCGTCGCGCGCAGGGTGACGCGGCCTTTCGGGATCAAGCGTCGCACCGATCGGGTGCGGGAGCGGATCATGCAGTCCTTGGTGCTCATCAGCGAAGATCAACGCCCCCAGTTGCGCGGCGACGTGTTCTGGGCGGCGAGCCAGGACCCCGCGACCTACCACGGCTTCCGCCTGCCCGGCGCCGAACGCCCGCGCAACATCGCGGAGGTTCCGCTCGAAGAGCTCAGCAACGCCGCGGCTCACATCGGCGCCCAGGGAGAGGCCGGTGCGCGCCTGATCGAGGAGATCGCCAGGGTGTTCGAGTGCCATCGCGTCGGACGCAACGTGCGCACGCGTATCGAGCGAGCCATCGAGCTCGCCCGCCGCAGGTCTACAGGCTGACCGTTGCCACCTTTGGGGCCTACCCGGTAAGAGCCTTCACGGACGACGCTCTGCGCTTGTTTCCCGACTCGAGCTCGACGAGGAGCCTCCCTGGTGCCCGCACTTGACGGCCCGGCCAGCCACCCTGTCCAACGCCGCTACCGCATCGAGCGGTTGATGCGCCAGTGCTCCGCGCAAGAGAGCACGCGCGTGGTCGCCTCGCAGCGTTCCGGGCGGATCGACGCGAACCCGCACCAGATCGATGCCGTGGTCTTCGCCCTGGAGCGGATCCCCGAGGGAGGCTGTATCCTCGCCGATGAGGTGGGCCTCGGCAAGACCATCGAGGCGGGCCTGGTGATCGCCCAACTGCGGGCAGAGGGGACCAGGCGCTTTCTGCTCGTCACCCCGAAGTCGCTGCTCGGGCAGTGGCAGCACGAGCTGTTCACGCTGTTCGGGATCCGGACCGACGACGCCGACGCGGGCTTCCAGGCGCCCGGAGTCTATCTGGTCTCCCGCGACTTCGCCGGCAGCGCGCGGGGCTCGGCGGCCCTGCGCCAGGCGCCGGCCTTCGACCTGTGTGTGATCGACGAGGCGCACGAGGTCTTCGCCTCGGTGTACAAGCGCTTCGACCGCCACGGAAACTACCGGGAAGACAGCAAGCACGCCATCAAGGCGGGTCGCGTCCGCACCTTCCTGCAAGGCACGCCGGTCCTGCTGTTGACCGCGACGCCGATCCAGAACTCCCTGGCCGAGCTCTGGGGGCTGGCGCAGTGGGTCGAGCCGACCGGGACGCTGTTCGGCGACCTGCAGACCTTCCGCCATCTGTTCTGCGACAGCGGGGACGACCGGCGCCTCGCTCGCGGCCAGGAGGATGAGCTGCGCGGGCGCGTCGCGCAGATCTGTCAGCGGACCTTGCGGCGCCAGGCCCAGGAGTTCATGAAGAAGCCCTTCGTCGGTCGCCGCACGCGGCTGTTCGAGTACCGCATGAGCGCGGCGGAGAAGGCGCTCTACGACGACGTCACCGAGTACCTGCTCGATCCGGCGACCTGCGCCTTCCGCGGCAACCACCGGCGGCTGGTGCTGATCGGCTTCCACCGGCGCATGGCCTCGTCTCTTGCGGCGCTCGCGGCCAGCCTGGACGGAATCATCGCGCGACTGCGCAGGATGCGCGACGGCTCCTTCGTGCGGGACGCGCTCGACGCCTTCGGCTCCGAGATCCTCGACGATCTCGAGGACGACCTCCGCAAGGCGTCGGACAAGGATGAAGGGGACGCCCCTTCGGCGGAGAGCATCGACGCGGAGCTCCTGCTCGTGCGTGACTTCGCCGACCGCGCCCGCGCCCTGCCCTCCGACGGCAAGGCGCGCGCGCTGCTCGAAGCGGTTCGGCTCGTGATGCGTCGCGGAGAGGCCGGCGAGGGCCGCGGGAAGGTCGTGATCTTCACCGAGTCGTTGGCCACGCAGGACTTCTTGTGCTCCTTCCTCACCACCGAGGCGGGGCTGGACCGCGGGGAGGTGACCCTCTTCCGGGGCACGAACGAGGGCGCGGAGGTCGAGGCGGCGTACCGGCGCTGGCAGACCGAGGTCGGGGCCCACATGCCTCCGCCCCAGCCCTCGCAGGACGTCGCGCGACGCCTCGCGCTCGTGCACGAGTTCCGCACCCGCAGCCGGGTGTTCGTCGCGACCGAGGCCGGAGCGAAGGGGCTCAACCTGCAGTTCGCCGACACCCTGATCAATTACGACCTGCCCTGGAATCCCCAACGCATCGAACAACGCATCGGCCGCATCCACCGCTACGGGCAGACCACCGACGTCACCGTGATCAACTTCGTCTCCCCGGACAACGCGACCCAGCGCCTGACCTTCGACATCCTCAGCCAGAAGCTCGACCTGTTCGGCACCGTGCTCGACGCGTCCGACCAGGTGCTGCACGAGCCCGGGCAGTCCGCGCCCGAGCCCCTGGCCGGAGCGCTCGGGGCGGGCTTCGAGAGCTCGATGCGGCGGATCTACGAGCGCGCCCGCAGTCGGCGGGAGATCGAGGTCGAGCTCAGCAAGCTGCGCGAGGAGACGGGCGAGCAGCGGGCGCGCTTCGAGGAGGTCCACCGCCACACCGCCGGGCTGATCGCGAGCCACTTCGACGAGCAGGTCCGGGCGGTCTTCCGGCGGATCCGCGACGCTCTTCCCGAGCGGTTGAGGCGCTTCGACCGCGAGCTCGAGGCGGTGCTGGTCGACTATCTGCGCGCCTCCTCGGTCCGTTTCGCGCGCTGTCGTTCGGCTCGCGCTACCCCTGCCTGCACCGACTCACCGATCGTGGACTGGTCGAGCAGGTCGACACGGTTGATCGCGCTGATGTCGGCACCGTGACCAGCAAGCGGGCCCGCATCGTCTACGCACTCACGGCGTCCGGCAAGGAGGCTTTCGCTGCCTGGGTCGCCGACGCCGGTCCCGAAGCGTGGGAGGACGAGGCCTTCGCCGCACGCATGGCGTTCTTCTCTCGCACCGATGCCGCCGTACGACTGCGCATCCTTGAAGGGCGCCGGGCTCGTATGGAAGAGCGCATGCGCCAACTCGAGCGCTCCATGCAACGCACGAACGAGCGCATGGATCTGTACGCCGAGCGACTCCAGCAGCACGGTGTCGAGGGCGCCGCGCGCGAGGTCACCTGGCTTGAAGAACTCATCGATATGGAACGAGGCGCACGTCGGCGCCGCCGGGACACCCGGACAACGAAGGGAAATGGGAAGTCATGACCGCACACGAGATTCGCGTGGCCATCGTGGGGGTGGGCAACTGCGCCTCGTCGCTCGTCCAGGGTGTCGAGTACTACAAGGATGCCGATCCGGCATCGAAGGTGCCCGGACTCATGCATGTCGAATTCGGGCCCTACCACGTTCGCGATGTGAACTTCGTCGCGGCGTTCGACGTCGATTCCAAGAAGGTGGGCACTGATCTCGCGGACGCGATCGGGGCCTCGGAGAACAACACCATCAAGATGTGCGACGTACCCGCGACCGGTGTTGTCGTTCAACGCGGCCACACGCTCGACGGACTCGGCAAGTACTACCGCGAGACCATCGTCGAGTCCGAGTTGGAGCCAGTCGATGTCGTCGCCGCCCTGCGTGCGGCCAAGGTCGACGTGCTCGTGTGCTACCTACCCGTGGGCTCGGAGGATGCGG
>JAUIEM010000019.1 GCA_030428695.1 bacterium
CAGCATGTTCAGCGCGTCTTCCGGGGAGCACACCATCGGCTCGCCGCGCCGGTTCAGGCTGGTGTTGATCAGCACGGGCACGCCGGTGCGGGCCTTGAAGCGGCTCAAGAGCTCGTGGAAGCGCGGGTTGGTCTGTTGGCTGACCGTCTGCGGCCGGCAGGAGCCGTCGACGTGCACGACCTCGGGGATCTTCTCCTTCCAGGTCGGCGTCATGTCGAAGCTCAGGGTCATGAAGCGCGAGGGATGCGCGCTGCCGAGGACATCCTCCGCGTCCTCTTCGAGCATCGACGGGCAGAAGGGCCGCCACTTCTCGCGGAACTTGATGCGCTGGTTGATCTCGTCGGAGGTGCCGGGCACCGTCGGGTTGCCGAGGATGCTGCGGTTGCCGAGGGCGCGCGGTCCGAACTCCATCGCCCCCTGCATCCACGAGATCACCTCGCCCGCGGCGAGCAGCTCGACCGCCCGCCGCATCGTCGCCTCGTCGTCCTCGCGGACGGAGGGGATGCGGAACTTGTGCAGCGCGGCCTCGATCGCCGCGTCGTCGTACTCCGGCCCGTAGTAGGCGTGGACCATCGGCTCGATCGCGATCCCGCGCTGCCAGGCGACGTACGAGGCGGCGCCGACCGAGGTTCCCGAGTCGCCCGCCGCCGGCGGCACGTACAGGTGCTCGACCAGGGGATGGGCGAGGATACGCCGGTTCATGCGCACGTTGAGGGCGCATCCGCCGGCCAGGCACAGGTGCCCGCCGTTGCGCTTCAGGATGTCGGTCAGATGCTCGTCGATCAGCCGCAGCACCATGTCCTCGAGGGCGACCTGGGCGGCGGCGGCGATGTGGATGTAGGGCTCGGACAGCCCCTCGCCCTCGCGGGCCGGGCCCCACAGCTCGACGAGCTCCTTCGGGTAGCGATGGCCCCGGAAGCGGCGCGCCTTCTTGACCCAGACCAGGTCGTCGTTGACCCGGTAGCCGCGCGGCACCGCCTCGATCAGCGGCCCGATCTGGGCCTTGGTGGGGTCGCCGTAGGCGGACATCCCCATCACCTTGTACTCGCCGTTGTGGTGCTGGAAGCCGAGGAAGTCGGTGACGGTCGCGTAGAACAGGCCGAGGGAGTCGGGCTCGAGGATCTCGTGCAGCTTGGTGATCTTCCCGCCGCGGCCCTCGGCGACCATCGTCGCGACGAACTCGCCCTTGCCGTCGATGGTCAGGATCGCGCTGTCTTCGTAGCCCGAGAAGTGGTACGCGCTCGAGGCGTGGGCGAGGTGGTGCTCGACGCACTGGAAGTCGACCTTCTTCGGGTCGATGCCGACGCTCTGGAGGGCCTTGTGGGCCTTGGCGATGATCTTCCGCCGCCGCTGCCCGCTCTTGATGACGGCCTTGTAGGCGTGGCTGGGCTTGCTGCCGGCAGTGCGCTTGACGTACTCCCAGCGCTTGGCGGTGTAGGCCTCGTAGCTCCAGGGGTAGGCGACGACGTCGACGTCTTCCGGCGCGAGGCCGCCCTTCTCGAGCACGAAGCGCAGCGCCTCGGTCGGCAGGGCGTCGATCGCGTGCTTCTTGCGCGTGAAGCGTTCCTCTTCGGCGGCGGCGACCACCTTGCCGTCGCACATCAAGGCCGCGGCCGGATCGTGCTCGAACGCGCAGCCCAGTCCCAGGATGTTCACGCGGTAGCCTCCTCGGTTCAGCCCCGCACTGTAGCGCGGCTGCCGCACAGGTCAAGGGCGCCCTCAGGCGCTGACGCACACCCCGCAGGCGTTGCACAGCCCCGGCCGCGGCGCGCCTCCCGCCGCTTCCCGCGCCTCCAGCCGGCGCAGCACCTCGGCCTGCGGCAGCACCTGGCCGAAGCCGCGGGCGGCGAGCCCGACCTTCGCCGTGTGCTCGAGGCGCTCGAGGCGGTCGTAGCAGGTGCGCAGGTCGGGGCCGACGGTCAGCGAGCCGTGGCGCGCCATCATCACCGCCTCGTGGCTGGCGAGGAAGGGGGCGACGGCGTCCGGGCAGGCCTGGGTGCCGGGCGTCGAGTACTCCGCCGTCGCGACCGGGCCGAGGTCGGCGTAGAGCTCCGGCAGCAGGCACTGGGTCAGGGGCAGACCGGCGACCGAGAACGCGATCGCGGTCGGCGGATGGGCGTGGATCACCGCCCGCACGTCCGGCCGCGCCCGGTAGCAGACCAGGTGCAGCGGCAGCTCGGAGGTCGGCTTCAGGCCCGGGGCACCCTCGACCACCCGGCCGTCGTCGTCGACCACGATCAGCTGCTCGGGGACCAGGCTGCCCTTCGACACCGCGCTCGGCGTCAGCAGCAGCCGCCCGGGAGCGAGCCGCAGGCTGAGGTTGCCGTCGGTGCCGACGACCAGGTGACGGGCGTAGAGCTGGCGGCAGAAGGCGACCATCTCTTCGCGGGCGCGGGTGGCGTTCATGCAGGGAAGTTCGCAGATGGCGGCCGGATGGGCAAGGACCGGGCGAAATCGCTTTTCGTGCCGCCCGGCGAGCGGCTAGACTCGGGCAGGACGCGTCCCGGAGGAAGTCATGGGCGTCAGCGTCGTCGGAATCTGCCTGCTCGCCACCGTCGTGCTCGTCGTCCTCGGCCTCGGGATCGCGCTGCTCGTGCGCTCAGGGGGCGGGGATGGCGGGCGGAAGCGGTTCGCGGTGTTCGCGATCAGTGGGCTCCTGCTCGTGCTGCTGATCGGCCTCGGCATCTTCGCGGCGATGCACTGGCAGGCCCGCGGTTCGACGCTGCGGGAGGTCGTCGTCCACGTCGAGGGCCAGCCGGTCGCCCTGCCGTCGACGCCGATCACCGAGCACCCCGGCCCCGCGCGCTCGGCGCGCTTCGGCGAGCTGGCGCCGAGCGAGACCGAGCGCATCCGCGTCGATCCGTGGCTCGAGCTCGAGTACGTCAACGACCTCGGCGAGGTCTGGCTCGAGGTCGACTACGACCTGCACCTCACCTACGCGATCGGTCCGGACGGGAAGCCGACCTGGATCGTCGCCAACGCCGACCACGCCGCGAGCGGCGGCCTGAGCTGGAGCTACGACCTGCTCCTGCGCTACGAGCCGGCCGACCAGACCCTGTGCGCCGACATCCTGGTCGGCGGCGATCAGCCCGAAGCGCTGCTGCACCTACGCTACCGCGTCGGCCCGGACGGCCTCGAGCGGCTGCCCTGAGCTACTTTCCTTCGCATGGGTTCTGTCCCGGAGGTGGACGTCGTTTCGCGGCCAACGACGGGAGGGGGTGAACCCCTCCCCTACCTCGGTGTGTACGTCCTTTCCGGGGGTAGGGGCGGGGTTTACCCCCGCCCGCCGGACCGGGACTCGGTGTACGTTTTTTCCGGGGGTAGGGGCGGGGTTTACCCCCGCCCGCCGGACCGGGACGGACACTACGCTGAGGTCGAGAACTACAGCTGCGCCAGGTCCAACACCGCCCCACCCCGGCGGCGCGCCTCCGCGTCGGCAGGGGAGTCGCCGCCCTGCCACAGGTTGAGGATCACCTCGAAGCCCGCCGGCGCACAGCCGTCCGCCTCGGCGAGCGCCCAGGCGATCGCGGCGTGGATCTCCTCGTGCGGGTTGCCGAACACCCCGCCGCCGATCAGGGTCAGCACGACCGTGCGCCTGCCGAGGCTGATCGCCCCGAGCAGGGTGCCGAGGTAGGCCGCCCGCAACAGCGGCCGGCAGGCGGCCCGCAAGGCGGGGGAAGAAGCGCTGTAGCCGCCGAGGGCGAGGCTCGAGGTCAGCACCTGGCCGATGCGCGGCCGCGGCTCCGGCACGGGTCCACCCCAGCCCCCGCCGAGCGCGACCTCGACGCCGTCGTGCAGGCCGACGCAGAGCTTCCCGAAGCGCTCCTCGAGGTGTCCGGCGAGGGCCTCCGGCCGGGCGATGCCCGAAGCCATCAGGTAGCCGTCACGCACCTGGCCGATCGCCGGGTCGAGGGCTTCGCCGAGGAAGTCCAGCCGGCCGCCGGGCCCCTGCACGAAGCGCCCCTCCGGACCCGGCGCTGCGTAGTGGCGCAGGAAGGTGCCGGGGAAGGCGGAGACCGAGGCCCGCGGCCCCTGGGTGTTGTCGTGGACGTAGCGCGCGATCGGCACGATGTGCGCCCCCGGCGCCTCGAGGCCGTTGAACTGCGAGGCGACCTGGAACAGGCTGCCCGGGCCGGCGGCGGCCTGCAGCGCGCCGATGTCCGCGAGCGGGTGGGGGCCCTTCAGCACCGAGTAGCGCACCGTGTGCCCGCTCCGCGGGACGCGCCGCCGCAGCTCCTCGATCGACACCTGCTCGAAGCGCCCGGCCGCCCAGCGCTGGCCGTCGGCCTCCAGGGTCGCGTAGCCCCGCGCGTCGAAGCGGAAGGCCGCGCCGGGGTCGGCGGCGACTTCCCGCTCGACGCGGCGCAGCTGCTCCGCGGCGAGCGCCCGCGGGTTCCCCGGAGCGTCGGCCAGGCGCCCCAGCGCGGCGAGCAGCCCGAGGGCACCGGCGGGCCGGCCGAGCCGCTCCGGCCGCGGCCGCCCGGCCCAGGCGCGGATGAAGGCCTTCTGGACGCCGTGCTCCGGGCTGTTCGGGTCGCGCTCCCGGGCGAGGATGGCGAGGGCCTCGTCGGGGGACTTTCCGTTCTGCACCAGCAGGCAGCCGGTGATCGTGCCCGCCCGGCCGAGGCCGCCAGCGCAGTGGACGACGACGTTCTCCCCCGCCCGCAGGTGCCCCTCGATCGCAGCGAGCAGGCGCGCGACGGCGTCCGTGTCCGGCGGGACGTCGCCGTCCCTGATCGGCAGGCGGTAGACCCGGAAGCCGCGCGTCCGCGTCGCTTCCATGTAGTCGGGGATGTTCAGGGAGGTCAGCTCGTGCTCCTCGAGCAGGCAGACCAGCACGTCGACCCGCCCGCGCAGCCGCTCGAGGTCGGCCGCGAGGTCGCGCTCCCAGCGGCCGGCGCTGTACAGCCGGTCCTGATGTTTGCCGGGGGCGAGGGTGACCCCGTACTTGCCCCGGAAGGGCAGGCCGGAGATCCAGTCGACGTAGAGCGGGTCGGTGACGCTGGTGCGGATCGGCATGGGAGAGCCTCCAAGGAGTGTGTCACCAGGAGAAGACCCCGCGCCCACCGATCTTTCAGAGGTTGTGCTCTTCCTGCGTCTCGATCTGCAGGTAGGCGCCGAGCCACCTCACCCCGAGGTAGAACGGGATCGTGTCGAGCGCCGCGCAGGTGACCTTGAACACGTAGCCGGCGCCGATGTAGGTCCACAGCTGCGGCCAGATCGCCGCCGCCGCGTCGATCGGCAGGCCGTCGGCGTAGAAGTGGGTGATCGTGATCACGCAGAAGGTGTCGACGAACTGGCTGACCATCGTCGAGCCGTTGTTCCTGAGCCAGAGGTGCTTGCCCTTCGTCAGCCGCTTCCAGAAGTGGAACAGGTAGACGTCGCAGAACTGCGCCGCCATGTACGCGAGCATCGACGCGACCGTGCCGCTGAAGGCGAGGGTGCGGATGCGGAAGAAGACGGGCTCGTCGGCGCCTTCGGGGTAGCCCTGCAGGCCGCCGACCCAGAGGATGAACAGCAGCCACAGGTTGAGCATCAGCCCGACCCAGACCAGGAAGTTCGCGCGCTTGCGCCCGTACAGCTCGGAGATGAAGTCGGTGCACAGGAAGGTGATCGGGTAGGGCAGGACGCCGACCGCCAGCGGCATCGGGATCGTCAGCCCGAGGATGGTGAAGCTGAAGTCGAGGAAGTGGGTGACGCCGAGGATGTTCAACATCGTCATCGAGCCGAGGAAGAGCCCCGCGAGCACCAGGAAGACCCGCTCCCGGCGGGCGTGTAGCGCGCTGGCCTCGATCGGATGCAGCTCGGCCATGCGTCAGCCTCCGTGGCGGAACTCGATCACGTCCCCGTCCTGCACGATGTAGGTCTTGCCCTCGAGGCGCACCTTCTTCGCCTCCTTCGCCTTTTTGATCGAGCCGTGCGCGACGTAGTCTTCCCAGGCGCACACCTCCGCCCGGATGAAGCCGCGCTGGATGTCGCTGTGGATCTTGCCGGCCGCCTCGACCGCCGAGGTCCCGCGGCGGATCGTCCAGGCCCGCACCTCCTTCGGCCCGGCGGTCAGGAAGCTGTGCAGGTTGAGGTAGGCGTAGCACAGGCGCAAGAGCCGGCTGCTGACCACCTCCTCGATGCCGAAGTCGCTGAGGAACTCGGCGCGCTCCTCCTCATCGAGCTGCGCGACCTCGGCCTCGAGCCCGGCGCGGATCGCGACGGTCACGCTGCGCGGCCGCTCGTCGCTGTCCCACTCCGGCAGGGCGGGCAGGCCGAGGGCATCGATGTCGGCGTCGTCGTCGACGTTGACCAGCATGATGCGCGGCTTGAGCGACAGGAGGTTGAAGCCGCGCACGACCTCGAGCTCGTCGTCGGTCAGGTCGATGTCGAGGGCGGAGCGCCCCTCTTCGAGCGCGGGCTTGAGCTTCTCGAGCACCGGCAGGAAGCCCTGCTTCTCGCGCTGGGCCTTCGACAGGTGGCGGCCGGCCTTGGCGGCGCGCTCGATCTGGCGCTCGACGACGACCAGGTCGGCGAACACCAGCTCGCTCTCGAGGGCGGCGAGGTCGCGGCGGAAGTCGACCTTGCCCTCGCGGGCGACGACGTTCGGGCTCGAGAAGCCCATCACGACGCAGACCAGGGCGTCGGAGTCGCGCAGCTCGCCGAAGTACTTGTCGCCGCCGAAGCCGGGGAAGTCGACGAACTGCACCGTCGCCGGGGTGAACTTCTTCGGCTCGTAGTCGTCGCGCAGCCGCTCGAGCCGCGGATCGGGCACCGGCACCACCCGCACCCGCTTCTCTCCCGGCCGGGCGGGATCGGCCCCCGGCCCGGTCAGGGCGTCGAACACCGTCGATTTGCCCGCCATGTCGAATCCGCAGATGCCCAGTTTCATGCCGTCGCTCCCGTGTGCTCGGACCAGAAGGGGAAGAAGTTGTGCCATTGCAGGGGGAAGCGCCGCAGCACCGCCTCGAGGTCGGCGACGTAGGCGCGCAGCCACCCCTCCAGCGCGGCGCGGCGCTCGGAGCGGCGGCCGAAGCGCAGCTCGCGGGCCTCGTGCAGGACGAAATGGTAGCGCAGGGGGCCGCTGCGCATCACGAAGCAGTGCAACAGCGGCGCCCCGGTCACCGCCGCGACCAGGTAGGGGCCGAGGGGGAAGCGGGCGGGCGCGCCGAGGAAGTCGGCCTCGGCGGTGTGGCGCAGCTCGGAGGCGAGGAAGCGGTCGCCGTGCATCGCGACGATCTCCCCCCGCGACAGGGCGCTGGCGATCGCGAGCGAGGCGTCGGCCGAGCCGTCCGCGGCGATCAGGCGCTGGCGGCCCTTGAAGCGCTCGAGGTACTCCCGCGCGACGTCTGCCTCGGCGGTCAGCATCACGATGTTGACCGTCGCGTCGAAGTGCTGCAGGCAGTGGGCGGCGACCTCCCAGTTCCCGCAGTGGGCGCTGACCAGGATCAGCCCGCGGCGCGCCGCCAGGGCCCGGGCGATGTGCTTCTCGCCCTCGAAGCTCAGCGAGAAGCGGTCGCCCTCGCCGCCGATGAAGAACACGCGGTCGATCAGGATCTGCCCGAAGGAGAAGAAGTGGCGGAAGGCGCACAGCAGATTGCGGAAGATCCCGCGCCGCTCGAGGCCCATCCGCCGCCGGTACTCCGCCGCCGCCCGGGACGCGCGCGGGGCGAAGAACACGAAGTAGAGGGCGACCGGGACCAGGATCGCGTAGCCGACCCCCAGCCCGAAGGTGCGCAGCACCCACATGTAGGCGCGGTTGCCGACGCCGCCGCGCGAACGCCCGGTCCAGCGCTGGGCCGGCGCGGCTTCGACCTTCGCGGCGGTGGCGTTCACACCGAAGACCCGAGCCTGCTCTGGACGGCCTGGTGGATGTCGGACAGGCGGCGCATCGCCTTGGCCTCGCTCTCTTCGATGCGGACCTTGAAGCGCTTCTCGATCGCGACGACCAGGTCGACCCCGTCGAGGCTGTCGAGGCCGAGATCGTCGCGCAGGTGGGCGTCGTCTTCCAGGAGCTCGGGCTCGATCTCGAACCCCTCGATCATGATCTCGCGCACACCCGCGACGATGTCCTCGAAGCTCACTTCCGACCTCTCCCCACGTCCGTCCCGTCCGTCCAAAGCCCGCAGTCTACAACGGACTGCGCAGCCACGTCCAGCCTCCGACGCAGAGATTGAACGCCCAGTTGAGGATCAACAGCGTGATCAGGGCGGCGGCGATGCGATCGCCGAGCCCGAGCGGGAGGAAACGCGGCGCGCCGATCCAGCGCGCGAGGTTGACCAGGAAGATCAGCGCGACGAACACGAACATCGCCGGCCCGAGCCGGTTGTAGGAGACCGCCTGGCCGAGGTCGCCGTCCGCGGTGCAGACGAAGGAGCGCGTCAGGCCGCAGCCCGGGCAGTTCACCCCCAGCACCGCCTGGGAGGGGCAGCAGGGCGGCATCGTCCAGCCGAACACCACCGTGCGCCCGCCGCTCGGCTGAGGCAGCAGCACGCTGGCGACCAGCACGGCGCCGAAGAACAGCACGTTGCTCAGGTAGTAGCCGCGGCTGCGCTGCCCGGGGGCTTCCACAGAATCTTCGGCGGTCTCTTGCACGGCGCGGCGGGCTCCTCCACGATGCCGCAGCCCAGTATCCGCAATCGCGCCCGGTTGCCAAGCCCTGTCGGAGGCCGTCATGGTTCCCAAACCCCTCGAGAAGAAGCTCCTGCGCCACCTCGGCAAGGCGATCACCCGCTACGGGCTGATCGAGGAGGGCGACCGCATCATGGTGTGCGTCAGCGGGGGTAAGGACAGCTACGTGATGCTGCACCTGTTGCGGCGCATGCAGCAGCGGGCCAAGGTACGCTTCGAGCTACTCGCGGTGCACCTCGACCAGGGCCATCCCGGCTTCCCGGTCGCGAGCATCGAGAGCTTCCTGACCGAGCACGGCTACGACTTCCACATCGAACGGGAGAACACCTACGCGATCGTCGAGGAGAAGCTCGCCCCTGGCGCGACGCCCTGCTCGCTGTGCTCGCGCCTGCGTCGGGGGATCCTGTACACGACCGCCCGGCGCCTCGGCTGCGACAAGATCGCCCTCGGCCACCACCGCGACGACGCGATCGAGACCCTGCTGCTCAACCTGTTCTTCGTCGGCCAGCTCAAGGCGCTGCCGCCGAAGCTGCGCAGCGACGACGGGCGCAACGTCGTCATCCGCCCGCTGATCCTCGCCCCCGAGGACGCGATCGCCGAGTACGCGCGCGCCCTGCGCTTCCCGATCGTGCCCTGCTCGCTGTGCGACCGCGCCCCGGACCTCAAGCGGCGTAAGATCAAGGAGCTCCTGACCAGCCTGAGCGAGGCCCATCCCCCGCTGCGGGCCAGCATGGGCCGGGCGCTGCAGAACGTCACCCTCAGCCACCTGCACGACGCGGGGCTGTTCGACTTCGCCGGCCTGGCCCGGGACGTCGAGGAGGAAGTGGAAGCGGAGGAAGCGGTGGAAGCGGTGGAAGCGGTGGAAGCGGCCGAGCGCTGAGCTTCAGCCGCAGGCCCGCGCCCGTCCCCGCAGCACCTCCTGCTCCCGCGCGTTCTTCGTCAGCGAGGCCGCCCGCTCGAAGGCGGCGCGGGCCTCGGCGCGGCGGCCGAGCTTGTCGAGCAGGTCACCGCGCACCGCCGGCAGCAGGTGGTAGCCGTCGAGCACCACGTCGAGCTCGTCGACCAGGGGCAGCGCCTCTTCCGGACCGAAGGCAAAGCTGACGGCGACGGCCCGGTTGAGCGCGACGACGGGGGAGCCGGTCGCCTCGACCAGAGCGTCGTAGAGCGCGACGATGCGCTTCCAGTCGGTCGCCTCGGGAGTCGCGGCCCGGGCGTGGCAGGCGGAGATCGCCGCCTGCAGGGTGTAGGGACCGAGGGGGCGGGCGAGGGACTCGGCCCGTCCGAGCGCCGCCAGGCCCCGCCGGATCAGCAGCCGGTCCCAGCGGCCGCGGTCCTGCTCGAGCAGCAGGATCGGTGCGCCGGAGGCGTCGGTGCGGGCGCGCGCCCGCGACTGGTGCAGCTCCAACAGCGCGCACAGCCCGTGGACCTCGGCCTCCTCCGGCGCGAGGCCGGCGAGGATGCGGCCGAGGCGCAGCGCCTCCTCACACAGCTCGAGGCGCAGCCAGTTTTCGCCGCGGGTCGCCGCGTAGCCCTCGTTGAAGATCAGGTACACGACCTCGAGCACCGACGGCAGGCGCGCGGACAGCTCCGCCCCCCGCGGCACCTCGACCGGCACGCGGGCCTCCGCCAGGCTGCGCTTGGCGCGGCTGATGCGCTGGCCGATGGTCGCCGACTTCGTCAGGAAGGCCCGCGCGATCTCCTCGGTGCTCAGCCCGCCGAGCAGGCGCAGGGTCAGGGCGACCCGGGCCTCCCGGGCGAGGAGGGGATGGCAGGCGATCAGCATCAGCCGCAGCACGTCGTCGCCGACCTCGTCGTCGAGGGCGGCGTCGAGGTCTTCGGGGGAAGGGTCACGCGCGCGGTAGCGCAGCTCCTCCTCGGCGCGCTCGTGCAGCTTCCGCCGCCGCAGCTGGTCCCGGGCGCGGTTCTTCGCGACCGTCATCAGCCAGGCCCCCGGCCGCGCGGGGACGCCGTCCGCGGGCCAGCGCTCGAGGGCAGCGACCAGGGCGTCGGCGGCGAGGTCCTCGGCGCGGGCGAGGTCGCCGACGAGGCGAAGGAGGCCTCCGATCAGGCGCGAGGACTCGATCCTCCAGACCGCCTCGACCGCCTTGCGCGTCGCCGTCATCGCGGGGGGATCACGACTTCTGCTGCTCGAGCTGGTCGCGCTGGCGCTCGACCTGGTCGCGCAGCTCGGGCGTCAGCTCCTCCCCGAACTCCTCGAGCTCGAAGACCGGCCGGATCTCGATCACCGATTCCTCGCCCGGCATCGGGTCGGGAATGCGGCGGACCCACTCGACCGCCTCTTCCATCGAGCGCACCTGCCACATCCAGTAGCCCGCGATCAGCTCCTTGGTCTCGGCGAAGGGTCCGTCGACGATCGTCTTCTTGCCGTCGGCCCAGACCAGCCGCTTGCCCTTGCTGCTCGGGTGCAGGCCGCCGCCCTCGAGCATCACGCCGGCCTTGACCAGCTCCTCGTTGTACTTCCCCATCGCGGTCAGCAGCTCCGTGCTGGGCATCACGCCCGCTTCGGAGTTCTTCGTCGCCTTGATGATCACCATGACCCGCATCGGTCTTCTCCTTGATGTCGTTCCGTGGTCCGTGCGGTGCTCCACACGCCCGGACCACCGCTTCTACCATCGCGACGAACGGGGCCGGGGGCTTTCGACACGGTCCGGTTTTTTTTCGCGCCCTACTCCCCCCAGAAGCACTCGAAGGCCCACTCCAGCGAGACCGCCCAGCCGCCGTCCGGGGCCTCGCCCGCGATCTCCCGCAGCTGGGCGGCGTTCCCGAAGGCGGACGGTCGGCCCGTCGCCTCGGTCCAGACCAGCCCGCGCTTCGCCGCCAGGAGGAGCAGCAACCGCACCACCTCGGCGCGCGACTCCCCGTCGGCCCGCTCCACGAGCTGCCCGACGCTGTGTTGACCGTCGACCTCCGCGACCAGGCCGAGGGCGCCGGGGGAGAGCACGACCGCGGTCCAGGTGTGGGAGGAGCGGGGGAGGAGCAGCCCCGCCTGCCGTTCCGCGAGCTCGAGAGCGTACAGCCGCCCGTCGAAGAGCTCGTGGCCGGAGCGGCCGGCCTCGTCCGGGTCGCGAGCGATCCATACCCAGCCGCCGTTGTCCCCGAGGGTCAGGCTGCCGCCGGGGGCCACCGCCTCGACGCGGACGCTCCCCGGCAGCGGGATCCAGTCCGCGCACGTGGCGACGATCGTGTCGGCGTGCGTATCCCAGAGCTCGAGCAGGCGTGCGGAGTCACGTTCCTCGAGCAGCTCGACGAGGCGGGGCAGCTCCTGGGCGGCCAGGGGCACCGCGATGAACAGGATGAGGATGCAGCGCATGGTTCGACCTCGTCGGGGGGATGCTGGCGGACGGGCGCTCCGGAGCGCCTCGCCTGCGCGATCGATCATCGACCATCGGTCATCGCGATCGTGATCGCAAACGACCCGCGCCGCCTGGCTGTACGGATCCCGGACATCCAACCGGCACCCGGGGGTTCCGCCGCGCGGCGGGCGCGCGCTCCCTGGCCGGCACGAGGTTTGGAGGAAGCGGTGTCGACGCCCACCGGAGGACCCGCGATGCGCCCGCTTCCCCTGCTCCCCCTGCTGCTCATCACCCTCGCCTGCGCCCAGGATCCCTGGGAGCTGCCGACCAGCACCGGCGGCGAGATCGGGCTCGACGACGCCGAGCTGCTTCGCAACGGCGACTTCTCCCAGGGGGCGGCCGGCTGGTCCCTGCTCGGAGGCGTGAGCGGCGCCGCCCCCGAGGCCGGCTTCGAGGGCCCGGGCGCATCGCTCCAGGGCAACAGCCTGCTCGGCACGCAGGTCAGCGCGCTGCAGGACGTCTACCTGCCCGCGCGCCTCGACGCGGCGACGCTGTCCTGCCGCTGGCGGCTGTACGCCGAGGAGGGCTTCCAGGCGCGCCTCGGGAGCTTCTCCATCGCCCTCGCCATCAGCACGGACAGCGGCTGGAACCGGCTCGTCGAGCTGTGCGCCGTCGACCTGGAGAGCTACCCCGGCCCCACCTGGCAGACCAGCCGCGTGGCGCTCGACGAGGCGGCCCTGGCCGCCCTGAGCGAGGCGGAGCGCGAAGGCCGGCGCTGCGTCGTCTGGGTCTCCCTCGAGTCCGACATGGTCACCGCCTGCCTCGACGACGTCAGCCTGCGCGCCACCGGCGCCGACCGCCGCCCGGCCCTCGCCGGCAGCATCGCCTGGGTCGCCGAGGCGGCCGACGGCAGCCTGCAGGTCGGCGTCAGCGCGCCGGACGGCTCGGCGACCCAGGTGCTGTGGAGCTCGGCACAGCCCGGCGGCTGCCTCGGCCTCGACTGGCGTCCGGACGGCGGCGCGCTGGTGTTCAGCGCCTCGCACGAGATGGCCTGGTCCTGCTTCAGCCACGACCTCTACGAGCTGAGCCCGGCGGGCCTGCGGCGGCTGACCAACGCGCCCTCCTTCGCGGCCCTCGAGGAGGCCGGGCTCGCGACCGGCAGCGTCGACGTCACGGTGCGCAACCTGAGCGGCCAGAACCTCCCGCTGGTCGGCGTCTACGTCCAGGGCGGCCGCGAGCTCGCGACGGTCAGCCTCGCCCCCTACCCGCAGGCCGGCCACGAGCAGGTCGTGCGGGTGGCCGGCGTCGCGGACCTCGGTCCGGGGGTGTTGCAGACGGTCAGCGCGCGGGTGGCCGGCAAGAGCGTGATCGCCGCCAACGCGGTCGATGTCGTCGCCGGCGAGGTCGTCGTCCAGGCCGGTGGGATCGGTCTCGGCGACCTGTACAGCTACGCCGCCGCCTCCCCGAGCTTCCGCTCCGACGGCGGCGCGCTGGCCGTCGCGCTCGGTGGAATCTCCTCGCTGCCCGCCGAAGGCGGCGTGCCGGCGGCGCTCGGCGTCGACGTCTACGGCTTCGAGCCGGACTTCTCGCCGACGGACGCGCGGCTGCTGTTCGTCGACACCGACTTCTCCGTGCGCCTGTGGACGGAGGACGAGGGCTCCCGGGTCATCGCCCGGACCGGGACCATGCTCGGTGAGCCGACCTGGCTGCCGGACGCGAGCGGCTTCGTCTGCACCGTCGCTGGCGACCAGGCGGCGAGCAACGTGCTGCTGTGCGGCCTCGACGGAAGCAGCGTCGCGGTCACCGACGTGTTCCACGAGCGCCTGTCCAGCCCGAGCGTCTCCCCCGACGGCGGCTACCTGGCCTGTGTGCGCACGCTGCCCGCCGATGCCGCGGGGGTCGCCGCGGGCGAGCTGTGGGTGCTGCGTGGGGGGCATCCCGGCGAGGGCTGGCGGCTGCCGGTCGAGGGGCGGGTGCTCGCGGCGCGGTGGAGCCGGGCGCGCTGACGCTCAGCCGCCGCACCCGGGTGGTTCGACGGGACTTCGTCGAGCTCGCATCGGGATGGATCAGGCGGGGTCGAACAGGCGGCCGGATTCCCACTGCGTCACCGGTCCGATGCGGCTCGGGCGCGGCGGGAGGCCAGGCCTGCGAGGCTTCGGACGGGGCAGGAAGGCCGACGCGTCCTCGGGATCCTCGAGGATGACGATCCGCGTGCGGCCGATCACGATCTCGTCGCCGGCGAAGAGCTGGGCGTCGTGGGCGCGCCGGCCGTTGACCTTCAGGCCGTTCTTGCTCTGCAGGTCGCGGACGTACAGGCGCCAGTCCTGCCAGTAGAGCTCCGCGTGGCGGCGGCTGGTGCCGTCGCCCGCGACGCCGATGCGCACGTCGCAGTGGGTCGCGCGGCCGAGCTGCAGCGGCCGGTCGGGTAGGCGGTGCTGGCGCGGCGCGCTGCCGGGGACGATGACCAGCAGCGCACGTGGACGCGTGCCCCGCAAGACCGTCGAAGGGCGAAGAGCCGGAGTCCATCCCGAGCCACGATCCATGTCCATGCGTGCACCTCCGGCGCTCGACGTAGCAACCGGCGTGCCGGGCGTGATGCCGCCGCGGAGGCTCATCCGCGACCCGGCGGAGATGTCTCAGAAGGATACCCGTCTCAGAAGGAGACGCCAGGCCGTTACACAGGCTTTACCCGCCCGATCGAGCGAGCGACTACACTGCAGGCCACCCCCCCTTTCCGGAGGAAGCGATGCGCTCGCGTGTCATCCTGTTCTGCCTGGCCCTGCTGGCCTGCCCGCTGTCCGCCGATTCCCACGAGCTCGTCCTCGAGACCGAGCGCGTGATCGTGTTCAAGAACGGCTACTGCCTGGTCGTCAAGCGCGCCCGGGCGCCCCTCTCGCCGGAGGGCGAGGTGTACACCGAAGATGTGCCCGAGGCCGCCGTGCTCGGCTCCTTCTGGGCGCTCGACCGCTCCGGCCCGCTGCAGGCGATGCGCGCCAGCGAGCAGGTCGAGGAGGTGATGGAGACCACGCGCCTGGCCTGCCGCAGCCACATCGACGTGTTGCGCAGCGCCCGCGGTCAGGTCGTCCACCTGCGGATGAACGACGACAGCGTGTTCAGCGGCACCGTGCTCGAGGTCCTCGAGCAGCCGGCGGCGCTTCCTCCGCACCTGCCCGAAGAGCGCGCCCAGGCCGTCCCGCTCGCGCCCCTCTCCGAGGGCCTGTTCGCCCTCGAGACCGCCCTCGGCGTCGAGGTGCTGCAGGCCTCGCAGATCAAGACCCTGCGGGTCGCCGCCCCGCGCTTCACCACCGAGCGCCACAGCGTGTGGCAGCGGCGCGCGAAGCGGCTGACCTTCGTCTATCCCGAGCGGAACCGGCCGAAGCGGGCCGATCTGCGGCTGTTCTACTTCACCTCCGGCGTGCGCTGGATCCCGACCTACCGGGCCGAGCTCGGGCCGGACGGCCAGGCCTCCCTCGCGCTGCAGGGCGAGCTGCTCAACGAGCTCGAGGACTTCTCCGCCACGCCGGTCGACCTGGTCGTCGGCGTCCCCCACTTCCGCTTCAAGGACGTGATCTCGCCCCTCGCCCTGGAAGCCGCGATGCGTCAGGCCCTGAACCAGGCCGCCCCGCAGCTGATGGGCCAGCAGGCCCTCGGCAACAACTTCAGCAACGCGATGTTCACCCAGCGCGCCTCGGAGTTCCGCGCCGCCGATCCGTCCGGCGGCGTGGGCGGCGCGTTGCCGGAGCTCGCGACCCAGAGCTCCCAGGACCTGTTCGTCTACAGCCTGCCGGAGCTCTCCCTCGAGCGCGGCGCCCGGGCGGCCCTGCCGATCTTCGCGACGGAGGTTCCCTACGAGAGCCTCTACACCTGGGACTTCGCCTTCGCCCAGTCGGCGACCGCGGCCGTCGGCGGCGGCAGGGACGGGCCGCTCGCCTTGTCGAGCAACGACATCTGGCACCAGCTGCGGCTCGAGAACACCACCGAGGTGCCCTGGAGCACCGGTCCGGTGCTGATCATGGAGGGCCCGCTGCCCCTCGCCCAGGAGCTCCTGACCTACACCAGCGCCGGTCGCGGCGTGCTGGTGCCGGTGACCGTCGCGATCGACGTGCGCGGCGACTACGCGGACGAGGAGGTCGGCCGCACCCCGAAGGCCCTGCACCACCAGGGCTACGACTACACCCGCATCGACAAGCGCGGCGCGGTGACCATCACCAACAGCAAGGACGAGCCGGTCCGGCTGCTGTTGACCTGCCAGTTCGGCGGCAGCACCGACGCGGTCAGCGACGAGGGCACCGTGCGCCACGGCGACTACATCGCGAGCGACTGGATGCACAACCGCAACAACCACGCGGTCAACCAGCACAGCACCGTGCGCTGGGAGCTCGAGCTCGCCGCCGGCGCGACGCGCAGCCTGACGGTGGAGTACCACTACTTCACCCGCTGAGGCGACGGCTTCTCGCGCCGAGGCCCCGCCTGGTAGACTGCACGCATCCACCGTCCCCCCCCGGGAGGTCCCGATGCGTTGTTCCCGCCTCCTCGTGCTGACCGTCTGCGCGCTCCAGCTCTCCTCCTGCTCCGCCCTCTGGGCCCAGGCGATCTCGAGCCGCGTGGCCGACGACCTGCTCGCCCTCGAGGGCTACCGCGGCACCGTCCGCGAGGCCGGCCTGTTCCCCGACGACCCCGAGCGCACGCTGCTGCGCGAGGTCCACTACCGGCGCCCCTGGCAGATGCGGGTCGAGACCCTCGAGCCGGCGGAGCTCGCCGGCAGCCTGTTCGTCTACGACGGCGAGGAGGTCGTGATGTGGTGGCCCCAGGAGCTGTTCGGGCTGCGCATCCGGGGGCTCCCGCTGCCCGAAGAGGAGGAAGTGCGCGCCCACATCCGCCGGCAGTCGGAGGTCGCGTTCGACAACTACGCCTACACCCTCGAGGGCGAGTTCCCCTGGCTCGAGCAGCCGAGCGCCCGCTGGCGCCTGCGGCCGGTCTCCGACGACCCGCTGCGGCTGCGCCACACCGTGTGGATGCACGCGCGCTACAGCTTCCCGCTGAAGATGGACTTCTACCGCGAGGACGACAGCCGCTGGTACGGCATGGAGTTCGACAGCTTCGCCCTCGAGACCCCATCCGACGACTGGAGCTTCAGCTTCCCCGAGAACGCCGTCGTCTTCGCGTGGGATCTCGCCGCCCCCGGCATCAGCGTCGAGGAGGCGCGGCGCCGCATGAACTTCGAGGTGCTGCTGCCGACCTGGCTGCCCGAGGGCCACCGCGTCTCGAAGCTGGTCGAGAGCGACCACGACCTGCCGCTTTTGTGCGTGCGCATGGACGCCGGGGCGACCTGGCTGTCGCTGACCCAGAACCGCTACCTCGGGGAGATGACGCGTCCGCCCTTCGGCATCGAGGTCGAGGTCGGCGCAGCGACGGGCCAGCTCTCCTTCGTCGGCAACTTCACCCTCCTGAGCTGGGTGCAGGGCCGGACGCAGCTCAGCCTGCTCGGCAACATCGCCTACCCCGAGCTGGTCCGCATCGCCCGCTCGGTCGCGGCGCCGGAGGACTGAGCGGATGCTCCGCTCGCCCCTGCTCGGCTTCTACCTCTTCGCCTACGCGGTGCTGCTGGTCGCGGGCAGCGGGGAGTGGCTGCTCGGGATCCTCCGTCGGCGGCAGCCCTTCTCTCTGCGGGACACCCTCGCCAACGTCGCGATGTACGCCGGCTACCTCGCCCTCAACGCGCTGTGGCTGCCGTGGGTGTTCCTGCTCTACACCTGGTGCCACGAGCACGCGCTCGTGCGCCTGACGGTCGGCGGCTTCCACACCGGGGTGCACGGCCTGTGGTGGGAGTGGGTGCTGCTGATCGTGCTCGAGGACCTGTGCTTCTACGTCTTCCATCGCACGAGCCACAACGTGCGCTTCTTCTGGGCCTCGCACGTCAACCACCACAGCTCCCGGCGCTTCAACCTGTCCCTGGGGCTGCGCCAGACCTGGACGCCCTTCGTCGCCGTGCTCTTCTGGCTGCCCTTGCCGCTGCTCGGCTTCGATCCGCTGATGATCCTGACGGTGCAGGCCGGCAGCCTGTTCTACCAGGCCTTCCTGCACAGCAGCTTCTGCCCGCCCCTCGGTCCGCTCGGCTGGATCTTCAACACGCCCGCCCACCACCGCCTGCACCACGCGAAGCACCCCGCCTACCTCGGCGTCAACCTCGGCGGGATCCTGATCGTCTGGGACCGCCTGTTCGGCACCTTCGCCCGCGAGACGGCTCCGGTCGAGTACGGGCTGCACCGCGACATCGATTCCCACAATCCCTTCTGGATCGCCCTGCACGAGTGGGTCGCCCTGGGCAGGGATGTGCGGAAGCGGGGCTGGCGCTGTCTGTGGGATGATTTCGGGGAGTAGGGGAGCGCTCGACTGACCCCGGCGGAAGTTCCCGAAACACGACGGGAGGGGGTAAAGAGACTGTCTCACGGAACCTGGTGTCGCACGCCCCCACGCCTGCGGCGGGCGGGGGTAAACCCCGCCCCTACATTGGATTCCGACGCACACCACGGGTGATCTCGGACGTGCGGAATGCGAGCCATGCCTCGCCTTGGCTGATGGTCCTATCCGAATGTAGGGGAGGGGTTTACCCCCTCCCGCGAAGCGGGAGAAGGCGCACGTGACTGGATTCGTGGGACGGTCTCTCTACCTCCGCCCGTCCAGCCCGTCCAGGCCAGCATTGAAGCCGGCGGTGTTTTCATCGAGCGCCGCGAGCGCGTGCTGGATCAGTCCGACCTCCCGGGACTCGAAGAACGGCTCCCCGCATTGGTCGCAGACCCACGCAGGAACGGACTCCCAGGATACGTGGTAGCCGTTTCGGTCCACGCTGAAGGGTGCGGTCGCATGGGTCATGGTTCCGCTACAGTGGAAACACCTCACGGGAGTCGCCTCTACTCGCTCCTGGCGCCGACCTGGTCCAGCCAGGCGAGGAACTCGGCCTGGCCGAGCCCACCCACGGCGCGGTCGAGGGCCTCGCCGCGGGCGTCGGTGATGATCGTGGTCGGCGTGCCCCACACCTCGTAGCGCTGCACCGTCGCCGCGGCGCTGGTGTCCGACACGTCGAGCAGCACGGGGATGTACTCCGCGTTGACCCGCGCCTCGACCTGGCTGTCCGCCCAGACCTGGCGCTTCATGACCCGGCACGGGACGCACCACGGGCCGGTGAAGAACAGGATCATCGGCTTCCCGGTCTCGGCGGCCTGATGCTGCGCGGTGTCGAAGCTCCCGGCCCAGGCGATGGCGTTGGAAGGCACGTAGAGGATGTGCCAGAGCCAGGCGAGGCCGATCACCAGAGCCGCCAGCCAGAACCCGCTCCAGAGGCGCTGGGCGAGGCTCCGCGGCGGGGAAGTGGGGGACTTCGCGTCCCCCGGGTCGCTGTCGCTGGGCGTGTCGGGCTCGTTCTCCACCGTGCATCTCCTCCCCCGGAACTTCCCGGAAGATGCCACAGCCGGGGAGGCAACGCCAGACACAGGACAGCCGTCGATTTCCCAGAAACTCCGTAAGAACCCGAACCCCCGGGGACAGGAAGGGCGCACCGCCGCGAGAAGCGGCACCCCCCCTGGAGGACCCGACCATGAAGACCCGAACCCACGTGCGCGCTGGCGGACGCGACGACCACGACATCCTCTTCGACCCCGACGACGACCTCAAGCCGACGCCGCTTCCCGTCCCCGCGATCCGCGGCTGAGCCTCCCCGGACGTACCCGTCTGCTACACTGCGCCCTTCTCCAGCCGCAGGGAGCGGCGTGGCAACATCCCTCGCACTCTGGGACGGCCGCCTGCGCCTCGACGACGAGGCGCGGCGCGTGTGCGTGGTGTGCGCGAGCCCCGTCCGGCGGGCCGAGCTCGAGGAGCGCGGCTGCTGGGTGGTCGCGCCCCGCGCCTTCGAGGCCGGCCTGCTCGCGCGCCTGCCCGAGCCCTGCCGGGTGCTGGCCGATCACGAGGCCCTGGGCCTGCTGCGGGGTTGCCTGCCCGCCTCCGAACAGAGCTTGAGCGTGCCGCGGCTGCGGGCCCTGTTCGGGCATCTGCAGGCGCGGGTCGAGGGGGAGACCAGCGAGCGCGCCCTGCCCGGCTGGCCAGCGGCCCTGCTCGAAGAGCTGGCCGAGCGCTTCGAGCAGGCCCAGGAGCAGGCCCGGGCCTGGGAGGTCTGCGCCGCGCGCGCCCGGCTCGGCGAGCGTCTCGACCGGCTGCCCGCGGACAGCCTGCCGGAGCTGCTGGTGCTCGAGCAGCCGGCGACGTTGCGCGCGGGGGAGCGCGCCCTCTACGCCCGGCTCGCGCAGAGGCTGCGGCTGGTCTGCGTCGTCGACCCCGCGCTGCTCGAGGTCGAGACCAGCGAGCAGCTCGCCGCCCGTCCCTCCCTCGACTTCGCCCGCCCCGCCTGGCGCCTGTTGCAGGTCCCCTGGGTGCGGCATCGGGCCCTGGACCGCCTGCACGCCGAGGCGGGGAGCCTGGTCGCCAGCCTGTTCGACGGCGGCCAGCATGCTCCGCTGGAAGCCCCGGCCTGCGACGTGTGGCGGCCCCACGACCTGGCCGAAGAGGTCGCGCTGTGCGTGCGGCTCCTGCAGCGCGGCATCGTCGAGGAGGTGTGGAGGGCGGAGGAAGTCTGCGTCGCGGTGCCCGACCTCGACCGCTACCTGCCGAGCCTGCGCGCGGCCCTGGCCGAGGCCGGGCTGCCGTGCGCGGTGCCGGAGGGCGAGCCGCTGAGCGCGCTGGCGCCGAGCGCCTGCCTGCGCAGCCTGCTCGACTGGCAGCTCAGCGGCAGCGGGGCCTCCCTGCTCGCCTACCTCGGCGCCTACGCGAAGCGGCTGCCGCGGCTGTCGGTGGCCGACTGGGCGGCCTTTGCCGAGGAATACGGCTCGCTGCTGCCCGACGGGCTCGGCGAGCGCGTGCTCGGGGAGCTGCGCGCGGCCGGTTCCCACAGCCTCGACCCCTTCCGCCTCGAGCTGGCGGCGCGGGAGGTCCATGTCCCCGGCGGGCCGGACTTCGAGCAGGACTGGCTGTGCCCCTTCCTCGACAGCCGGCTGTGGCGCGACGCCGGGCTGGTGCTCGACCTCGCGGCGCTGTGGCGGCGCTGGGAGGAGCTGGAGGAGCTGCGCTCCGCCGGGGCCGACGCCGTCGAGGTGCTGTTCGCCACCCTGCGCGAGGACCGCTGCCTCGAGACCGGGGCGGAGGACTGCGACGGGCCGGAGAGCCGCCGCCGGCGGGCCTGCCTGGAGCGCCTGGAGGAAGTCCTGACGCGCGAGCTGCCGGTCGAGGCGGAGCCCGGCCTCGACGCCCTGCGCAGCCTGCTCGAGCGGGTCCTGCGCCGCGAGCGCCTGCCCTGTCCGGCCGAGCCCGGGGGCGTGCGGGTGCTGTCCCTGGCCGAGAGCCGCCAGCTCTTCCCCGGCGCGCTGTTCTGCCTCGGCCTGACGGCGGAGGCGGTGCGTGGGCGGGCGGCGGCCTGGCGCTGGCTGCTCGCGCGCCATCTGCGCCAGGCCCGGCGGCTGGTGCTCAGCGCGCCGAAGGTCGTCGACAACGCGCGCCAGCGGCCGGCGACCGCCCTCGCCGACCTGCTGCGCTGGCGCTCGGCGGGCCGCCTGCGGCTCGGCAGCAAGCCCGCCGCCGCGCCGGGCATGCTGCCCTTCGCCTGGACCGAGACCGACCACGGCTTCCCGAAGGCCCTCCTCGAGCGGGCCTTCGACCCGGCCTGGGCGCCGAACCTGCGCGCCCTCGCCGCCCGCTATCCGGAGCACCGCGCCCTGCCGAAGAGCTGGCGCGACCGCGCCGATGCGGGGCGGCGCGCGATCGCCGCCCGGGCGGCTCCGCAGCTGACCGAATTCGACGGCGTGCTGCCCGAGGGCGAGCGCGAGGGGCAGGCGGTGTACAGCGCCCGGGCGCTCGAGGTGCTCGTCGACTGTCCGCACCGCTGGTTCTTCGCCTTCCGGCTCAAGCTCGGGGCGCTGAAGGAGCCGGTCGAGGACGTGCCGCGGCCGGAGCTCGGCAGCCTGGTGCACCGCTGCCTGGAGATCTTCTGGCGCGAGCGGCTCGAGGCCGGTGCGCCCCCGCTCTCCAGCGCCGACTTCGACGCCGCCTGCAGGGACATGCTCGCAGTGGCGAGGGAGGTCCTCGGACGCAGCGGCCGGGACTGGAACCGCAACGCGCTGGTCGCCGCCGAGCGCGAGTCGCTGATTCTGGGGTTGGACGAAGCGGGGGACCGCGGCCGGCGGGGGATCCTCAAGGCGGCCCTCGCCTTCACCCGCGACCACCCGACCCTGCAGGGCGTGCCCTGGCGGCTCGAGTGGGCCCTCGGCGACGAGCCGGTCCCGATCACCCCGCGCGTCGCCCTGCGCCTGCGCATCGACCGCGTCGACCGGCAGCTGTTGCCCGGCAAGCGGCAGCGGCTGGTGATCGTCGACTACAAGACCGGGCGGGGGGCGAGCGCCGCGCGCTGGAAGTCGATGCGCAGCCTGCAGCTGCGCCTGTACGCCCTCGCCCTCGACGTGTGGTTCTCCCAGGAGCAGCGCGCGGCACGGGTCGCCGCGGGGGAGGAGCCCGACCTGCCGCTCGCCGACCTGCGCGCCGGCGAGCTGGTCCTCGGGCGGCGGGAGCGGCGCCCGGCCGACGAGGACTTCTTCGACCCGGTGCGGGGGGTGTTCCGCGAGCATCTCGCGCTGTCCTGGTTCAGCAAGGCCTGGACCCTCGACCCCGGCGCGGTCGAGCCCAACCTGCTCCAGACCCGTGAGACCGTCGACGCCCGCGACCTGCGCGTGCGGCGCGGCCAGCTCTGGCAGGAGCTCGAGCCGGACGCCTGCCGCTACTGCGAGTTCGCGCGCATCTGCGCCCACGACCCGGCGACCCTGGCCGGCAAGCTGCGCAGCCTGCCCGAGAGCGGCCGCCCCGGACGCTTCTGGACGCCGCACCGGGTGCTCGCCGGGGCGGCGCCGCGCGGGGTCAGCGCCCTGCTCGCCGCCCCCGCCGAGGTGCGCGCCGAGGCGCCGAAGCCGCCGCCGGAGCTGTCCGACGAGCAGCGCCGCGCCGCCCGCACCGACCTGATCGCGACGGTCTCGGCCGGGGCGGGCTCGGGCAAGACCTTCGTGCTCAAGACCCGGGTGCTGCGCCTTCTGCGCTCGGGGGTGCCGGTCGACAGCCTGCTCGCGATCACCTTCTCCGAGCAGGCGGCGGCCGAGATCCGCGAGCGCATCGAGAGCGCCCTCGGCGAGGCCCTCGACCGCGACGCCCTCGACGGCACCGCCTTGACCGCTGTCGAGCGCGCCCGGCTGGTGCGGGCGCGGGCGGACATGCCCGGGGCGGCCTTCTCGACCCTGCACGGCTTCTGCCGCCAGCTCGTCGAGCTCGCCCCGGGGCTGAGCGGCTGGGAGGCGGTCGAGCGGGTCGCCTGGGGACCCTTCCTCGAGCGCCTCAAGGACGGCGCCATCGACCGGGTGATGTTCCGGGTCCCGGAGGTGCGGCCCGCGCTCCGGCGGCTGTTGCGCGAGGGGGTGAACGCCTTCCGCCTGCGCCGCGAGCTCGTGCGCTTCCTCGAGCAGCCGCACGTGCTCGCGAGCCTGCGCGCCGGCCTGGACCGGGGGGACGTCTGGTGGAACCGGGCCTTCGCCAAGCTCCACGCCCACTTCGGCGCCAGCGAGGTGCAGATCGCCCTCGACCGCGGCGCCCGGACGCTGGCCGAGGACTTCGTCGGGCTGGCGGCGCGGGCGGCGGAAGTCTACGTCGCGGCCAAGCGCCGCGCCCGCGTCGCCGACTTCGAGGACCTGATCGAGGGCGCGCACCGCGCCCTGGTGCGGCCGGCCGCGCCCGGCGCCGAAGGCGAGCAGCGCACGCTGCGCAAGCGGTTGCGGCGGCGCTTCCGCCACATCCTCGTCGACGAGTTCCAGGACACCGACACCCGCCAGTGGGACATCGTGCGCACCCTCCTCGACGGCCGCCTGGACGCGACCGGCGACGAGGCGGTGACCTGCTTCCTGGTCGGCGACCCCAAGCAGTCGATCTACGGCTGGCGCGGCGGCGACCACCGCGTGTTCCTCGCCGCCCGCCGCCACCTCGAGCAGGAGACCGGCCAGCCCGGCCTCGAGCTGTCGGACAACTACCGCTCCGGGCGCGCCGTCGTCGGCTTCGTCAACCAGTTCTTCGGCCCGCTCTTCGCCGAGGACGCCGCCACCGCCGGGCGCGACGCGGTGCCGCCCCAGCCGATGCGCGCGCGGCGCAGCGCGGAGGGCTCGGTCGGCGTGCTGCACGTGCCCGCCGAGGGCGACAGCGAGCCCCTCGCGGTCGCGTACACCTGCGCGAACCTGCTCGCGATCGCCGCCGGCCGGCAGGAGCCCGGGGAGATGCCCGCCCTGGCCGCCGACACCCCGAACCCGAAGATCGGCATCCTGTGCCTGACCCGGCGGGACATGCAGGCGGTCTCCCAGGCCCTCGACGCGGTGCGGGTGCCCCATCTGGCCACCCACCGCTCCGGCTACTTCGCGCAGCCGGCGGTGATGGCGGTCGAGGTCGCGGTGCGCGCGGCGGTCGATCCGCGCGACGGCATCGCCCTGGCCGGCCTGCTGCGCGGACCGATGTTCGGCTGGAGCGACCAGGAGCTGCAGGATCTGCGCGCCCGCCTCGGCGCGCGCTGGCTCGAGCGCCTGGCCGACGACCTCGCCGGCCGCCCGGTGGCCGAGCAGCTCGCGGCCTGGCGCGGCGCCCTGCCGCGGCTCGGCCCGGCGGCCTTCGTGCGGCGGGTGCTCGCCGACCGCGCCCTCGAGACCGCCTTCCGCTGGGCGGGGCGCGCCGACGCCGCCCGCAACCTGCGGCGGCTGCTCGAGATGATCGAGCAGGCCGAGCGCGACGGCAGCCTCGGCTCGCCGGTCGAGCTGCCCGGCTGGTTCGGCATGCAGCAGCAGGCGGAGGAAGGGGCCGCGCTCGCGCCCTCGGAGCACATCCCGGTCGTGGTGATGACGGTCCACGGCGCGAAGGGCCTCGAGTTCCCGGTCGTCATCCTGCCCGGCCTGCGCAGCGAGAACCGGGTGCTCTACGACTTCATCACCAGCACCCTGCCCGGCGACAAACACACCAGCCTGGCGGTGCGCGCCTCCCTGCAGGAGACCGGCTGGCGGCGCGAGCACGGGACCCTCGGCGGGCTGCTCGCCGAGCAGGTGCAGCGGGAGCGGAACGCCGAGCTCAAGCGCCTGTTCTACGTCGCCTGCACCCGCGCCCGCGACCACCTGCTGCTGGTCTGGCCGCCGAGCCGCTCGCGAGGCCAGGAGCGCAGCTCCACCGAGGCGCAGTCCCCCTACGACCTGATGCGTCGCCGGCTGATGCCCGACAACCCGACGGCGGCGCGGTCGTTCTTCCTCGAAGGCTCCGACCTGCGCCTGCCCGTCCTCTTCCACCGCCCCGTCCCCCACCCGGTCGCCGCCCCGCCCAGCGCGCCGCCGCGAGCTTCCCTGCTCGCGACCAGCGGCCTCGCCCTGCGGCCGCCCGCGCCCGCCCTGGAGGCGCGGGAGCTCGAGCTGCTCGAGGACTGCCCGGCCCGCTTCTTCTTCGCCCAGCACCTCCAGGCCTGGCGCGACGAGCCGCTGCGCGAGGCGATCGCCGCCCTCTGGCGGCAGGCCGGTCCCGGCGCCCTCGCCCTCGACAGCGCGGCCGCGCGAGCGGTGTGGGAAGCGGCCGGACTCGAGGTCCACGGCGCGGCGGAGGCCCTGCTCGAGGCCCTGCGCCAGCGCCTGGGGACGATCGAGGCCTGCGGCCTGACGCCCAGCGCCCTCGACGGCGGAGCGGTGCGCGCCCGCGCCCTGCTCGTCGCCCGCGACCACGACGGCGCGCGAACGCTGGTCGCCCTCGACGATCCGCGCCCGGCCGCGCTGCTGCTCGAGCGCACGGAGGCGGCGCTGCAGCGGTTGATCCAGCCGGTCTGGGAGCAGGGCGCCTGGCTGTGGCGCACGCCGGTCTGGGACGCCGCCGCCCGCCGCGCCACCCGCCGGACGCTCGACGACGCCCTGCGGGTGCTCGCCGGAGGACGCGACGCCGCGCTGGCGCTGGCGCGCACCGAGGCGTGCGGGCGCTGTCCCTTCGGGGGCTGTCCGGCGCGGGTGGAGCCAGCGGTAGGTCCGTCGACGAGCACCGCAGGGTAGGTTCTGTACCGGTTCGAAAACCCTGTAGGGGCGGGGTTTACCCCCGCCCGTCGAGCCTGGACAGAACTTGCGCTGAGGCCAGAAGGACATCGCGCATCCAAATGTGGGGGGAGGGGTGTACCTACGCCCGCGGGAGGGGGGGCCGAAGCGCCCTCACGAACGCCGCTCCGAGGGGTCAGATCTTCGACCCCGGTCCTTGCCCTGCCCGACTACGCCGGCAGGAAGCGGCCGCCCCGATCCGTTACCATGGCACACACCGCTGGTACGGAAGATCGCCGGAGAGGTCCGAGGAGGCGCGATGGATGCCGATCGGCTGCGCAAGCTGTGGCAGCAGACGCGGGGCAGCGACCCCGAGGACCCGACCCTCGACACCCTCGCGACCTACAAGGTGCCGACCGACGCCGAGCGCTCGGAGCGCCCGCGAGCCCGCGCGGCCTACGAGCTCGGCAAGGAGATCGGGCGCGGCGGCGTCGGCCGGGTGTGCGAGGCGGTGCAGACCAGCCTGTCGCGCACGGTCGCGCTGAAGTCCCTGCTGCCCGCGCACGCCGGTAGCGAGGCGAGCCGCGCGTCCTTCCTGGCCGAGGCGGAGGTGACCGGTAGCCTCGAGCATCCGAACATCGTGCCGGTGTACGACCTGCACACTGACGAGCAGACGACCTCGCTGGTCCTGAAGATGGTGCGCGGGCGCAGCTGGAAGGAAGATCTGACGCGCCGGCCCGGCGCGCTCGTCGAGCATCTCGAGGTGCTCCAGCAGGTCTGCAACGCCGTCGCCTACGCGCACAGCCGGGGCATCCTCCACAACGACCTCAAGCCCGCCAACGTGATGCTCGGCTCCTTCGGCGAGGTGCTGGTGATGGACTGGGGGCTGGCGGTCAGCCTGCAGCCGGTGCGTCCCGGCTCCCAGATCCGCCGCAAGGAGGCGATCACCGCCCCCTGCGGGACCCCCGCCTACATGCCGATCGAGCTCGCCGAGGGGCGCGGCGCGGACCTGGTGCCGCAGACCGACGTCTACCTGCTCGGAGCGATCCTCTACCGCATCCTCTCCGGGCGGCCGCCGCACCGAGGCGACACCGTCCTCAAGGTCCTGCTCTGCGCGGTCGACGGCGCGATCGAGCCCCTCGACCCGTCGCTGCCCGAAGAGCTGCGCAGCCTGTGCATGCGCGCCCTCGAGCCGCGCCCGCAGGACCGCTGGCCGTCGGTCCTCGACTTCCAGCGCGGCCTGCGCACCTACCTGCGCCGCCGGGAGAGCCTGCAGCTCGCCGACAAGGCCTGGGAGCGCCTGCGCGCCCTGCAGCACCGGGCGGCGCAGCCCGACCGCAGCCGCGAGTCCCTCGAAGAGCTCTACGACGGCTTCGCCGAGACCCTGCACGGCTTCGAGAACGCCCGGGCGCTCGACGAGCACCCCGACGTGCTGCGCGGCGCCTTCGAGACCCACCTCAGCTACGCCCGCTGCGCCCTCGACCACGGCGACCTCGGCCTGGCCGAGGCCCAGCTGCGCAAACTGCGCCAGGTCCAGGACGCGCCGACCCGCGCCGCCCGCCCCTCGGCCGACGAGCACGCGGTCACCCTCGCCCAGCTCGAGCAGCGGGTCCAGGAGGTGCGCTCGCGCCGGGCCTGGGAGCGGCGTCTGCGGCGCGGCTGGCAATGGAGCGCGGTGTTGCTGCTGCTCGCCGGCGTGGTCGTCGCGCTGCTGGCCTGGGAAGCGGACCGCCGCGCCCTCGCCGAGGCGATCACCGAGCGCCGCACGCGGGTCGAGGAGCGGCTCGCGCCGTGGACTCCGGGCGTGGAGCAGGCGCTCGCGGAGCGGGTCCGCGCGCGGCTGCGGGACTACGCCGGCCAGGCCGACCCCGAGCAGCGGCGGGAGCTGGCGATCGAGGAGCGCAAGGCGAACGCGGACCTGCTGCAGGAGCTCCTGCGCATGATCGCCGACTTCGAGCGCGCCCTCGACCAGGCCGACGAGCCCGTCGAGGGCGAGGTGCGGACGATCCTCGAGGAGCCGCGCCGCCGGTACCTGCGCGAAGCCGCGGCGCGCTACCGGGCCGACGCCTTCGCCCTCGCCCTGCTCAACGACGCCTTCGACCTCGGCGAGGTCCTCGTCCACCAGGCCGACCTGAGCGCGGAGGACTTCGCGGACGCGCAGGCGCAGCTCGAGGCGGCGCGCTCGGCGCGGGTGCGCTGGCAGCTCACCCAGACCCGCGCCGCCCTCGAGGACGTGCGGTCCGGGCGCCAGCGGGCGGACCGGCAGCCGGGGGCGTACGACCTCGACGAGTACGCGACGGTGCTCAGCGCCTTCCAGCATCCCCGCATCGCCCGCGAGCTCGCCGCGGCCCTCGAGCCCTACACGCGCTTCGCGGCCGAGGGCGGTGACCCCTCCTCCTGGACCCAGGCGCAGCGCGAGGAGATCGAGCTGATCCTCGAGGTGCTCGGCTTCCTGCGCCTGCCGGACGAGAGCCTGCCGGCCCTGACGAGCTTCCTCACCGCGGTCGACGATCCGCTGCTCGCCCGGGCCTGCGCCCGCAGCCTGTGCAACACGCGCCGCCCCGAGGTCAACGCCCTGCTGGTCTCGCGGGACCCGGCCCAGCCCGCCTTCTCCGCCGGCCTCGAGCCGGTGCGCGGGGCCTTCGCCCGGGTGCCGACCCCGGCCGCGGGGACGACGACCGCCGCGCGCGTCTGGATCGCCCGCCTCCACCGGGCGAAGCGCGCGCCGGAGCAGGCCCTGCAGGTGCTCGCGGAGGTGATCGCCGACGACCCGGATGAGCCCTGGGCCTGGTTCCACCGCGCGACGGTCGAGCTCGACCAGGGACGCTATGCGGCGGCGATCGCGAGCCTGGACGAGGCGCTCGCCCGCGGCCTGCCCGAGCCGGGGCGGGCGCTGCTGGCGCGGGCCTTCTGTCGGATCGAGAGCGGCGACTTCGACGCCAGCTTCGACGACCTCGACGCGGCGCTCGAGGCCGGCTGCGACATCGGCACCCAGTTCCGCTTCCGGGGCCTCGCCTTCCTGCGGCTCGACCGGCCCGCGCTCGCGGTCCCCTGCTTCACCCGCGCGATCGCGACCGACCTCGACGACCCGGAGCTGTTCAACCTGCGCGGGGTCGCGCACCTCGCGATCGCCGAGCACGAGCAGGCTGAGGGTGACTTCACCCGCGCCCTCTCCCTCGCCCCCGATCTCCCGGACGCCTTCGGCAACCGCGGCAGCACCCGGCTCGCGCTGCGCGACTGGGGGGGCGCCCTCGCCGACCTCGACCAGGCTGTCCGGCGCCAGCCGCGGGTCGCACACTGGCGCGCGGAGCGCGCCCGGACCCGCATCCACCTCGAGCAGCTGGAGCGCGCCCGGGCCGACATCGAGCAGGCGGCGGCCCTCGACCCCGGCAGCGAGTTCGTGCGCTTCGTCCGGGCCGAGTACCTGCTCGCGAGCGGCGCCCACGCCGACGCCCGGGAGCTCTACGAGCAGCTCGCGCAGGTCCCGGGCTACGGCACCTCGGCGCGGATCGGCCTCGCGCACATCTTCCTCGCGACCCAGCAGCCCGAAGCCGCCCTCGCGATGATCGACGAGCTGCTCGTCCACGAACCGACCAACGCCGCCGCGGTCGACCTGCGCGTCAGCCTGCTCTGGCAGATGGAGAGCTGGGACGCGGCGATCGCGGCGAGCAGCGAGCTGTTGAGGGTCGCGCTCGACCCCGGCCGCGAGTACGTGCGCCGGGCGATGATCCTGCTCGACGCCGGCGAGCCGGCGCGGGCCCGGGAAGACCTCGTCCAGGCCCAGCGGCTGCTCCCCGACGAGCCGCAGATCTACGCCCTGCGCTCGCGGATCCACACCGCCGAGGGCGACTTCGCGGAGGCGCTCGCCGACATCGAGATCGCGCGGCGGCTCGACCCCTCCGCCCCCTCCCTCGCGCTGCGGCGCGCCGCCATCTTCATCGCGGCCGAGGAGTTCGATGCGGCGGAAGAGGCGCTGGACGCGCTGACCCAACGCTTTCCCGACTTCGCCGCGGCCCATCGGGAGCGCGGCGCCCTTGCCTACAGCCGTGATGCGTACGACCTGGCGATCGCCGCCTACAGCCGCGCCCTCGAGCTCGAGCCGGGCGACGGGCTCGCGCTGCTGTTCCGCGGCTACTCCCTCCACTACGCCGGCCGCTACGAAGAGGCGATCGTCGACCTGACCGAGGCCCTCGAGCGGCACCCCGAGGGCCACAACGACCTCGACGCCCTGCTCTACCGCGGCGAGGCCTGGCTCTACCTCGGACGGCCCGCGCCCGCGATGGAGGACTTCGCACGCGCAGTCGCGCTCTACCCCGACGAAGGCTGGGCCTACGCCTACCGCGCCCTCGGACATTGCGCCACCGGCGCCTACGAGGCCACGCAGGCTGATCTCGCCCGCGCCCGCGCCCTCGGCCTGGACGAGGCCTTCATGTACACGCTCGACGCCCGGGTCGTGCTCGGGGAAGCGCACGGGGACGCGCTCGCGCCGGCCGTCACCCGCGCCCTCGCGCTGCTCGAAGCGGGCGCGGCGCTCGGGCTGGCGCCGGAGGAGCTCGACGCCCCGGAGCTCGCGCCCCTGTGGGAGGATCCGCGCGGCCGGGCCTTCCGGGAGCGGGTGCTGGAAGCGGCGAACGGCGCCTCCCCGAACTGAACACGTCCGCCCCGGCGTTCAAACGCGCCCGGGGCCGAGGCGCGGCGCGCGGCGCGTCGATCGGCTCGACGCGCGCCGGAGCATCCTCCGCAACCCCATGCGATCGAGGGCCTTCCACTGCGGCGCCCGACGGGCACGCGGCTTGCTGAACCTCCTCCCAGCCCCACGGAGGAAGCCCATGAGCAGCCCGAAGAGCGCGACGATCACCCGCGGACGCCACGGCCGCCCCGTGCGGATCCGCGCGGGGGTCCGGAACCGCGTCGTCTTCCCTCGGAACCCCGTCGCCGGCGGCCTGGAGATGATCAGCGCCACCCAGAGCAGCGACACCCGGGCGGAGGGCTTCTTCACCCGCCGCATCTGCGCCCTGATGGGGCAGCACCAGGGCCTGCGCTTCGTCGACGCCGCCCGCCGGGTCGCCCGGCGCAACTCCGGGGCGGACGGCGACCTCCCGGCGCGCAGCGGGCAGAACCTGCCGGACTTCGACGTCGCGACCGGCCGGCTTCCCCTGCGCTTCGCCCTGGTGCTCGCCAACGCGGCCTATCCCCGCAGCCCCCTGCCCGACGTCGCGGCGGACACGGCCCCCGGCGGCCGCCTGCGCGTGGCGCTGGCGCGGGACTACGGCGCGGAGCTGCGCATCCTCCACGACCAGGGCGGACGCGCGATGCGCGGGGCGGTGCGGCGGGCGATCGAAAGCCTGTCGGGCCGCCTCGTCGACGGCCAGCTCGGCGAGCTGCTGGTCAACTTCCAGGGCCACGGCGGCCCGTCGGGCTTCGTCGGCGTCGACGGGCAGAGCCTGAACCTGCTGCACCTGCAGGGGCTCGCGAACATCGCCCGCCGCAGCCGCGTGCAGCTGATCGTGGTGTCCGACGCCTGCCAACAGGGGGCGGGCACGGCCCTGGCGCAGCTCGACCAGAACCGCGCCCTGCGCGAACGGGTCCGCGCCGCCGGCGGGCTCCCGGCTGCCGAGCGGCGCGAGCTGATGCGCACGCTCGAGGGCTGCCGGCCGTTGATCCGGCTGGCGGGCGCCGCGAGCCAGCCGCTGGCCCGGCTGCAGCACATCGCGGAGGGGCAGCGCTCCGGCGCGGAGCGCGACGCGGAGTACGCCCGGCTCGGCCGCGCTCTGGGGCCCTTCCGCGAAGCCCTGCGCCGGGACACCGCCCTGCGCCGCGCGCTGCGCACGGACCTCGACATGGTGGTCGGGCAGCCCTGTCTGGGGGACCGCTTCCCCCTGCGCTCGCGGGCGACCCTGCGGGACTTCTGCGCCCGCTTCAACGGCCTGCTCGACCGGCTCAACGAGGCGGTGGCGGAGCTGCAGGAGCGCGTCCAGCGCAGCCTCGCCCTGCGCGGGCTCGACCGCTGAGCGCGGGCCGGGCGCGGTTTTTTTCGGGATGGAGCACGGATCGAGGGGTAGATTGGAAGGACGCCCCCGCGGAGAACCTTCCCCTTCATGGCCTCGTTCTGGCACACCACATGCACCGCCCTGCGGCAGGGGCAGGAGCCGGACTGGGAGGCGATCGGGAACTACCGCCAGCCGCTCCTGATGCTCGTCCGCTCGCGCAATCGGGGCGAGCGGCTCGGCGACTCCGAAGACATCGTCGACGACATCCTGCTCGCCCTCAAAGAGAAGCTGCACAAGCGCTACGACAGCCACCGGGGACGCTTCCGCAACTTCCTCTGCGGCGTCGTGCGCACCGAGCTGCTCAAGCGCTGGAAGTCGCGGGTGGAGATGCTGCCGCTCGAGGACATCCCCGAGCCCGCGGCGCCGAGCCCGCAGGAAGGCGCCGCCGTCGACCTGGTCGCCGAGATCCTGGTCGCGATGCGCGACTGGCACCGGCGCCACCTGCGCGGTCCCGAGCGCAGCAAGCAGCGCATCTACGTCGTCACCGGGCGGCTGATCAAGGGCCTGAGCAACCGCGAGATCATGGCGCAGGAGGGCCTCTCCCTGTCCTCGGTCAAGCGCATCCTGGCCGAGATGCGCAGCGCGGTGATCGGCGGCATCCTCGACCGCACGATGCAGCTCGATGCCGGTGCCCGCGCCGGCCTCGACTGGCAGCGGCTCGGGGCGCTGGTGCGGCGGCGGCTGCTGCTGCCCGGCAACGAGGACGCCCTCGATGAGATCGGCGGCGAGGCCCTGCAGCGCGCGGTGCAGCAGTGGATCGACAGCTACGGCGAGGCCCTGTGCTACCTGCCCCAGGACGGCACAGACCGGGCCGCGGAGCTCAAAGCCGGGCTGGACCTGATCTTCAAGGGGGACTGAGCCGTGGACCTCTCCGTCCCCGGCTTCCGCCTGCTGCGCCCGCTGGACGGCAGCGCCCTCCAGCTCGCCGAGACCGAGGCCGGGGACGCAGCGGTCCTGCGTCTCCAAAAGGGAGAGCGGCCGGAGCTGGAGGAAGCCCTCGAGCGCTGGCAGGCGTGGGGACGGGTCGCCGACGAAGAGCCCGACCTGCTCGTCCGCCACCTCGGCAGCGGCTGGCTCGACGCCGGCACGATCTTCCTCGCCTCCGCCTACCACCCCCGGGGAAGTCTCGCCGCCGAGCTCGCCCGCACGCGTCGGCTGCCCGAGGCGCTCGCCCTGCGCCACACCCTGCGGGCCGCGCGCGCCCTCGAGGGGCTGCACGCGCGCGGCCTGGTCCACGGCGGCCTGCGGCCGTCGCGGCTGCTGCTGGGCGCGGAGGGCGCGCGGCTGCTCGGGGGGTGCCCGCAGGAGGCCGCGCCGGAGCACCGCCTGTTCCGCGCCCCCGAGTTCGACCCGGAGCTGGCCCGCGGCCCGCGGACGGGGCAGGCCTTCGACATCTACGCCCTCGGCGCGCTGCTCTACGCCTGCCTGACCGGCCAGGCGCCCGAGCCCGGCTTCCCCGACCTGTTCGAGCTCGAGCGGCTGGCGGTGCGGCGGCCGGTGCAGGACCTGATCGACCTGCTGCTCGATCCCGACCCCGCCCACCGCCTGGGCAGCGCGGCGGCCGCGGTGCGGGAGCTGACCGGCCTGCTGCCCGACGAGGCCGCGACGACCGAGGCGACGGTCAGCGGTCCGACGGCGGCCGCGGAGGAGGAGCCGCGCCCGCGCTGCGGGAGCTACGTCCTCCTCGACGAGCTCGCCCGCGGCGGTATGGGCGTGGTCTACCGGGCGCGCCACGCCGTGCTCGGCACCGACTACGCCGTCAAGCGGCTGATGTTCGGCAAGGGCGCGGACCCGAGCGCCCTGCGGCGCTTCATGCGCGAGGCCCGGACCCTCGCGCGGCTGCGGCACCCGGACATCATCACCGTCCACGAGGTCGGCTTCGCCGAGGACACGCCCTACCTGGTGATGGACCTGGTGGAAGGCGGCTCGCTGGCGGACCTGCTGCGCGAGGAGGAACGCCTGGAGCCGCGCCGCGCCGCCACCCTGCTGTGCCGCGTCGCCCGGGCGGTCGACTACTTCCACGGCCAGGGCATCGTCCACCGCGACCTCAAGCCGGCGAACATCCTGCTCGAGGCCGATCAGCAGCCGCGGGTGGGGGACTTCGGCATCGCGGCGGACCTGCACTCCGAAGAGGAGCTGACCCGCAGCGGCGCGGTGCTCGGCACGCCCTCGTACATGGCGCCGGAGCAGGTCGGCGGCCGCGGAGAGGTCGGTCCGGCCGCCGACATCTACGCCCTCGGCGCGATCCTGTACCGCACGCTGACCGGGAGGCCGCCCCACACGGCCGATTCCCGCATCGGCCTGTTGCGGGCGATCAGCGATGAGCTTCCGATCGCCCCCGCGCGCCTCCGGCCGGAGCTCTCACGCAGCCTGAGCGCGATCGCCGAGCGCGCGCTCGCCAAGGATCCCGCCCGCCGCTACCCGAGCGCCGCCGCCCTCGCCGCCGACCTCCAGCGCTATCTGGACGGCCAGTCGGTGCTCGCCCGGCCGGTGACCTTCGCCGAGCGCTCGCTGCTGTGGGTGCAGCGCCATCCGCTGCTGTCGGCCAGCCTGGCGACCGTGCTGCTGCTCGCCGTCGGCCTGGTCGGGCTGTTCCTCGACAGCGCCGCGCGGGTCCGGCGGGAGCGGGCGCGGCAGCTCGAGGGCCAGGGGCTGGAGCTGCTCGGCCGCGACGCCGACGCGGCCCGCTCCGCCCTCGAAGCGGCGCTCGCCCTCGAGCCGGAGCTGTTCGCCGCGCAGCGGGCCCTCGGCCGGCTGCTGCTGGCGGAGGATCAGCCGCGGGCCGCCCTGGCCTGGCTGGAGCGGGCCGCGGCCCAGGTGCCCGACGCCGAGGTCTTCTCGCTGCTCGGGCGGGCCTGCCGCCAGCTCGACCGCCCGGAGGCCGCGCGCCAGGCCTTCCGCGACGCCCTGGAGCACGGCTCGCAGCGCTTCGCGGACCGGCTGCAGCTGGCCGCGCTGCTCTTCGAGGCGGCGGCGGCGGAAGAAGCCCTCGCGCTGCTCGGAGAGCTCCCCGACGACGCCCGGCTCGCGGGCCTGCGCCTGCGCGCCGCCTGCAACCGCGCGCTCGGCCGCCACCACGCCGAGGAGCGGGACCGCTGGGCGCTGTGCGCGGAGGCGCCGGCCGACACGGCGGGGCTTCCGCCGCTGGTCGAGCGTCGGCTGCTCGCGCTCGACGCCCTCTCGCTGCGGGAGATGTGGCGCGAGCTGCAGTGGCGCATCCTGCCGGAGCGGGCCCGCGCCCTCGCGGTCATCCAGCGCCACGAGGAGGCCGCCCTCGTGCGGCAGGCCGGCGATCCCACCTGCGCCCTCCCGCTCCGCCTGCGCAGCGTGCTCGAGCTGTGCCAGTTCCCCCGCTTCCAGACCGAGCGCTCGCTGCGCGACCTCCGGGAAGAGTCGACGCCTCCTGTGCTGCGCGCGGCCGCCTGGTCCACCTCCCTCGCCATCGACCAGGGCGCGCCGCAGGCGGACTGGGTGGAGGAAGCGCGCCGCGCGTCAGGCCTGGGCGCCGCGCTCGCCGCGCTGACCCTGGCCGAGCAGAGCGCCCGCCTGCCCTCCTGGGAGCCCGCCCTGCTGACCCGCCTCGCCTCCGCCGAGAGCTGGCAGCTGCGGGGCGGGCTGGCGCTGGCCGTCGCCACCGCCGTCGCCCTCGAGCCCGGCTTCGAGGCGGCAGCCCTGGAGCTGCTGGCGCACCTCTTCGCCGCGGAGGCAGATCCTCGGGTGCGCACGCTCGCCCAGGAGGCGGAGGGCGCGCTGCGGCTGCTGGCCGGCGGGGAGGCGCCCGCCCTCTCGTCCAGCGGGCTGCGCCTGGCCTTCGCCCTCGCCCGGCAGCCGGTGCGCGAGCGGCCGGCGCGCCTGGAGCGCTGCCACGCGGCGCTGCGGGAGCGGCTCGCCGAGGACCCGGACGCCGCGCTGCTGGTGCTGGCCGCCCGGGAGGCGGTCGAGGCGGGGGACTTCGGGGGCGCCCTCGAGGCGGCGACCCGGGCCTGCGCCCTCGCCCCCGACGGGCTCGAGGCGCGCGGCCTCGAGGCCCTGCTGCGGCTGCAGACGGGGGACGCCCGTGCGCTCGAGGCGCTCGCGGAGCTCGACCCGGAGACCGCGCGCCGCGCCCGGCGTCGGGCCGAGGTCGTCGAGGCGCTCGGGCTGGTGCCGCTGGCGGGGCCGGGGGGCCAGGACATCCTGTGCCTGGACCTGGCCCGGGGCGCGGCGCCGCTGCTGGCGAGCTTCGAGCTCCACAGCCTGCGCGACGAGGGCTGGGAGGCGGGCGCCTACCGCTTCGGCGCGCGCAGCGAGCTGCACTCGCGGATGGTCTTCCTCGACCTGTCCGAGGTCGCCGTCGAGGCCTCCGGCGAGCTCGAGATCAAGCTCGACGCCGACCGCTTCCTCGCCTCGAACATCAGCCTGTTCCGCGACCTGAACGTCGACGACCGCTTCGTCCGGCGCTTCGGCGGCGCGCGCTCGCACTCCCGGCTGGTGCACGTGCGCTACGACCGGCTCGAGCTGCGCCAGGTCGAGAACGGGCGGCTCTACGTCCACGCCGATCCGGTCGCGCGCATGGCCCAGGGCGGCGGGCGGGTGCAGCTGACCGTCTGGAGCCCCGGCGCGCTGCGGCGGCTGCGCCTGGTCGGGCGGCTCGCCCCCCGCGCGCCCGACCTGCCCCCCGACTTCGCGCCCTTCGCCGGCGCGGAGCCCCGGCGCGGGCCGATCACCGAGCCCTCTCCCACCCTCGGGAACCGCGCGCTGCCGGCGAGCCTCGAGGCGCTGTGGCGGGACGGGCTGCGGCTGCCGGTCCGCAACTTCTGGATCCGGGAAGACTACAAGGAGTCGCCGATCTTCGTGGTCGCGAGCCTGGACGGCGACTTCGACTTCCGCGCCCGCGTCGAGCTCGAGCCCGAGGCGCGGGTCTACGCCGGCGTCGCGGTCAAGACCAGCCAGAACTACCACGACGCCGTGCGGCTCGAGCTGCACGGCCCGACCGCGACGAACTTCCTGCCCTTCGCGGCCTCCCTCAGCGTCCAGGCGGCCCGCCGTTGGGAGTCGAAGTTCCAGGAGCAGCCCTGGGACGGCCGGCCCTGCTTCCTCGCCCTGCGGCGGCGCGGCGACTGGTTCCAGGGCTTCGCCGGCCCGACGCCGGAGAGCCTCGAGCCCGTCGGTCCGCCCTTCCACTTCCCGCTGACCGACCCCGTCGACGTCTGCCTGTACACCCGCACGACCCTGTCCGGTGCGATCGCGCAGGAGCCCCTCTTCGACACGGTGGAGCTGCGGCTGCCGGAGCGTTGAGGTCGTTGGAGGCGCCGGGATTCCGCGCGCTTCGTCCCATCGCGAAACCAACGGCCGGGTATTCAGTGGTGTTTCTCCAAAAAGCCTTGAACCGCCCCCCGACATCCGTTCCCATCGTGGCCCTCTCGAGGGGGGAGCCGCCATCATCGAGGCCTGCACACTGCCCGGAACCACCGTCGGCCGCTGGGTCCCCGAGACCCCGCCGGTCACCGCTGCCGCGTCCTGTCGCGCGCTGCTGGGCGCGCTGCGCACGCCGCTGGCGGTGGTCGATGTCGGCGGCCGCCTCGGGCTCGCGGCGGACGGTCAGGGCAGCCTGGGAGGCGGCTCCGACGAGGGTCTGCCGCTGCTGGCCTGGGCGCCGGCGCTCGGTCCGGAGCGGCTCGGCGACCCGAGCTTCCTCGCCGAGCACGACCTGCGCTACGCCTACGTCGGCGGGGCGATGGCGAACGGCATCGCCTCGGTCGAGTACGTCGAGGCCCTCGCCCACGCCGGCCTGCTCGCCTTCTTCGGCGCCGCGGGCCTCGCGCCTGCCCGGGTCGAGGCGGCGATCGACCGGCTCCAGAGCACGCTCCCCGACCGGCCCTACGGCTTCAACCTGATCCACAGCCCGAACGAGCCCGCCCTCGAGAAGGCGATCGTCGACCTGTACCTGCGGCGCGGGGTGCACACGGTCAGCGCCTCGGCCTACCTCGGCCTCAGCCTGCCGCTGGTGCGCTACCGCACGGCGGGGATCCGGGAAGAGGGCGGGCGCATCGTCACGCCGAACCGCGTGATCGCCAAGGTCTCGCGCATCGAGGTCGCCGCGCGCTTCTTCGCCCCGCCGCCGGAGAAGATGCTGCGAGAGCTGGTCGCCGAGGGCTCCCTGAGCGAGCACCAGGCGCGCCTGGCGGCGCGGATCCCGGTCGCGCGCGACCTGACCGCCGAGGCCGACTCCGGGGGTCACACCGACAACCGCCCGGCGTTGAGCCTGCTGCCGACGATGCTCGCCCTGCGCGACCGCCTGCAGCGCGAGCACGCCTACCCCGAGCCCCTGCGCGTCGGCGCGGCCGGCGGCATCGGCACGCCCGCGGCGGCGGCCGCCGCCTTCAGCCTCGGCGCCGCCTACGTGCTGACCGGCTCGGTCAACCAGGCCTGCCGCGAGTCCGGCACCTCCGACATCGTGCGCGGCATGCTCGCGCAGGCCGCCCAGGCGGACATCGCGATGGCTCCGGCCGCCGACATGTTCGAGATGGGCGTCAAGGTGCAGGTGCTCAAGCGCGGGACGATGTTCGCGATGCGGGCCCAGAAGCTGTACGAGCTGTACCGGAGCTGCGCGTCGCTGGAGGACATCCCGGCGGGCGAGCGCGCCAAGCTCGAGAAGTCCTTCTTCCGCTGCAGCCTCGACGAGGCCTGGAACCAGACCCGCGCCTTCTTCGCCGCGACCGACCCGGGCCAGATCGCCCGGGCGGAGCGCGACCCGCGCCACAAGCTCGCCCTGGTCTTCCGCTCCTACCTCGGCCGGGCGTCGAAGTGGGCGAACGCCGGGGACGCCTCGCGGCGCATCGACTACCAGGTCTGGTGCGGCCCCGCGATGGGCGCCTTCAACGAGTGGGCGCGCGGCTCCTTCCTCGAGGATGTCGCCCGGCGGGATGTCGTGACCGTCGCCCTCAACCTCCTCTACGGCGCCGCGCTGCGCACCCGGCTGCACGGGTTGCGCACCTCGGGCGTGACGCCGCCGCCGGACTGGATCGCCGACGGGCCCCTCGAGCGCGCCCGGCTCGAAGAGCTGCTCGGCTAACCTACGGAACCACGCCATGCCTCCCGAGCCCACCCCCCCGATCGCGATCGTCGGCATCGGCTGTCTCTTCCCCCAGGCCGCCGGCCGCGAAGCCTTCTGGGCGAACCTGCGGGCCGGACGCGACGCGATCGAAGCGGTGCCGTCGAGTCACTGGAGCCTCGACGAGTACTTCGCCGAAGATCCCTCCGCGCCCGACCGCACCTACGGCCGGCGCGGCGGCTTCCTCTCCCCCGTCGACTTCAGCCCCCTCGGCTTCTCGATCCAGCCCAAGGCCCTCGAGGCGACGGACACCGCCCAGCTGCTCGGCCTGGTCGCCGCCGACCGCGCCCTGCGCGACGCCGGCTACCACCCCGACGGCGGGGCGACGCACGCGCGCACCTGCGTGATCCTCGGGGTGACGGGAGCCCTCGAGCTCGTCATCCCCCTCGGCGCCCGCCTCGGCCACCCGAAGTGGCGGCGGGCGCTGCGCGAGGCGGGGGTCCCGGACGCGCTGGCGGAAGATGTCGTGCGCCGCATCGGCGCGGAGTACGTGCCCTGGCAGGAGGCGAGCTTCCCCGGCCTGCTCGGCAACGTCGTCGCCGGCCGCATCGCCAACCGCTTCGACTTCGGCGGCACGAACTGCGTGGTCGACGCCGCCTGCGCGAGCTCGCTGAGCGCCCTGCACCTCGCGACCCTCGAGCTCGCCGCGGGCCGGGCGGACGTCGCCCTGAGCGGCGGCGTCGACACCTTCAACGACATCTTCATGTACATGTGCTTCAGCAAGACCCCCGCCCTGTCGAAGACCGGCGACGCCCGGCCCTTCGACGCCGGCGCCGACGGCACCGTGCTCGGCGAGGGGCTCGGCATCGTCGTGCTCAAGCGCCTGGCCGACGCGGAGCGGGACGGCGACCGGGTGTACGCGGTGATCCGCGGCATCGGCAGCTCGAGCGACGGCCGCGGCAAAGCGATCTACGCGCCGAGCTCCGACGGCCAGATCCGCTGCCTGCGGCGGGCCTACGAGGCGGCCGGCGTCGAGCCGGCGACGGTCGGCCTGGTCGAGGCCCACGGCACCGGCACGCCCGTCGGCGACGCGGTCGAGCTGCGCGGCCTGGCGGAGGTCTTCGCCGGCGGCCCGCCCTGCGCGGTCGGCTCGGTCAAGTCCCAGATCGGCCACACCAAGGCGGCGGCCGGGGCGGCCGGCGTGATCAAGGCGGCCCTGGCCCTGTGGCACAAGGTGCTGCCGCCGACGATCAAGGTCGATGCCCCGAACCCGGCCCTGGCGGCGCCGCTGTACGTCAACACCGAGGCGCGGCCGTGGCTGCGCGGGGAGCATCCGCGGCGGGCGGGCGTCAGCTCCTTCGGCTTCGGCGGCAGCAACTTCCACTGCGTGCTCGAGGAGCATCGGCCGGAGAAGGCCTGCATCGACTGGTCCGACGCCCCGGAGCTGGTCGCTCTGAGCGGGACGCGGGCCGCCATCCTCGCGGCGCTGGGGGAAGTTCCGACGGAAGCTGCCGCGCTGCGCCTCTTCGCCGCCCGCTCCCGGGAGCGCTTTGAGAGCGGGGCGCCGTGCCGCCTGGTGCTCGTCGCGGAGGCCGGCACGGTCGCCGCACAGGTCGCGCGCTGCCGGAAGATGCTCGCGGACGGCACCGAGGCGTGGAGCTTGCCCGACGCCTTCTTCGCCTCGGGTGCGGCGGGTCGCGTCGCCTTCCTCTTCCCCGGCCAGGGCGCCCAGTACCCGGGCATGCTCGCCGAGCTGGCCAGCCGCTTCCCCGCGGCGCTCGAGGCGGTCGAAGCGGCCGAGCAGGTCGTCCAGACCCGGCGCGGCACCCGCCTGAGCGCGGCGCTGTTTCCTCCGCCCACCTTCACGGCCGCGGAGCGCGCCGCCCAGAGCGAGGCCCTGCGCGGCACCGACGTCGCCCAGCCGGCGCTCGGCGCGGCCAACGCCGCCGGCCTGGCCGTGCTGCGGGGCTTCGGCCTGGCGCCGGACTTCGTCGCAGGGCACAGCTACGGCGAGCTGTGCGCCCTGTACGCCGCCGGCCGCTGGGAGCTGCCCGCGCTGCTGACGGCCTCCTGCGTGCGCGGGGAGCTGATGGCCGCCGGCGACGGCGACCGCGGCGGGATGCTCGCGGTGCAGAGCACGCGCGCGCCGCTCGAGAAGCTGTTGGAGGAGGAAGAGCTCGCGCTGGTCATCGCGAACCACAACGCCCCCGACCAGCTCGTGCTGTCCGGGCGCAGCGATGAGATCGCGCGGGCGGACGGGATCCTCCGCAAGCGCGGCCTGCGCTGCAAGCGGCTGACCGTGGGCGCGGCCTTCCACAGCCCGCTGGTCGCCGGTGTCGAAGAGCCCTTCGCGGCGGCGCTTGCGGAGCTGCCGCTGGCGGCGGGTCGGGTGCCGGTCTACGCGAACAGCAGCGCGGCGCCCTATCCCGACGATGCCGACGCATCGCGCGCCGTCCTCGCCGGGCAGCTCGCCCGGCCGGTGGCTTTCACCGCCGAGATCGAGGCGCTCTACGAGGCGGGGGTCCGGACCTTCGTCGAGGTCGGTCCGGGGCGGCGGTTGAGCGGGCTGGTCGGGAAGATCCTCGGCGCGCGTCCGCACGCGGCCCTCGCGCTCGACGGCTCCTCGGGGAAGCACGGGCTGCGCGACCTCGGGCGCCTGCTCGCGGGCCTGGCGGCGCGCGGGCACGGGCTGGAGCTGGCGGCCTGGCATCCGTTGACGGAGGCGGAGACCGCGCCGGCGAAGAAGGCGCCGTTCAGCGTCGCGATCACCGGTGCGAACTACGTCAGCCCGCGCGAGAAGATCCCACCGGCCCGGCGGCAGAACGGTGGGCAGGCCGCGGAGCCGACGAGTGGGGCGGGTCCGGCGGGGAGGGCCGCGGCGGCGCGTAGGGTTGTGCCGGCGCGTAAGGCGGTGCCTGCGCCGGTGCGGGAGGTTACGGAGGCAGGGGAGGCTCGGCCGGCGCGGACGGTTGCTCCTGCGGCTCAGGCGGCGGCGCGACGGGGGGTCGGGAAGGCGTCGGCTCCTCTGGCTCAGGCGGCGCGGCCGGGTGGGCTGCCGCCGGCCCCGGTCGCGGAGGGGGCGCTCGGCCTGGTCAGTGAGAGCCTGGCGCAGCTGCAGCGCATGTCCGAGCAGACCGCGCGGCTGCACCGCCAGTTCCTCGAGGGCCAGGAGGCTGCGCAGAAGAACATGCAGGCGCTGCTCGCGCAGCAGCAGGCGTTGCTGTCGCAGAGCCTGGGGCTGCCGGTGGAGGAAGCGGGTGCTCCGCCGGCGGCGCGTCCGCCGTCGGGTCCTTCTCCGGTGGAACAGTCCGACGAACGGGGACGCATCGCGACTTCGCAGGATGTCGTCGACCTCCTCGGTGCGGCAGGAGGGGGTGAAGCCCTCCCCTCCATGGGTGTCGCAGGACCTGATAACAACCGAGGTAGGGGCGGGGTTTACCCCCGCCCGCCAGCGGGGACCGATGCTCTCTCCTCGGGTGGTCCTTCGAGGGTCGAACGGCTCCTCCTGGAGGTCGTCGCCGACACCACGGGCTATCCCGCCGACATGCTCGACCTCTCGATGTCCCTGGACGCCGACCTCGGCATCGACTCCATCAAGCGGGTGGAGATCCTGTCCGCGCTGCAAGAGCGTATGCCGGGTCTTCCGCAGGTGCAGTCGGAGGACATGGGACGCATCGCGACCTTGCAGGATGTGGTCGACCTCCTCGGTGCGGCGGGAGG
>JAUIEM010000473.1 GCA_030428695.1 bacterium
CCCGCCGCAGACCGAGCCGGGCGACGGCGTCCCTGCGCATCAGGGCCGCGACCGGGCCAGGGAAGCGGCGCAGCCCGTCGAGCCAGGCGTCGAGCCCGGCGGGCCCGGGCAGAGTGCCGTCGTACAGCCTGAGGCTCGGCTCGAGGGCGCCGTCCGCCGGCCCGAGCTCCGGCTCCGCGGGGCCGCCGAGCACCAGCCGCCAGCGCCGCGTGCGTTCGTCCCGCTCAGCCATCATCCCCTCCGAGCAGCAGGCGCAGCACCGGCTCGAGCAGCGCGGCCCGGGCTGGGTGCGGGGCGGGCGGCAGGGGCGCCGGTCCGGGCTCGCGCAGGCGGGCGGCGATGCCGCGCCGGGCGGCGGGCGGGAAGGCGGCGAAGGCGCGGCGCAGCAGCGGCAGGACGGCGAGGAATTCCGCCTCGGGCAGGGCCTGCAGCCAGCGGTCCAGGGCTTCCCACAGGGGGGCGAGGTCCGGCAGCAGCAGCTCCCCGTCAGCGAGCAGTCCCTCGCTCCAGGCGGCGGCCTCCTCCGCGGCTTCGGGCCGCAGGTGCAGGGCGACGAGCGCGCCGAGCGCCGCGGCGGAGAGCTCCCCGTCCTCGAGCAGCAGGCGGCAGAACCCCCCGCGCAGCAGCGCCGGCAGCTGGCGGTCCCGCAGCCGCGCCGCGAGCAACCCGCGCCAGCGGACGAGGAGCGCGGCGGACGCCCCCTCCCCGAGCCGGACCGCGTCGCGCACGGCCCGGATGCCCGCGAGGAGCTCCCGGGCGGCGGCGGGAGCCCGGCCGCGCAGGGCGGTGGGAAGCGCGACGCAGAGCCTGGCGAAGACCTCGCGGAAGAGCGGACCTATGCGCCGCGCGGCGACCTCCGCCGGCAGGCGCACGTCCCCGTAGCGCAAGAGCCGCGCCAGAGGCGGCAGGGCGCGCATCAGCTCGACCAGGTCGGGGGCGACGGCCGTGCGGTCGCGCAGCGCCCGCAGGAGGTCGGGCAGCGCCGCGGGCAGGTCGGCCTGCAGACAGGTCTCGAGCAACGCGACCAGGGCGGGCAGCCGGGCGGCTTCCCAGGTCTGCTCGCGCAGGGCCGCCGCGGCCGCGGCCTCCAGGGTGCCGCCGTGGCGGCCGGCCTCCCGCAGCCGCAGGTCGAAGTCCGGACGCCAGGCGAGCTGCCAGCGCTCCTTGAAGGTCCCCGTCCCGCGCCGCGGCAGGCGGGTCCCCCAGGGCACGCCGAGCAGCTGGAGCCGCGCGAGCAGGGCGCTCTTCTCACGCTGCCGGGGCTTGCGCAGGTCGAGGTCCAGGCGCCGGTTGCGCGGCCCGAAGCGCAGCCGCTTGAGCGACGCGTACACCTCGCGCTGCAGCGGCAGCCGCGGCACGTCCGCCGGCACCCGCCCGCGGCCCTCCCCGCCTTCCAGCGCCCGCAGCACCGCCAGCCGCCGCGGGTCGCCGTCGCCGAGCACGGTCTCCGCCGCTTCCCGCAGCTCGCCGCGCCCCGGCCGCGGGATCCCGCGCAGCGCCGCCAGGGCCCGCGCCAGGCGCAGGGCGGCGATCGCCCCGGCCGGGGAGGCGGGGAAGCCGCGCTCGCGCAGGCCGCGCGCCAGGCGGCTCAACCAGGCCGGACCGGGGGCGCGGCGGGTGCGAAACAGGTGGGCGGACCAGCCCGGCGCCTCCACCCCCGCCCCGTAGCCGCTGCGGCGCGCGAGCTGGGGCGCGTCCCAGGCCGTCCAGGTGGCCTGGACCCGGACCCGCGGCAGGCCCTTGAGCAGCGCCTGGTCGGCGGCCGCCGGCGGCAGGTCCCGCAGCGCCGGGGCGTGCCAGGCACCGCAGACGACGGCGATCCTGTGGAAGTCGCGCCGGGCGCGGCGCAGGACCCGCCGCATCGCCGCCTCGCGCAGGAGCTGCCTGCGGGCAGGCGGCCCGTGCTCCCTCCGCAGCTCCGCCATCGCCTCGAGCAGCGCCGGAAACAGCCCGCGACCGCGCGGGTTCTCCTCGACGGCGCGTTCCCACCAGTCCTCCTCGAAGCCGCAGGCCACCCCGATCTCCGCGAGCGGATCCCGCGGCGGACCCTCCTCGGGCAGGGCGAGCTGGCGGGCGTAGGGGAGATCGCAGAAGCGCGCCGGGATCTTCCGGGAAGCGGCGTAACGCAGGGCCTGCCACTCCGGCGAGAAGGCGGCGAAGGGGAAGGCGACGCCGCGGCCGGGCGCGGCCTCCGGATAGACCAGCAGCGCGATCGGCGGACGCAGCTCGCGGCGCGCGACGAAGGCCAGCAGCCGGTCGGCCTCGGGCGGCCCCTCGACCAGCACGCAGTCCGGCCGCAGGCGCCCGAGCGCCGCCCGCAGATGGCGCGCGCAGCCCGGCCCGTGGTGGCGGACGCCGAAGATCACGACCTCGGTCTCGCGGGGCATCGCCCCTCCTGTCGTCGCTCGGTCCTGCAGCCTATCCGCATCGGGCGCGGCCTGCATCCATGCTTCTGCTGGTGCTGTGCCCGAGCTCCTTCCCCGCACTGCATCGCGGCTTCCGGATCAAGATCGCGAGCGCGGCCTCGATCCGAGAGGATGGCGCCGGCACCGCTTTGCGTGGCGTCTTCCGGGACGGCTGCGCCGCCCCGAAAGACGATGGGAAACCCGGCCTCCCTCCGCGCAACGGCGCAAGCGCCGTCGCCCGGCGCCCGGCTTTCCCGCTCCAGTCGGCAGCCGGCGCAAGCGCCGGCACCGACTTGCGTGGCAGTTGATGATCAGCGACCATCGTAGCATTCCGAACCCGGAGGAATCGCGATGCGCCGCGCGGCCCTTCTGTCCGCCCTGCTCTGCACGCTCTGTCTCGGCCAGCACGCCGAGGACAGCGTCGCCCACGCCGCCGATTGGGAGACGGGCGCCTGGCCCGCGGTCGACGCGCTCGTCCTGCCCGAGCTCAGCGCCGAGTTGACGAACCTGCTCGCGGCAGCGCCCCCGCCCTACGAGAAGCTGACCGCGGCCGTCGTGCGGCTCGAGCATGTCGAGGCGCGGGGCTACGGTGTCCGGCTCGAGCGCGACAGTCGCTGGGCGGGCCTGCAGCTGCCGCGCACGACGGAGGTCGCCGAGGAAGGGCCGCTGCGCCTCGCCCTGCGCCTGGTCGCGGGCCGCCCCCTGCTCTCGACCGGTGGCGAAGCGCTCGCGCTCGACACCCTCGGCGCGCTGCTCGCGGACCGGCCCGCCGTCCAGCTGCACGTCGCCGGGGACGTGCCCTGCGGCTTCGCGATCAGCCTGACGGCGCGGCTGCTCGACGCCGGGGTGATGCCGACCTTCACGGTCGTCCCGCGCCCGCAGTCCGCCCCGCCGGTGCCCGCCGCCCTGCTCGCCGAGCTGTTCGCGCGCGAGAGCCCGGCGCTGCCCCGCGACTGGGAGCTGCCGCGCATCGCCCTGCGCATCCGGGCCGACGCCCGGGTTCCCTGGAGCGAGGTGTCGACGCTGCTCGACGCCTGCTCCCGGCACGATGTGTACCGCTTCACCTTCACGGCGCGGGTCGGCGCGCGCGAGCTCGACCTCTCCCTGCTGCCGGGGACGGTGCCACCGCAGAGCGCGCCGCTGGTGGCGATCCCCGAGGTCGAGCTGACGGAGGAGATCCCGCGCGGCACCAACTTCGACAACATGTCGAACAAGAACCTCGACTCGACCGCCGTGGAGGATGCGTTCGGCATCGGGGGCGGCGCGGCGGGGACCTTCGGCACGCGCTTCGGCCGCGAGGCCCTCGCGGCCGAAGGCGGCACCGAGGAGTCGGAGGCGGCGGTCGGCGCGGCCCTGGCCTGGCTCGACCGGCACCAGACCAAGGAAGGTGCGCGGCGCGGCGCCTGGCGCGCCGAGGGCTGGCCGGACCGCTGCGCGCTCGACGGGCACGCGCCCTGCTCGGGACCGAGCTTCGCGGAACCCGACAAGGTCGGGCCGGGCCGTGGCGACGGCGACTACGACGTCGGCGTCACCGCCCTCGCCCTGCTCGCCTTCCTCGGCCACGGCGAGACGCACAAGATCGGCGCCCACAAGCGCACGGTGCGGACCGGCCTCGACTGGCTGCGCGCCCAGCAGGACGCCGACGGCGCGATCGGCTGGGACCCGATGATGGGCGAGAGCGTCTACAACCACGCCCTGGCGACGACCGCGCTGTGCGAGGCCCTCGCGATGAGCCGCGACTTCCGCCTCGAGAAGGCCGCGCAGGCCGCGGTCGACTGGTGCCTCGCCGCCCAGAACCCGGGGATGGGCTGGCAGTACGGCGTGCGGACGGGGAAGAACGACAGCTCGGTGACCAGCGCGATGGTAATGGCCCTGAAGGCCGCGCAGGCCGCCGGCCTCGAGGTTCCCGCCGAGACCTTCGCCGACGCGCGGGGCTGGTTCGACCGGGCGACCGCCCTCGACGGCCGCACCGGCTACAACGCCCCCGGCTCCGGCAGCGCCTTCATGCCGGCCCTCGAGCGGGCGATCGGCGGCGAGATGTACCGCGAGCTGCCGGTGATGACCGCGGCGGCCGTCGCCTCCCGCATCGCCGCTGGCGAGGAGCGGACGAGCGAGGCCATCGCGGCCGGCGCGGAGGTGCTGCTCGGCGAGCTGCCCGCCTGGGACGGCGAGGGCTACCAGGGCGTGAGCTTCTACTACTGGTATTACGGGACGCTCGCGATGTTTCAGCTCGGCGGCGAAGGCTGGACGACATGGAATCAGGCGCTGCAGGAGGCCCTGGTGCCGACCCAGCGCGACGACGGCAGCTGGGACCCCCTCGGCGAGTGGGCCTTCGTCGGCGGGCGGGTGTACGCGACCGCCCTGAACGCCCTCAGCCTCGAGATCTACTACCGCTTCCCGCGGGACTGAGGGCCCTCGAGCACCTCGAGGCAGGCGCGGTACAGGTCCTGCCAGCCATCCCTGCGCTTGACGACCGCGTCGAGGTAGTCGAGCCAGGCGACGCGGTCACCCCCCGGGTCCTTGATCACCGTGCCGGTCAGGCCGGAGGCGACGTCGGCGGCGCGCAGCACGCCGTCGCCGAAGCAGGCCGCCTGCGCGAGCCCGCCGTGCAGCACCGCGATCGCCTCGGCGGTCGAGAGGGTCCCGCTCGGGCGCTGCAGGCGGCGCGGACCGTCGTCGCTCTGGCCGGCGCGCAGCTCCCGGAACATCCGCACCACCCGCCGCACCTCCCGGGCCGCGGGCAGCTGCGCCGGCAGCGGCAGGGCCTCGCCGAGCTCGGCGACGCGCTGCTCGACGATGCGCACCTCCTCCTCCAGGCTGACGGGCAGCGGCAGAACGACGGTGTTGAAGCGCCGCATCAGCGCGCTCGACAGCTCGTGCACGCCGCGGTCGCGGTCGTTCGCGGTCGCGATCAGGTTGAAGCCGGGCACCGCCTGCACCTCGCTCTGCAGCTCGGGGATCGGCAGCGTCTTCTCGGACAGCACGCTGATCAGCGTGTCCTGCACCTCGCCGGGGATGCGCGTCAGCTCCTCGACCCGGACGATCTTCCCCGCCCGCATGCCGGCCAACAGCGGGCTGTCGACCAGGGCGTCGGCGCTCGGCCCGTCGGCGAGCAGCTTCGCGTAGTTCCAGCTGTAGCGCAGGGCCGCCTCGTCGGTGCCGGCGGTGCCCTGGATCAAGACGGTGGAGTCTCCGCTGATCGCCGCCGCGAGGTGCTCGCTCAGCCAGGACTTCGCGGTGCCCGGCACGCCGAACAGGAGGAGCGCGCGCTCGGTCAGCAGGGTCGCGATCGCGATCTCGACCAGCTCCTTGCGGCCGATGTACTTCGGGCGGATCGCGACGCTCCCGACCTCGCCCCCGAGCAGATAGCGCCGCACCGCGCGCGGCGAGAGCTTCCAGCCCGGCGGCCGCGGATGCGTGTCGAGCGCCGCGAGGGAGGAGAGCTCGTCGGCGTAGAGCTGCTCGGCGTGGGGGCGCAACACTTCGGGGTTCATTGCGGAAGCTCCTTCGCCAGGAGGCACAGCACGGACAGCTGGTGGTGGAATCCCCGCAGGGCGTCGCCGAAGGCGCGGATCGAGGAGGAAGCGGCGGAAGCGGCGGGCCGCACGTGCGCGACCCGGACGTCCCACAACGCGGGCGGCAGGCGCCAGGAGACCGTGCCGAGCAGCGCACACCAGGGCGCGAGGGCACGTCGCTCCGGACACCGCACGACCTCACCGAGGAGGCGGAGGAAGAGGCGCCCCAACGGCACGCTCCAGGGCCCGGGCACGGCGGACAGCACCCGGGCCGGATGCGCCCCGGGGGCGCGCAGGGCGAGGAGCGCGCCGCCCCTCTCGACCGACAGCGCCTCCACCGGCGCCGCAACGGAAGAGCCCGCCGGCGCGAGCTGCGCCGTCCGCTCAGCCGGCGGAGGAACCGGCGCCCCCGCGTCCAGCGGCGCTGCATCCGCCACCGCCTGCACGGCGCGCGCCCCCTGCGCCCGATGCTCCGCCGCGGCATCGTTCCCCCGGACGGCCTCCGCGGCCGCGGCCCGCACCAGCTCCGGCCCCGCCTCCCGCGCCCAGCTCCAGTCGGCGCGCAGCTCCGCCAGCCACCGCCCGCGCGCGCCGAGCAGCGGGCGCAGAGCGGCGCGCAGCGCCGGA
>JAUIEM010000474.1 GCA_030428695.1 bacterium
GGCGCGCGCGGCCTCCCGGGCCAGGGGGGCCAGCCTCCCGGAAGGGGGCAGGGCCTCGAGGGAGGCGCGCGCATCCTCCGCAGGCGGGTCTGCCCGCGGCGGCGCCGCGCGGGCGACGGCGCCTCGCTCCCGGGACAGCCGCCGCACCTTGCGGCTCGAGCTCCCCCGGCGGGCGGCGTCGGGAGCGAGCAGCGGCTGCAGCTGCGCGACCAGGGCGGATGGGCCGGAGAGCGGCCGGACACCTCGCAGCGCCTCGTCCAACAACGCCTCGAGCTCCGCCCGCGCGGGCCCGAGGGTGCCCGCGACGAGCCCGCCGCTCTCGGCCCGGAACGGCGGCGCGAGGTCTCCCCGCAGGAGCCAGGCCGTCAGCAGCGCGAGCCCGCAGAGGTCCGGGTGGACCCCGGCGACCGGCGCGAACAGGGTCGCCTCGGCGTCCCGGTCGCGCTTCGCCAGCCGCGACTTCGGAGCGATCAGCAGCGCCCGCGGACCGTCCGCCGCGGTGTGCACCCAGACGTTGCCCGGTCGCACGCGGCCGTGGGCGCTGCTCAGGCTGCGCAGGGCCTCAGCGAGGTCGGAGATCAGCCCGAGCACGACCGCCCCGGCGAGCTCCGCGGCCGTCGCCCGCCACCGCCGCAGGTCGCACAGCGGCGCGACCGGGCTGACCCACAGCTCGTGGGCGGCGCCCGCCTCGAGCCGGGCGAGCCGCAGCACACCGTCCTCGCAGTACAGCTCCCCCCCGGCGGGAGGCAGGGGGCCGGCGGCCGGCCGCCACAGGAGCAGCAGCGGCTCCTCGTCGCGCAGGCAGTCGAGGGCGTAGAAGTCGGCGACCGGCCCGGCCAGCCGTGGCACCCCGCAGTCCGGGAGTTGCTGGCGCCAGCCCCGCAGCAGGTCGCTGAACAGCTGCAGCCGGCGCGCCTCGAGGGGCTCCGCGCCGAGCCAGGCGGTCCACAGCTCGCGCAGCCGACGCTCGCTGAGGCCCGTGCCGCGGGCCGGGCTGCGCAGGCGCGCGCCGCTGTCGTCGAGGCGCCAGGCGCGGAAGTCCTCCTCGGCCTCGAACTGCTCGGCGAGGGCGCGCAGGTCGAGCGCCCCCGGGCGGCGCGGATCGCCACGGGCCTCGAAGCTCCACTCTCCCGCCCGCTCGACGACCAGGAGCCCGATCGGTCCGTCCGCCGAGAAGCTGCCGTGCAGCTGCGTCCAGGTGCGGAAGGCCGCGCTGCGCGGGGCGTGCAGGACCAGGGCCTGGTGGTGCGCGCCGGGGCGGGGGTAGCACCAGCGCTCGGCGCGGGCGACGTCGGCGACGCAGGCCGCGAGATCGCCGGCGATCCAGCAGCGCTCGGCGGGCTCGGGCTCCAGACGCGCCGACTCCCCCTCCTCGAGGGCCGCGAACAGCCGCTTGAGCAGCGCCTCCCAGCGCACCAGGAAGCGCTCCCGCAGGTCGCCCCGCGTCAGCGGCCCCCGGTCGCGGTGGCGGGCGACCGCGTACAGCGCCGCCGGCAGGGTCTCGAGCCGCTCCCCGGGGCCGGCCGCGGGGTGCGCCCCGGCCGAGACGCGGCGGGCGGCGGCGACGAGCCCGTCGATGTTCGCCGGCAGGGGCAGGCCGACCGAGTGCCGGACGATGATCGCGCTGCCGAGCATCGTGTCGAGCTTCGGATGCTCGTCGTCCCCGTGCAGGATCAGCCGCTCGATGCCGAGCCAGGGCACCTCGGCCTCGCCGCGGGCCGACTGCAGGCAGGCGGCGGCGATGCCCGGGCCGGGCTCGAGGTCGGGGGGCGGATGCAGCCAGAACTCCCCGGTCGCCGGCTCGCTGTCCTCGCCGAGCACCCGGAACTCCGGACGCAGGAGGGGCGCGGTGTCGTCGAAGTCCGCGCCGCGGTCGGACGGGCGGATCACCGACAGGAACAGGCTGGTCTCGTCGGGGCCCTGCTCGCAGGTCAGCACGACGGTGCAGGCGTCTTCGGCGCCGTCGAGCTCGAGGCGCCCGTGCTGCAGCGCCTGTTCGCCCTCGAGCATGCCGGCTTCCGCGCGCAACGCGTCGATCACGTCGCGCGGCGCGAGCCCCTCGGGCAGGCCGGGAAAGTCTTCGGGAAGCGCGGAGCTCGACAGCTGCCAGAAGGGACGCGCGCTCGTCTTCAGCACCCCGAGCACGCGCGCGGTGTACGTCCGTCGCTGATCGACCGGTGCGTCGCTCAAGCCCGCTCTCCTCTCCACTCGCTCCGGGTGCGTCGTCCTGCGCGGGCGCCGCGTCTGCGCCCCCGCGCCTGGCGCGGCCGGACCGTCCTCGTGCTCGGCAGCTCTTCGGTATCGAGTGTAGACGGCGTCGCCCGAGGAAGCCAGTGCGGCCGGGCGGCGTGGCTGTCCCGCCCCTGTTCCCGGGGGACGTCGGCCTCTCCGGGGCGAGGACACCGTGCCATCAGCGGCTCGCGCTCCGGGCATCCTCCGCCAGCACGTCGGCGACGAAGAGCAGCCGCTCGCGGATCGGCGGATGGTCGCGGGTCCGGGACTCCGGGGCGAGGAAGTGGTGGAAGAGCATCCGCTCGGGCTCATCGCGCAGCTTCGCGAGCAGGGCTCGCAGCTCCTCCGCGTCGAGGTGCCCGGACAGGTCGAAGTCGTAGCTGCGCCAGTCGACGAGCGGCTCCGCCTGCGCCTCGGCCTCGGTCGGCTGCGCGGAGGCATCACCGTCCGGAGCGGGAGCTTCCGCGCCGGGGTCGTCCGCCTTCGCGGCCTTCTCCTCCGCCAGCCTGGCCCGCAGCGCGGCCCCTCCCTCGCGGCTCAGACGCGCGAGATCCTCTTCCCCGAACGGCACGCAGTAGTGCTTCTGCAGCGCCTCGAGCCGCTCGCGGATCAGCAGCTCGGGGACCAGCTGCCGGGCGACCTCGTCGTTGAGCTCGGTGCGGGGGAAGCGCGCGAGGATGCGCCGCAGCTCGGCCTCGTTGGCGCCGGCCCGGTCGTCCCCCTCGCGCTTGATCAGCTCCTCGTACACCTCGACCAGCGCCTCGAGGGCCTCGGTGCGCTCGCCGAGCAGGAGCAGCATGTTCGCCGTCGGGATCCAGCCGCAGGTGCGTCCCGCGAAGCCGTCGGCGAGCAGCTCGGCGCGCCGGGCGGCGGCGGTGGCGAGGGAGCCGAGCACGCCGAGCACGACGAAGGCGATGATGAGGTAGAGAACCAGAAAGAGCATCCGCCACAGAAACACGCTGAGGCTGCCCGGGGAGAACACGCCGCCGAGGACCCGCCAGAGACCCCAGCCGACGATGACGAACACATGCGCCGCCGGCGCCGCGACCAGCTGCCGCATCAGCGAGTCGCCGTGCTTGATGTGGGCGAGCTCGTGGGCGATCACGGCGCGCACCCCCGCCGGCGACAGGAAGTCGAACAGGTTCGAGTGCAGGGCGACGATGTTGCCGATGCCGAGCAGGCGCGCGGTGAAGGCGTTCGGCACCGGCTGGCGCAGGAAGTACACCTCATCGATGGCGGGGATGCCGCAGTCGGCGGCGACCTCTTCGACGAGCGCGGCGATCTCGCGGTCCGCATCGGAGACGTCGGCCTGCGGCGGCGCGACGCGGCGGGAGTCGTCCGAGCGCAGGGCGCCGAGGATCAGCGCGACGCTGACCAGGTTCTGCAGCGCGAGCACCACGAGGGCGAGCAGCGCCGTCCCCCAGGTGAACGGCGCGAGCTCGAGGTCGAAGCAGAGCACGCCGTTCGCGGAGGGGGTGATGCGCAGGGAGGAGAAGACGGCGATCGCGACCAGGTTGCAGCCGAACAGGGCGAGCAGCAGCCAGCGCCGCTCGCGGTGGGCGCGGACGACGAACGGGTTGCTCTCCACCGCCTCGCTCAGCGTTCGAGCTCGGCCTGGAAGGCCCCGCTGCGACCGCCGCTCTTGGCGATCAGCCCGATCGGGCCGATGCGCATCCCGCGGTCGATGGCCTTGAGCATGTCGTAGACCGTCAGGGCCGCCGTCGAGACCGCGACCAGCGCCTCCATCTCGACGCCCGTCCGGGCGTGGATGCGGGCCTCGGCCTCGATGCGGACCGCGTCCTCGCCGTCCGGCTCGACCGCGACCTCGATGCCGCTCAGCCCGAGGGGGTGGCACAGGGGGATCAGCTCCCAGGTGCGTTTCGCCGCCTGGATCCCGGCCAGGCGCGCGGTGCCGAACACGTCCCCCTTCTTCGCGTCCCCGCGCAGGGCGTGGGCGAGGGTCTCGGGCCGCATCGTGACGAAGCCGCGGGCGCGGGCGACCCGATGGGTGACCGCCTTGGCGGAGACGTCGACCATCGAGGCCTCCCCGCGCGGGTTGAGATGGCTGAGCTCGGACATCGCAAACTCCCTGACGATTCGTCCCGGATTGTGCATGATGGGGAGAGGAATTGCACGGAGGAGCCGCGTTGCAGGCCGACCGCTCCATTCTCGTCGGCGTCGTCTGCGCCGGGCTCCTGATCGCCGGGCTCTGGGCCGTGCGGCCGGCGCCGTCCGCGGAGCGACCGCGGCCTCCACGGCGGGAAGCGGGGCAGCCGCGACCGGAGGCGGGCGCACCGCTCCCGGACGAGCCCTGGAGCCCGGGGGAGGCGGAGGAGCTGCCGCCGGCGCCGCCCGCTCCCGGCCCGTCCCCCGAGCCGCCGGCGGAGCTTCCAGCGCCGCCCGCGCCGCCCGCCTACGACGCCGACGCCCTCGCCGCCGCCCTGCGCCGTCAGGACGCGGCCGCCGAGGCGCTGCTGCGGCGCTGGCGGAACCAGCCCGGGCCGCCGCCGGAGTGGCTGCCGGAGGCCCTCGCCGAGGGAGCGCTGCGGGCGGCGCTGGTGCACCTCGCGACCGGGGATGCGCCCGCTTTCGCCGCGCTCGCGCTCGCGGTGCTCGAGGATGCCGGCCCGCTCCGCGCGGGGGAGGGCCAGGCGCTGCTCGAGGCCTGGAGCCGGGGCGGAAGCTCCGGACCGGCGCTGCTGCGCGCGCTGGTCCGCTTGCGCTACGAGCCCCTGGCGGAGACCGTCGCGCGGCGGCTGGAGGACGATCCGGCCGCCGGTCTCCCGGACTTCCGCGCGGTCGTCGGGGCCTGGCCGGAGCATCCGCTGCTGTGGGATGCGCTCGACCGCAGCCAGCGCCGCTTCCCCGAAGACGCCGAGCTGGCGGGCGAGCTGACGCGCTACGCGAACCGCGGCGCGCCCGAAGCCCTCGACCGCTGGCGCGGCCTGTTGACGTCGGAGGTCCCCGGCGTCCGCCGCCAGGCGCTCGCGAACCACGTGTGGGGCGAGGACGAGCGCGTGTTGCTCGAGGACACGCTCGTCGCCTTCCCGCGCATGCTCGGCTTCGTCGGCAACCTGATCGAGATGCCCGCCCTGCGCACCGAGGCCGACCGCCAGCAGCTCGTCGACAACCTCGCGCGCCGCCTGCCGGAAGGTCTGGCGCCCGCTCTCGAGGAGGCGCGGCAGAAGCTGCGCCTCGAGTGAGCGCGGCTGATTCACCCGACCGACGGGGGGAGAAAGTGACGGGCCTTTGGGGTAGAATGGGGCGCTGACAAGGAGGACGAGATGGGCGTGAGACGAAGACGACGGGGGGCGGTCGCCGCGATGGTCGCGATCATCGTGTTCAGCGCGATGATCTTCGCGCTCGTGCTCTCCTGGGAGGAATCGACCGCGGACATCGTCCAGCGCAACGTCCAGAACACCGGTCTCGACGTGCTCTCGGCATACAACTCGAGCATCGAGGCCGCGCGCAGTCACACGGTCAGCCAGATCGGGATCTGGGACATGGACACCGAAGATCCCGACGACGACGACATGCTCTTCCTCCGCACCTGGGGCACCGACGGCCAACCCCACACGATGAGCGTTCCCCAGGATCTGATGTTCTCGGTCGCGGAGACCTGGCCCTGTCACAACCGGGTGTGGAACGGCCCCTACGGCTTCGTGCCGCCGGTCCAGGAGTTCTACCTGTCCTGCGCCCAGGACCCGGTGGTCTCCCTCGACCGGGTCGAGCGGGCGATGGACACGACGTCCTTCGCCCGCAACATGGCCCAGTGGAAGCACGCCTGGTACGGCTTCACGGGCCCCGATCACGCCGGCGGCATCTACACCTTCAACGAGCCGATCACGACCGGCCTCCCGATCGAGTACCCGGACACCAGCGCCTGGCAGACCCCGCTGGTCTCGCTGCATCCGCTCATCGCCCTGCACTTCGACGACGACGCCGAGTTCGCGACGCGCACCGCCAACGCGATCGGCGGCGCCGGGCTGCCCGAGGCGCCCCCGGCCGTGGTCGACCGGCCCGCCTACACGCTGGCCCTCCAGCACTACGACACCTCCGCCATCGACCACCCGCTGTTGCGCATCGAGGCCGTCGACCTGGCGAGCGACTCCGACCAGGACGGCAGCGTCAGCGCGACGACCGGGAACAACCCGAACGTCTACCGCACGCCGACCTACCACCTCCTGCGCTTCGACGAGGGCTACCCGCGCGAGGGCGCAGGAGGTG
>JAUIEM010000475.1 GCA_030428695.1 bacterium
ATCGAGTCCGAGAAGCCCCTGCAGACCGTCTACTCGCCGACCCACGAGGTCGACATCCTGCGCCGCGCCGACGCGACCCAGGTCTCCTACGAGGAGAGCGGCACCCGCCCGGACAAGGACTTCCAGCTCTACATCTCGAGCGGCGAGGAAGACCTCGGGATGAGCCTGTTGACCTGGGACAACGGCGAGGACGGCCACTTCCTCCTGCTGCTGAGCCCGAACCAGAGCGAGAAGGTCGCGACGCAGCCCAAGGATGTCGTGTTCGTGCTCGACACCTCCGGCAGCATGTCCGGGCCGAAGCTGGCCCAGGCCAAGGCCGCCCTCGCCTACGGCCTGCGCAACCTCGCGCCCCAGGACCGCTTCGCGGTGGTCGACTTCGCGACCGGCGTGCGGCCCTTCAGCAAGAACCTGCTCGCGGCGAGCCCGGACAACGTCGAGAAGGCCCTCCTGCGCGTCGAGGAGCTGCGGGCCCGCGGCGGCACCGCCCTGTACGAGGCGGTCGAGTCGGCCTACTCGCTGTTCTCCGCCGATGACGCCCGGCGCGGCATCGTCGTGCTGATCACCGACGGCGAGCCGACCATCGGCCTGACCGACCCGGAGGAGATCCTCTCCCGCACCGGCGACGTCCGCGTGCCCCGCGTGCGCTTCTTCTCCTTCGGCATCGGCACCGAGCTCGACACCCACCTGCTCGACCAGCTCGCCAGCCAGGGCCGCGGCGACCGCGAGTACGCCCTGCCCGAAGAGGACCTCGAGCTGAAGGCGAGCGCCTTCTTCGACAAGGTCAGCTACCCGGTGCTGACCGACGTCAGCCTCGAGTTCGCCGGCCTCGAGACCTACGACGTGTACCCGAAGCAGCTGCCGGACATCTTCAAGGGCAGCCAGGTCTCGGTCGTCGGACGCTACCGCGCGACCGGCGGGGCCAAGACCATCCGCCTGCGCGGCGTGCGCGGCGCCGACCAGGTCGAGGCGGTCTACTCGACCCGCTTCGAGGGCCGGGACGACTCCGCGGTCTCGCGCATCTGGGCGCGGCGCAAGATCGGCTACCTGCTCGACGAGATCCGCCTGCGCGGCGAGTCCTCCGAGCTGCGCGAGGCGGTCGTCGAGCTGAGCATCGAGTACGGCATCATGACCCCGTACACCAGCTACCTGGTCGTCGAGGACGAGAGCCAGCTGACCGACACCAACCTGCGCCGCGCCTTCAACGGCGAGGCTCCGGCATCGGCGCCCGCTCCGGGCGGCTTCAGCGGCGCGCCCGCCGACCTCGAGGAGCTCGAGCGCACCCTCGCCGAGTCGCTGCGCCAGCTCGACGAGGCCGACCGGGCGCCGGATGCGCGCGGCGGACGCCTCGGCGTCGAGTTCGCCCTCGAGCTGAAGAAGATGCAGGGCGGCGCGGACGACGGCGCCGAGGATCTCGACGCGGCCGCGGCCTTCCTGCGCAAGGTCGGCGGCGAGACCTTCTACCTGCAGGGCCAGACCTGGGTCTGCCAGCCGGTGCTCGACAAGGAGACCGGCCGCGAGGTCGAGTTCCTCAGCGACGAGTACTTCGCGCTGCTCGCCGACAACCCGCAGCTCGGCGCGATCCTCTCCCTCGGTGACTTCGTGCGCTTCGAGCATGAGGGCGAGGTGCTGGAGATCGTCAAGAAGTAGGCGCTTCTACTGACCTCAGCGTAAGTTCTGTCCCGCGAGGAGGTCAGTTCTCGGAGGACGACGGGAGGGGGTAAACCCCTCCCCTACATGTTTGTCCTACGACTGCTCGAAAACCATGTAGGGGCGGGGTTTGCCACCGCCCGCCGAGCTTGGACAGAACTTACGCCGAGGTCAGTAGAGGAATACAGACGCGGGCGGAGCCGGGCTCCGCCCGTCTCGCATCGGGACGATGGCCAGACGGACGCGGCTACGTCCCGGGCGGGACGATCTGAAGCCACTGGAACCAGATCGGGTGGTTCTGCTTGTACCACTCGAGGAGCTCGAGCAGCAGCTTCTGGTTCTCGCGGCTGATCACCTCGGGCTTGATGCGGTCGAACACGACCCGGATCACCTTCGCCCCGATGTGCTCGAGGGCCTCGCTGCACAGGGTCTGCAGCTCGTTGCGCAGGCGTCCGGAGTCCGACACCTTGACGCCGCGATGGTGGAAGTCCTCGCCAGCGAAGAAGCGGTTGATCAGCGGATTGAAGACCAGCCGCGAGTGCTCCCAGCTCTCCATGAAGCGCAGCGTGAAGGTCACGTGCTTCTCGCCCCGCGGCGTGCCGATGCGGGTGCAGACCCGGTAGCGGTGGTCGCCGAGCTCCTCGACGCCCGGCGCGCCGCTGTACGGATCGGGGCGCATGAAGCCGGACAGCGCCGCGACCTCCCAGCGCTTCTCGGGGAAGAAGTCCACCGCCTCGATCACCCGCCGCTGCAGCGGCAGGTTGGCGGCCCGCGCGGCGCGGATCATCGCGGCGTAGGAAGCGACCTTCGCGGCCGGCAGCTCCTCCCCGAAGAGCGCGCCGAGGCGCTGCCCCAGGGAAGGGTCGTCGGGGTCGAGCCCCATCACGTGGCGCTCTCGGTCGTACGGCAGCTCGAAGGTCGAAGAGAACACGGCGAGCGAGGCGTGCAGCCCCCGCACCGGCGCCAGGGAGGCCGCCTGCATCGCCTCGGCCGAGGCGGCGTAGCCGTCGCACAAAAAGACGTGGGGCCGACCTTCGGCGTCGGTCCAGCTGCCGACGCTGAAGCTCGGGGCGTAGGTCCCCGAGTCGGTGAAGGGCCGGATGCCGGTCGGCATCGTCCAGTCGTCGTCGACCCGATGCACGCCGAGCGCGTCCCACTGGTCCCACAGGCCCTGCAGGCGCTTGACCCGCCCCGGGCCCCGCAGGGTCCAGACGTGGACGTGCTCGGGGCGGATGGCCGGCCAGGTCGCGACGATGCTCTCGAAGACCTTGGCCCGCGGCGTGTGGAAGTCGAGCAGGATGGAGCGCTCCGCGGCGCTCGCCATCACCTCCTCGGGCACGAGCAGGTTGCCGATGTAGCCCTCGTAGGGCTGGCTGATCGCGAGGGGCTGATCGAACAGATGCAGCACCGTCATCGGGCCGGTCGGCTTGCCCTTGGCGAAGCGCGAGGTGTTCTCGAGGGTGTCGATCGCGGCGCCCCAGACGGTGATGCCCGCCTCCTTGATCTCGCGGTAGAACGCCTCCCAGCGGTAGCTCGGCTGGTTGAGCAGCCGCGAGACCCGCGCGTCGAGCCATTGCGCCACCTGGGGCCGGGCGTAGACGCGGCCGAAGCCGAGCTGCGGGTTCGACCCCATCTCGGGCGTTTCGCCGGCCTTCGGCATCAGGCCTTCACCGAGGCAGACCATGATCGCGTGGTTCTCCGGCAGCTGCCGGCTCGCGAACCACAGGGCCTCACTCATCACGTAGGCCGAGATCGCGTCGGCTTCCTTCTTGACCCGGTTGACCTCTTCCTTGCTCTTGCCCTGCCCGTCGCCGAAGTGACCGAAGAGCTGGGTGCCGAGGGCGGTGACCGCGGTGGTCATCGTCGCGAGCCGCTCCATGCGCCCGTCCATGAAGGAGATCGCGCGATGCGGAAGCTCCGGATGCGCCCCCCGCTTCCATTCGACCTCGACGTCCTCCAACCACAGGTGGAAGCGGTCGAGCACGGCCCGCGTGTCGAAGGCCCACTGCGCGATCAGGTCGCGCTTCTCTCGGCTGCTCTCGCTCATGCTCGGTCCTGGCTCGGGGGTTGTGGCGGCAGACTCGACGGCCCGCGTCGAGGGCAGAGAGTGTAGCCGCTACGCCCTGGGCAGCCAAGGCTTTCGCCGCCGGCCCCCCGATGGCAGACTGCGCGCGGAGGAGCGATGGAAGCGCCCGAACGCCGCCTGCGCCGCGACGGAAGCCTCGCCACCCGCCTGGCGCGGGTGCTGGCGTGGGTGTTCCACCCCTTCTGTGTCGCGCTCCCGGTCGGCACGGTCGCCGCGATCGCCGAGCTCGGCCTCGACCTCGGCCACCTCGGCGGGCTCGCGCTCTTGACCAGCGCGGTCACGGTCGGGCCGGCCCTGGTCTGGATCGTCGTGCTCGCGCGGCTGGGCTGGATCGGGGACGACTACCTGTTGGTCGAGCGCCGCCACCGGCCCTACGTCTATCCCGCGATGCTGCTCGGCTTCGTGCTCGACGCCGAGTGGGTCTTCCGGGTGGTCGAGCCCTTCCCCCTCGGCCGCGCGATGGCCTGGGCGGCCTGCGCCGTCGCCGCCTGCCTGCTGGCGGCGAACCACTTCACCAAGGTCAGCCTGCACTGCGCGGGCAACGCCGGCATCCTCGCGGGCGTCGCCCTGGTGTACGGGGCGCCGGCCCTGTGGTTGGCGCCCATCCTGCCCATCGTCGCCTGGGCGCGGCTGCACACGCGCAACCACACCCCGGTGCAGGTCGTCGCGGGCAGCCTGCTCGGGGCCCTGCCGGTGCTGCTGGTCACGCGGCTGTTCCCCGGGGTGTAGCTCACTCGGGCAGGGTCAGCTCCGGGGTCGCGTCCTCGCCGAGCCCGACCAGGCGCCCCTCGGCGACCGGCGAGCGCAGCTGCAGGGAGCCGGCGGTGGGGAACCAGGGCCGCGCGCCGACCGGCAGCCAGAGCTCGTTGCCGCTCTGGTAGGCGAGCCGCTTCGTGGTCCAGGTGCGGCCCGCGGTCTCGAGCTCGACGCCGGCCTCGAGGGCGGTCAGCTCGTCGCTGTAGGAGGGACCCTCCGCCTTGAGCATCACGCCCTCGGCGTCGCCCTCGACCCCGACCCAGGTCGTCATGCCCGCGGCCTCGGTGCGGTCGGCGAGGAAGCTGCCGGCGGTGACCGTCAGCTCCTCGCGCGTCGGCTCGACAGGCTCGCCGGCGGGAGGCGTGGCCGCGCCAGACAGCGGGCGCTCCTTGCCGGTCTCGCCGCGGTTCCCGGCCCAGGCGCCGAGGGTGCCGCCGCCGTCCTTGGCGAGGCGCAGGGCGAGGATGAGGTCGGGCTGGTTCATCTGGTTGTCGATCTCGAGCAGCCAGGCCACGTCGTCCTCGCCGACCACCGCGTAGCGGGTCGCCGTCGTCGCGCCGGCCGCGCCGCTCTCGTAGCGGGCCCAGTGGCCAACTGCCATGCCCTCGTAGAGCAGATGGGCATAGGCCGGCAGCGGGGAGATGAACTGGCTGTAGTCGATGGCGGGCGGCGCGGCGGGTTCGGGCTGGGGCTCCTCCCCGGGCTCTTCGGCGACCGCGGGCTCGGGCTCCGGCTCCGGCTCCGGCGCCGGCACGAAGCGCAGGCGCTGCTCCTCGCTCCCGCGCAGCAGCTCGCCCCCGTCAGGGCGGTGGTCGATGTACTCGACCTCTGCCAGCAGGTCCTCCCCGCGCGGGGTGATCTTCCAGGCGGTGGTGAAGGTGCGCTCGGGGAAGTCGACCAGCCGGTAGCGGGCCTCTCCCTCGAGCCGGCCGCTGCCGTCCCGGCGCAGCTGGAAGTCGTAGGCCTCGAAGACCGCCGCGCCGCCCTCGCTCAGGGTCCCGCGCACGCGGTCCCCGTCATCCTCGACGGTGAAGGTCTGGGTCTCGCCGTCGTAGTACTCCCGGGACCAGGTGCCGGCGAAGGACTCCGGCGCATCGACCGGCTCGGGCTCCGGTTGCATCCGGGTGCGGGTGGTCTGGCAGCCGGCGAGCAGGACGGCCAGGGTCAGACAGGACAGGATCTTCATCTTCGAGCCCTCGTGGTGGTGCCATCAGCGACACAGGGGGCTCGAAGGGCGGAAGTCTCAACCGGGAACGGAGTTTTCTCGTTCGGGGAGCTGTGTCCGTCCCCGACGCGGCGCGCCTGATCGCAGCGCGTCCCGGAGAGGTCTGCCAGCCGACACGATGGCGGTTCGTCTGCGCGCACTTTCCACACGCCGAGGAGCTGCTATACTCACTCTGTGACAGCCATCGCTCACAATTCCGCCAAACAACGGATGGCGGGGCGACTGCGACGGGTGCGTCGGTACCGCGCGGCCTGGAACACCGAGGGTCCGACACACACACCACGATGCCGAGGTCCCGATGCGACGACGCTCCGTTCTCATCGTCGATGACAACCCCCTCAACCTCAAGCTTCTGGCTGTCGTGCTGGGTGGCCAGGCCTTCGACGTGCGCACGGCCTGCGATGCGACCGAGGCTCTGCGCTGCCTGCAGCAGCGCCCTGCCGACGTGATCCTGCTCGACCTGCAGCTTCCGGACATGGACGGCCTCCAGCTCGCACAACGCTTGAAGGCCGACCCCGTCCACCGGGAGACCAGGATTCTGGCGGTCACCGCCTACGCGATGAAAGGCGACAGGGAGCGCTCGCTCGCCGCGGGCTGCGACGACTACATGAGCAAGCCGATCGATACCCGGCGCCTTCCCCGGCTGGTGAAGCGTCTGCTCGATGGGGGACCGCGGGCGGACGCGGAAGACTAGGTCAGCGGGCCGCGCTGTCGTTTGCCGGTAGACAGGCCCGCAGGGTGTCG
>JAUIEM010000476.1 GCA_030428695.1 bacterium
TCCGGATCGCGGGTCAGATTCCCCAGCAACATCACCTTGTTCAAGCGCGCCATCGTCTCCTCCCGCGTCTGGGAGGCACGGTAGCAGACGCCTGTCTGCACAACAAGCAGAACTGTCTAGATCCCCACAAAAAAACATACACATGTATGCGCACTCCATTCTCGCAGCACCATCGAGAACGCCCGCGTCTCGTGAGACGCGGGCGCCTGCGCAGCCGACCGGTAGACCCTACTCGGAGAAGGTGTAGCCCTTCTCGCCGGCCTGGGCACGCACGGTCCCGATCAGCGCCTGACCGAGGGTGTCTTCCTGCTCCATCGACGCGAGCGCCTCGGCGACGAACTGCTCGCGCGCCGCGACCAGCGCGTTGATGCGCTCCTGGATCCCGGCGCGCTCGGCGCTCTTGTCGGCGACGTACTTCTTCCGCTCCTCGAGGGTCATCTCCCGCATCTCCTCCGGCAGGTCCTCGACCGGGATGCTCTCGAGGTCAACCTCGCCGAGGTTGCAGCCGTCGCACAGGTCCCAGGCGCGGTTGTCGTAGAGGGGGTTCGCCTTCGACCACGCCCGGTTGACCCCGCTGCCCTGGCCGTTCTGCAGCGCGTTCTCATCCTGCGCCATCTGTCGCTGCTGGCCCTCGGCACCGGCCCGCCCGTAGGCGAGGTAGGTGCCGTTGAGCTCGACGCCGAGCCGCGCGATCTCTTCATCCTGGGGAGCGTCGACATGGACCACCCGCTGGTTCTGGTCGATGCTGATGTACTCGCCGGTGCCGAGCGTCGCCGCCTCCTGCCAGCCTACGTTCTCGCCCCCGGCGCAGTGCACGGTGTTGACGACGATGTCCCGGCTGCGCGCCGCCGCCAGCGCGTCGGAGGCTTCGACCGGACCCTGGTGGAAGGTCTCGTTGCCCGCGATGTAGATCAGCTTGAGCGTACGCTCGTCCGCCCGCCAGGTCAGCTCCTCGGCGGCGCGCTTGATCACCTGGCCGCAGAACTCGTCGCCGCCGTTCGTGGTCAGCCCGAACAGCTCCTCCGAGATCTTGTCGAGGTCGTCGGTGAAGGGAACGCACTGCCGGATGTAGCCCGTCTCCGCGGCCAGCCCATTGTTGCCGTACTCGTACAGCGCGATCTCGAGGTAGGGAAGCTTGCCGTCCCGGCGCGAGAAGATCAGGTCGTTGACCACCTTCCACAGCTCGGTGCGGGCCTGGTTGAGCAGGCCCTCCATGCTGCCCGAGGTGTCGAGCAGGATCGCCATCTGGATCCCGGGCTCGGCCTCGCGTTCGTCGGCCGCCACGGGCACGAGCAGGAAGGAAAACAGAACGGCGAGCGTGCACAGTCTTCGCATGGTAGGCTCCTCTGGTACGGTTGGCTGCACCCCTCGGACAATGGGGGCGGAAAGAGACGCATCACTTCGTCCCCTCGTCCGTTGGCAGTGTAGACTGCAGGCCCGTTGCGCGGAGTAACGCCTGTGTAACATCACTCCCGACCGGAGAGCGACCATGCACTACAAGGGACGCCCGATCCACGAGGTCCGCCCGGGCCTGTACGAGATCCCGCGCAGCGGGGGCATGCGCGTGCCCGCTCGCATCTACGCGACGGCTGCGTTGATGGAGAGCATCCTCGAGGACAAGTCCGTCGAGCAGGTGATCAACGTCGCCCACCTCCCCGGCATCGTCGGCTACGCCCTCGCGATGCCGGACATGCACTGGGGCTACGGCTTCCCGATCGGTGGGGTCGCGGCCTTCGACCCGGAGACCGGCGTCGTCAGCCCGGGCGGCGTCGGATACGACATCAACTGCGGCGTGCGGCTGATGCGCTCCGGGCTCGAGGTCGAGGAGATCCGCAAGAAGGTGCCCTCGATCGTCAACCAGATGGCCCGCGCGATCCCGACCGGGGTCGGCACGAAGGGCAAGGTGCGGCTGACCGACCGCGAGCTCGAGGAGGTGCTGACCGACGGCGCCCGCTGGGCCGTCCGCAAGGGCTACGGGACGCGCGCCGACCTCGACCACGTCGAGGAGCGGGGCTGCATCGCCGGCGCCGAGCCGGAGCAGGTCAGCGACCGGGCAAAGAAGCGCGGACGGCCGCAGCTCGGGACCCTCGGCAGCGGCAACCACTTCGCCGAGCTCGGCTACGTCGACAAGGTGTACGATGAGGCGCTGGCGGAACGGCTCGGGCTGCGCGAGGGGCAGGTGACCGCGATCATCCACACCGGCTCCCGCGGGTGCGGGTACCAGATCTGCGACGACACCCTGAAGAGCCTGCAGAAGGCGACGCGCAAGTACGGCATCGAGCTGCCCGACCGGCAGCTCGCCGCCGCCCCGATCCAGAGCCCGGAGGGCCAGGCCTACCTCGGCGCGATGCGCTGCGGGGTGAACTACGCCTTCGCCAACCGTCAGGTGATCGGGCACTTCCTGCGCGAAGCGGTGCGCAAGGCCCTCGGCAGGGACGGCGGCTTCGAGGTTGTGTACGAGGTCGCCCACAACATCGCCAAGATGGAGGAGCACGAGGTCGACGGCCGTTTGCGCGAGCTCTGCGTCCACCGCAAGGGGGCGACCCGCGCCTTCGGACCCGGGCACCCCGCGCTGCCAAAGAGCTACCGGGACGTCGGCCAGCCGGTCCTGATCCCCGGCGACATGGGCCGCTACTCCTTCGTTCTGGTCGGCACCGACCAGGCGATGCGGGAGACCTTCGGCTCGACCTGCCACGGCGCGGGCCGCCAGAAGAGCCGCACCCGGGCACGCAAGGACGCCAAGGGCCGGGACCTGAAGGCCGAGCTCGAAGAGGCGGGGGTGTGCGTCAAGGCTTCGAGCCACCGCACGATCGCCGAGGAGATGCCGGAGGCGTACAAGGATGTCGCCGACGTCGTCCGGTCGGTGGAGACGGCCGGGATTTCGCGGATTGTGGTCCGGCTCAAGCCGATCGGGTGCATCAAGGGCTGACGGAGGAAGCGATGAAGTGGCGCTCGTGGGTAAAAGACCCGCTACTGAAGACCCACGGGTTCACCTTCGACCGCACGCCGGCGGGGAAGATCGTCGCCCCGCCGGGGAAGATCCGGGTGTGCGCCTACCACTTCGATTTCGACGAGCGGCCGACGGTGTACGCCGACGTCGACAGCGCCGACGTCGCCCGCGAGATCTGCGCCGACCTGCGCAAGTTCTGCAAGCACAACGTCGACTACGCGACCGCCTACGACGAGGAAGGCCAGGTCATCGCCGACGGCTGCCCCTACTGAGACCGCCGCGCGACCGCCTACGACGAGCACGGTGAGGTCATCGGGCCCTCGGTGCTCGGGCCCTACTGAAACCGCCGCGCCCCCTCGGCCTCGAACACCACCAGGGTATGGCCCGCCACCAGGGCCTGCCTGCCCGGCAGGAGCTCGAGCAGGTCGTCGGTGGCGAGCAGCGCGACCGGGCGCTCCTCGATCCGTGCGGCGACGCGCCGGCCCACGACGGCGACGGCCGCCCGGGCCTCGACGGTCTCGACGACGGCGGGCGTCTCGATCCGCGCGACGGGCGCCCGCGGCGCGACGCGCTCGACGCGCGCCGTGGGGGTGACGAGGTGGCCCGGATGCAGGGGCCGGGTCGCGGCGAGCCACGGCGGTGGCGTCGGCGCGGGCGTGACGGGGGAAGCGTCGTCGCGGGCCAGCCACAGGCTCCCGAACAGCAGGGCGAGCAGCGCGGCGACGGCCAGCCAACGCCGCGTCCGGGCGCGCCGACGGCGGGCGCGGAGCGCGGCCAGGCAGCGCAGGCGCAGCGCGGATTTGAACTGTGCGTCGGAGATCTCAGGACGGGACATCGCACTTCCTCCGCGGCCAGACGGCCTCTCTCCAGCGCCGCAACAGCCGCCGCGCCTTCTTCCGCAGCCGGGCGAGGCGCGACTCGACCGCCTTCGGCGAGCAGCCGAGGCGGTCGGCGAGCTCGCCGGTCGTGTAGCCTTCGACGTAGCGCGCCTCGAGCAGCTCGCGCTCCTCGGCCGGCAGCCGGTCGAGCGCCTCGGACAGCTCGAGGGGGTCGGGCCGCTCGGCCCCCGGCTGCGGAGTCCAGGGCACGAGCCCGCGGTGCTTGCGCTCCCGGCGCGCCCGGTCGGTCGCGGCTGTCCGCGCGAGCCGGCGCAGCCAGCCCCAGAACATCGCCTCATCCGGACAGGGACGCAGGTAGCGCACGACGCGCAGCCAGGTGTCCTGGACCACGTCGCGCACGCGCTCCCGGTCCTTCCCCACCAACGCGCGGACGTAGCCGAGCACGCGTCCGTAGTAGCGCTCATAGAGCTGGTCGAACGCCCGCTCGTCGCCCTGGGAGGCGGCCCGGGTCAAGGAGGGGATCGCGTCCGGAAGCGCTCGCATCGTCAATCCGTCGGGACCGGCATCACCTCGTCGCCGATCTCGAGCGCGGAGCCGTCGGCGAAGAACACGATCCGGAAGCGCGCGCTCCCCGCCTCGACTGCCTGGACGGAGAGCAGGGCGAGGAAGGTCTCGTTGCGCACGACCAAGTACTGGTCCCCGACCGCGACCTCGTTGTCCGCGCGCAGCCGCGCGACGCAACTCGTCTGACGGCCTCCGCGCAGGTCGATCTCGCTGATCGTCCCGGCGGGCTCCGGGACGAAGTCGATCTTGCCCCGGGGACGCTCCGCCAACGACTCGAGCACCTCCCTCACCAGCATCAGCTCGACCTCGGTGCCGGCGGCGAGCAGGAGCTCGGTCCCGGGGTGGAAGCGCAGGTTGGCGCTCGAGGCGGGGTCGGCCATCTCCCAGGCGGTCTCGATCACGGTGACGATCTCGTCGATCTCGTACGAGCCGAGGTAGGGAGCGACCGAGAACAGCCGCACCCGGATCGCCCGGAACCCGACCGGCGAGCGGTCCCGACGGCGCAGCACCACGACCCCGGCGCCGAACGAGACCTCGAGCTCGTTGCCGCTCTCGTCCCGGAGCTGCGCCATCTTGAGCACCTCCGCCAGATCACGGGTGGTCACGCGGGCGAGCCGCATGGTGGGCGCGGGAAACGTGCGGCTCGCCTCGTCGGCGAAGACGATGCCCGCCGGTTGTCCGATCGCTTCCTCGACCGCCTCGGCGAGGGCCTGGAGGTCCCCCCCCGCGAACTCGAGGTCGAACTCGATCGCGTAGGTGGGGACGTACTCCGGGTCGGTCTCCTGGGCGAGACCGAAGGGGACGACGAAGAGCAGGCAGAGCAATGAAGCGCGGATTCGCATCGGGTTCCTCCTGTGCGGTGTCATCGGGAAACACGCAGCCGGCGCCGCGCACCCCTCGCGAAAAATCGCCAGGCCCCCGCGAGGCGCGCCCGCCCCGGGCTCACAGCTCCAGCCAACGCGGCTCGTGCCCACTGGCGGCGCAGAAACGCAGCAGGTCAGCGAGGGCCAGGGTGTAGGTCGCCCGGTTGTGCAGGGGGTGGACGTTGACCTCTGCGCAGCCGCGCAGCCCGGCGTCGAGGAAGAACCCGACGCGGCCCTCCGTATCGTTGAGCAGCGCGAGGGGCGAGACCGCCCCCGGGGCGATGGCCAGGGCCTCCGCGAGCCGCTCCGGCGACGCAAAGCTGAGGTTCTTGCGCGCGCCGAGCGGCGCACGCAGCGCCTTGAGATCGACGGTCCGGTCCTCGAGCGCGGTGAGAAGGAAGAGCTGGCGCTTCTTGTCCCGCAGGAACAGATTCTTGACGTGGGCGCCGGCCAGGGAGCCGCGCAGGCGGCGCGCCTCCTCGACCGTGCGCAGCGGCGGGTGGCGGTGCTCGCTCCAGGCGATGCCGAGCGCCCGCAGGCGGGCGCGGACCGGCTCTTCCTCGGGCGGGACCACGTCAGACCTTCGCGACCGCGGCCTCGAGGAAGTCGACGCACCAGCTGTGGAGCGCGGCCATCTTCGCGAAGTGCTTCTCGCAGTACGAGAGCAGCCGGGCGCTGTAGAAGGAGGCGGGCACCTTCTTCGTCATCGACACGTACAGCGCGTCGTGGCGCAACAGGTCGGCGTTCTTGTGCGCGGCGTCGAAGCCCCGCGGCACGTTCTTGTAATGCGCGCCGCAGATCTCGTAGCCGCGGACGGCGGCGAGCTCGTCGACGACCCGCCGCAGATCCGTGCCCTTGCGCTGGTGCACGAGGGCTTCGCGGAAGGGCTTGAGCAGCTTCCCGTCGAAGTACTTCAGGCCGGCGGCGAGCGCCAGCTTGCCCGGCTCGAAGTGGACCAGGAAGACCGAGTTCGCCTTCTTGGTCTTGAGCGGCCCCTCCCAGAAGATGATCTGGCAGTAGGTCTTGAGGGGATCGCGGTCCTTCTGGAAGCGCGTGTCGGTGTGGATCTTCTTGATGCTGCCCCGCCCGTTGGGGTTCGGGTCGAAGCCGACCTCGGGTCGCAGCTTCTGCAGCCGCTCCCCGAGCTCGAGCACGAAGGCCTGGGCCGGCGCGACCACGTCCTCGAGGTAGCGTTCGCGG
>JAUIEM010000477.1 GCA_030428695.1 bacterium
GTATCCCATGAGCCGCGAAGAGGCGAGCGAAGGCGTCGTCGGCGCCCTCCCCACCGACGCGCTCGTGGTGGCGACGACCGGCAAGCCGGCCCGCGAGCTCTTCGAACTCCGGGTGGCGGCGGGCGATGCCGGCTTCGGCGGCCTCGATCAACGCGGCGAGGTAGCGCGCCTCCTCTTCGTTCTCGAGCTTCGGCACGTAGAAGACCAGCGCCTCCTTGCGGCTCCAGTGGCAGAACAGGTGGACGCAGAAGTCGTACAGGTGCAGCGGCAGCGGGTTCCCGCGCAAGAGGTGCGCGCCGTCGGGCAGGGCGAGGCCCGGGATGCGCTTGATCGGGATCGCGAGCCGCTCTTCCTCCAGCGCGTAGACCTTCGCCCCCTGCTCGAAGCGCAGGTTCCGCTCGAAGCAGCCGCCGAGGTTCTGGCAGGCGCGCAGGAAGTCCTCGGCCAGCGGGGTCTTGCTGTCCTCGTTGTCCGCTCCCCAGCGCGGCACGTGGGGCGAGGCCTCGACCAGCGCGCGCACGATGTCCGGCTCCGCGGGCAGGCGCCGGTGCCAGGCGTTCATCGCGTTGATCGCCATCTTTTCGGTGTCCGGCGGGCCGAACAGCGTGACCTGCGGGCCCTGCAGGAACTCCGGGACCTCGACCTCGCGCGCCTCCGCCGCCATCTTCCGGCGCAGCGGCGCGTCGATCGGCAGCGGCCCGAGCACCACCCGCCCCTCGCTGTCGGTCACGCCGAGCGCGCTCGCGTAGTCTTCGGCGTGGTACGGCCGCGCGCGGTTCTCCTCGACGCAGGCCGCCGTCCGCGCGTCGATCAGGGCGCGGTCGCGGAGGCGCCGGTCGAGCACATCCGCGAGCCGCCCGCGCACCGCCTCGTAGACCTCGCACACGAAGCCGAGGGCGGCGGCGGTCTCGAGGCCGGGGAAAGCGGCCCGCAGCCCGGGGGCGACGCGCAGGCCGGGCACGCCCTCGAGGGGCTCGGCGGCGGCGTCGAGCCGGGCGAGCAGGGGCGCGGGCAGGTAGGCCTCGAAGGCGGGGATCTCGTACGGCATGGTGGTCCTCAACGCGCTCCAGCCTTCAAGGCCCAGGCCAGTCCGCCCCGCAGCCAGCGGTCGACCGCGCGCGGCGCGAAGCCGACGCGGGCGAGCAGGCGCTGGTAGGGCCAGACCCGGGAGGCGGAGTTTTCGTGGGGGAAGGGGACGTCGGGCGCCGGCACCCCGAGGAAGGGGCACAGCGTCTCCCAGCCGTCCCCTGCGGCGATGTCGAGCTCGAGCAGCTGTGCGGGGCGATCGGCGAAGTGGGCGCGGACGGCGGCGTTGTGCTCCTCGACCCGGGCCAGGCAGCGCGCGGGGTCGAAGGTGTCGAAGCCGTAGAAGTGGGCCTCGGCGGGATGCAGCGGGATCGGATCGCGCATGCCGTGCCACTCCTCGCGGGTGCGCAGGCTGCGCAGCCAGCGCGCGGGCTCGCGCAGGGTCAGGATGAAGCGGCTGCCGGGGAAGGCGGCGTCGAGCTCGCGGAAGACCGTCGGGATCGGCAGGTCGAGGGCCGCGCGGTAGCCGCGCAACAGGTCGAAGCGGAAGTTCCCGCGCGAGATCGCGCGCAGCAGCTCGCGGTGGTGGATCCAGTGGCTGGCCGGGAAGCCGAGCATCGCGAGCGCCCGGGCGAGGGAGGTCGTGCCGGTCTTGTGGGCGCCGATGCCGAAGATCCGCAAGGGCTCAACCCACCTGGGTGTACAGGAGGTAGCCGATCACGACCGCGAGCGCGACGACGACCACCCCGAGCAGGATCAGCATGCGCTTGAGCCCCTGGACCTCGCTGCGCGCCCGGGCCGCGCGGTCGTCCTTCTGGCGGCGCTTGCGCGCTCCGCTCGAGGCCGGCCCGCCGTCCGCGGTGCGGCCGCTGCCGGCCATCTTCTTGACGTAGGCCTCGACGGCGCCCTGGTCCATCACGTAGGTGCTGCGCGACGACTTCCGCTCCCCCTTCTCGCCGTCGAGCCCGAGCTCCGAGCCGGGCAGGGCCCTGTTCTCGATGTCGGTGCCGGTCGCGGCGGCGTTCTCGTAGACCAGCGTGTACTTCCCGACCACGATCTCGTCGAGATGGCGCAGGCAGCGGGTGTCGACCCGGGTGCCGTTGACGAAGGTGCCGTTCGCGGAGCCGAGGTCGCGCACCCAGTGCAGGGGGCCGTGGTTGATCAGCTCGAAGTGCTGGCCGGAGACCGACTGGTTGTCGACGACGATCCCGCACTTCTTCTTCTCGCGCCCGACGACGGTGCGCTTCTCGGTGAGGTTGTGTCGTTTCTGTTCCGAGCCCTTGAAGCAGATCCGCACCAACGCGCGCGCCATGCCTGTCCCCCGAGTGTCCGATCCAACTAGCCTACGCCAATCGACTTCGACGCGCGAGCCGGTCGTGGGCTCAGGCGCCGTCACCGCTTCCCGCGCCGTCGTCCGCGCGCTTCTCGAGCTGCTGCCAGACCTGCTCCAGCTCGGTCCGGCGCCGCTCGAGCCAGCCCGCCGCGGCCTTGCGCCGGGCGTGGGAGGGCTCGAGCTCGACGTTGCCCGGGGCGCCGGTGTGGGTGCGCTGCCGCCAGGCTTCCTGCGGCGCGCCCTCGACCGCCCCTTCCGGGTCGGCCGCGACGCGCTTGTAGGCGGTGCGGAAGGGCTCGCCGCGGGCGACGCTCGCGTACACCGCGTCGGTCGCGCCGATCGCCTTGTTCATCCCGGTGGCGCAGCGCTCGACGTCGACGGTCAGCCCGCGCAGCACCGGCTGGACGGCGAGCAGCAGGTCGACGGTGGTGCGCAGCCCGTCGATGAACGGCCCCTTGCAGAGCTGCAGGTCGCGCTGGTAGCCGGAGGCAAGCGGCCCGTAGATCGCCGCGATCTGGGCCTGCAGGCCGCGCAGCCGCGCGCACTGGCCGCGGATCAGCTCGAGCACGTCGGGGTTGCGCTTCTGGGGCATGATGCTCGAGCCGGTGGTCACGTCGTCGGAGAGCGAGACGTAGCCGAGCGCCTCGCTCGAGAACCAGATCAGGTCCGAGGCGAGCCGCCCGAGGTCGAGGGCGACCGCGAGGCAGGTCGAGAGCACGAGGAACTCGGTCTTGCCCCGGTCGTTCTGCACCGCGAGGGTGTTGGCCTGCACCCCTTCGAAGCCGAGCCAGCGCGCGACCATCGCGCGGTCGAGGGGCAGGGACACGCCGTAGCCCGAGGCGCTGCCGAGGGGGCTGCGGTTGATGTGCGCCCAGGCCTGCTGCAGCCAGGGGATGTCGTCGAGCAGCAGCTCGGCGTGCGCGGCGAACAGATGGCCGAGGGTCGAGGGCATCGCCTGGCGGGTGTGGGTGTAGCCGGCGACGGAGACCGCCCGGTGCTCGTCGGCGAGGGCGAGCAGCCGCCCGCTGACCGCCAGCACCTGGGCGACGACCTCGAGCAGGGCCTCGCGCCCGAACAGGCGCAGGGCCGCGATCACCTGGTCGTTGCGGCTGCGGCCGGTGTGGATGCGGCGGCCGAGGTCGCCGAGCCGCTCGGTCAGCCGGTTCTCGATCGCGGTGTGGCAGTCCTCGTCGGAGGTCTCGATCACGAACACCCGGCAGCGGCCCTCGCTGGCGATCACGCGCAGCTCCCGCAGCAGGGCGGGGAGCTCCTCTTCGTCGATCACCCCGATCGCGGCGAGCATCGTCGCGTGGGCCGCGCTGGCGAGCGCGTCGTAGGGCAGGAGATGCAGGTCGAGCTGCGGATCGCGGCCGACGGTGAAGACCTCGATGTGCTTGTCGAGCGGCGTGCCGCGATCCCAGAGCTTCATTCTTCCCCCGTGACCCGCAGGATCCGCTTGTGGGCGGCCAGCCGCAGGCTGTTGATCTTGATGAAGCCGGCGGCGTCGGTCTGGTCGTAGCCGCCCTCGACGTCCATCGAGCTCAGCTCGCGGTTGTACAAGGAGCTCGGGGAGAAGCGGCCGGTGATCGTCACGTTGCCCTTGTAGAGCTCGACGCGCACCCGGCCGTCGATGATCTTCTCCGACTGGGCGAAGGCGGCGCGCAGGAAGTCCATCTCCGGGCTGTACCAGTAGCCGTTGTAGATCAGCTCGGCGAACTTCGGCGCGAGGCTGTCGCGCAGCCGCTGCACCTCGCGGTCCATCGCGATACCTTCGAGGTCGCGCAGGGCCATGTGGAGGATGGTCCCGCCGGGCGTTTCGTACACGCCGCGCGACTTCATGCCGACGAAGCGGTTCTCGACGATGTCGATGCGACCGACGCCGTTCGCCCCGCCGACCTCGTTGAGGTAGATGAACATCGGCAGCGGCTCGGTGTGCACGGTGCCGTCGTCGAGGTTCTCGACCTTGACCGGCATCGCGTCCTTGAAGCTGATCTCGAGCTTCGTGACCTGGTCGGGGGCGTCCTGGGGCGAGGTGGTGCGGCGGAACATGTCCGCGTGCGGGCCCATCATCGGATCTTCGAGGATGCCGGACTCGAAGCTGGTGTGCATCAGGTTCGCGTCGATGCTGTACGGCTTCTCGGCCGTCGCCTCGATGGGGATGCCCGCTTCCTTCGCGTAGCGGATCAGGTCCTGGCGGCCCTTGAAGCGGTCGAGGAACTCCCGCTCCTTCCACGGCGCGATGCACTTGAGGTTCGGCGCGAGGGCGGCGTAGGCGAGCTCGAAGCGCACCTGGTCGTTGCCCTTGCCGGTCGAGCCGTGCGACAGCCAGGTCGCGCCATGCTCGAGGGCGCACTCGACCTGGCCGCGGGCGATCAGCGGCCGGGCGAGGGCGGTGCCGAGCAGGTAGCGGTTCTCGTAGACCGCGTTGCCGGCGACCGCGGGGAAGATGAAGTCGCGGACGAGCTCTTCCTGCAGGTTGGCGACGACGACGTCGACCGCGCCGGTCGCGAGGGCGCGCTCGCGCACCTCTTCGTAGTCCTCGCCCTGACCGACGTCGGCGACGAAGGCGATCACCTCGTAGCCGCGCTGCTGCAGGATCTTCAGGATGCAGGACGTGTCGAGCCCGCCGCTGTACGCGAGCACCAGTTTTTCCGCCATCGGGGCCTCTCCCGGGGATTGTGTGGGGAGCGATTGTAGCGATGGCGGCGCGGGCCACAAGGCGTCGGAGGGTTTTGGCGCGCGTCGAACGGGTCCCGCGTGGGGGCGGACCTAGCGCCCTAGCGTGCCGAGGCCGTCGAGGAACTTGTCCGCCCAGCTCGAGGTGAAGAAACAGACGAGCTTCTCGCGCTTGAGCCCGGCGAGCTCTTCCTTGAGCTCCGCCCCCGTGCGGCCCTCGGCCAGGCCCGCGGCGATCCAGCCGGAGATGAGCGGCTTCTCGAGCAGGGTGCGCTCGTGGTCGGAGAGCATCGCGCGCTCTTCGGCGGTGTGCTTGATGATCGCGAGCTTCCCGCGCACGTCCGCCTCGCGGTACGCGGCCTCCCGGTTCAGGGCCTCGGAGGCGGCGGCGTAGACCAGCGAGGTGTGGTGGCTCCACGAGGTGCACTCCCGCACCATCGCGAGGCCGCCGAGCTGCTCGAGGGACGGGCTGGCGCCGGCCGACTCGGCGAGGTAGGCGGTGGCGAGGGCCTGCTGGATCGCCATCGAGGGCTCGACGAACGAGCAGCGTCGCGCGCCGCTCTCCTTGCGGGCGGCGTTGATCGTGTCGAGCAGCCCCATCGCGGCGCTGCGCAGCTCGCCGTGCAGACGCAGCTGGGCCTCGGCGTTCTCGCCCGGGGCGACGTAGGCGAGCACGACGTTGTCATGGGCCGCGGTGACCTCGCGGGTGTCGAGGGTCTTGTCGGTCTTCGCCACCGCGAGCAGCGCGAGCTTCTCGGCCGGGGCGGCGTCGGTGTAGGCCGCGCCGAGCTTATCGTCGGCGACATCGGCCAGGGCGGGGAGGGCGAGGAGCAGGGTCAGGATCGCGAAACGCATCGAATCTCCTTGGGTGGGGCGGCGCCCAGCGGCGGCCGCGGTCGGTTCTCGAGCGGGCTGTCGGAGGAGACGGAGCAAAGCCCGGGCCAAGCCGCCGCGCCGCCTCGCCACGTGAAGAGGCAGAGGAAGCAGGGCCGCGCGGGAAACACTGTGCAGACTGTGTATGCACAAGGCTCGACGTGCAAGGGGCATCGGACTTTCGCAAGGCCGTGTCACACGTTCCCGCCGACCTTCCCTCCGAGGCACGAGGAGCGAGGGTCAGGGGCTGCAGGCTACACAAGAGGAGTTGGGTGGCAGCCCTGTTTGCGACACCACCGCAGGGCTCGTCTCCGAGGAACACAGCGAAGCGGCCGATCGGGCCCGAGGTACGAGGGCACGGAGGTGAGAGGAGACCGAGGAGGTGGCGCAATCAGGGCGATGGTCGCCCAACCTCCGACAGTGTTGCACGCGAAACGGTGGTCCCCCACCGGGGGACTCACAGGGGGGCATCAACAAGCCAACAAACACCTCGT
>JAUIEM010000478.1 GCA_030428695.1 bacterium
GTGCGTCGGCTACGACGTCCGCATCCACCGCGATGGGAAGAAGTACATCGTGCGCTTCAGCAACGCCCTGCGCACCGAGCAGCGCGACCGCTACCTGCAGCGCCTCGCCAACGCCCACCTCGAGCAGCGGGTCGGCGACGACTTCGAGGGCTGAGGGCCCCCTACGACGCCTGGGCGACCTCCCGCCCCGCCGTCGCCAGCCGATAGTACGCGCCGCGCCGCGCGAGCAGCTCCCGGTGGGTGCCCTGCTCGGCGATGCGGCCGTCCTCGATCACCAGGATGCGGTCGGCCTTGCGCACCGTCGATAGGCGGTGGGCGATCACGAAGCTGGTGCGCTCGGCGAGGACCGCGTCCAGGCCCCGCTGGATGCGCTGCTCGGTCAGGGTGTCGACCGCCGACGTCGCCTCGTCCATCACCAGGATGCGCGGATCGCGGAGGATGGCCCGGGCGAAGCTGACCAGCTGCTTCTGGCCGGTCGACAGCCGCCCGCCGCCTTCCCCCACCTCGCTCTGGTAGCCCTTCTCCAGGCCGCGGATGAAGCTGTCGGCGCCGACCGTGCGGGCGGCGGCGAGCACCTCCTCATCGCTGGCGTCCAGTCGCCCGTAGCGGATGTTCTCGAGGATGCTCCCGCTGAACAGGTGCGGCGTCTGCAGCACGATGCCGAGCTGCCCCCGCAGCCAGGCGAGGCTGCGCTGGCGGTAGTCGACGCCGTCGAAGCGGATCGCCCCCTGCGTCGGCTCGTAGAAGCGGCAGAGGAGCGAGACCAGCGTCGACTTCCCGCCCCCGGTCGGCCCGACCAGGGCGATGGTCTGGCCGGCCTCGACCGCGAGGTCGATGCCGCGAAGCACCGGCTCGCCGTCCTTGTAGGCGAAGCCGATGCCGTCGAGGTGGATCCGCTGGAAGCGCGGAGCGCCGCCGTCGGGAGCCCTGCCGGGCGCGGTCGGCGCGGCCAGCGCGGCGCGCACCGCGGGGCTGTCCTCGATCTCCGCGCGGGTGTCGATCAGGCCGACGACCCGCTCGGCCGCCGCGCGCGCCATCTGCAGCTCGGCGAACCAGTGGGCGAGGTCGCGCACCGGGTCGAAGAGCAGCCGGCTGTAGGTCACGAAGGCGACCAGGCTGCCGAGGCTGACGGCGCCCAGGCTGAAGGCCCAGCCGCCGGAGACCAGCGCCAGGCCGGTCGCGACGCTGCCCAGGGTCAATACCAGCGGCAGGTAGACCGCCGACAGGAGGGCGTTGCGCATCGAGCTCCGGTACATCGCGGCGGTGTCCTCGCCGAACTCCTCGAGGTTCTTGCGCTCGCGGGTGAAGACCTTGGTCGTGCGCACGCCGCTGATCGCCTCGTTGAAGTCGCCGGTCAGCTTCGCGTTCGCCTTCCGCACCGCCCGGGCGCTCTTCAGGATGCGCTGCTGGAAGAAGCTGCTGAGCCAGGCCAGCAGCGGCATCAGGAGCAGCACCAGCAGGGCGAGCCCGGCGTGCATCCAGAGCATGATCCCGGCGATGCAGACGAACAGCGTCGTGCACCATGCCAGCTCGAGCACCCCGAAGGCGAGCACCTGCGCGAGGCGCGTACAGTCCGAGGTCAGGCGCGCGATCAGCCAGCCGCTCGGGCGCTTGTCGAAGTACGAGAAGGGCAGGCGCTGCAGGTTCTCGAAGGCGGCCTGGCGGATGTCGTGGCTGACCGTGTTGCGCAGCCAGCCGGCCTGGGACACGAACACGGCGATGCAGCCGCACAGCGTACAGGTCAGGCCGAGGTAGACGGCGGTGTACCAGGCGACCGACACGGGCCGGCCGGCGGCGACGTCGTCGATGACCTGGCGGGTCACCAGGGGCAGGATCCCGTCGACCAGCGCGGTGCCGAAGGCGGCGACGGCGATGGCCGCCACCCGCTTCCGGTACGGCCGGATGAAGTCCCAGAGCCGGCTCCACAGGCCGCGCTGTAGCTCAGGGAAGGCGGGCGCTTCGCGGGACTCGTGGAAGGCGTTCAAGAGGTCTCCCTTGCGCCGGAGGGCGCGGTCAGCTCGCGGGCGAGGGTCTCGTCCCGGGTCGATTGCAGGTTCCACAGCTCGCGGTAGGGGCCGTCCTCGGCGAGCAGCGCCTGGTGGCTGCCGGCCTGGCGGACGCGGCCCTCCTCGAGCACGAAGATGCGGTCGGCGTGGGCGACGGTGCTGAGGCGGTGGGCGATCAGCACCGTCGTCCGCCGGCCGCGGCGGGCGTCGAGGGCGGCGAGGATCGCGGCCTCGGTCTCGGTGTCGACCGCGCTCAGGGCGTCGTCGAGCACGAGCAGCTCGGGGTCCTTGAGCATCGCCCGGGCGATCGCCAGGCGCTGGCGCTGGCCCCCCGACAGGGTGACGCCGCGCTCGCCGACCAGGGTCTCGTAGCCGTCGGGGAAGCCGACGATGTTGCCGTGCAGGCGGGCGGCCTTCGCCGCCTCCTCCAGGCGCGGCTGGCCGGCGTCGGGGGCGCCGAAGCGCAGGTTCTCGGCGAGGGTGCGGGAGAACAGGAAGGGCTCCTGCAACACCACGCCGACGCGCTCGCGCACCCAGCGCCGCGGGAGCTCCCGCAGCTCCTGGCCGTCGAGGCGGATCGAGCCGGAGTCGTAGTCGACCAGCCGCAGCAGCAGCTGCACGATCGTCGACTTCCCCGCCCCCGGCGGCCCGAACAGGGCGACCGTCTCGCCGGGCTCGATGCGCAGGGACAGCCCGCGCAGCACCGGCTCGCCCTCCTGCCAGGCGAAGGCCAGGTCCTCGATCGCGATCGCTCCGCGCAGGCGGGCGGCCGGTTCCCCTGGCGCTTCGTCCTCGACCGGCTCGCCGAGGATCTCCCGCAGCCGCTCGAGGGCCACCGTCGCCTGGCCGGCGTCGGCGAGCACCCGCCCGAGGTGGCGCACGGGGAAGATCACCAGGGCGACGAAGCCGAGCGCCGCGAACAGGTCGCCGACGCTGATCGCGCCGGAGGCCAGGCGGCTCGCGCCGACCGCGAGGGGCAGGCCCATCTGGATCAGGCAGAGCAGGTCCGACACGCTCCAGTACACCGCGAGCAGGTTCCACATCTGGTTCGAGGCGTCGCGGAAGCGCGCGTTCTTGTCGGCGAAGCGCGCGCCCTCGTGCTCCTCGCGGGCGAAGGCCCGCACCACCCGCAGCCCCCGGAGGTTCTCCTGCAGCACGCTGGTCAGCGCGCCTTCCGCCTCATCCGCCGCCTGGAAGCGCGCCTTGACCCGCGAGAAGAACATCGCGGCGAAGGTGATGATCACCGGGAACAGCACGAGCGACGCCCAGGCCAGGGAGGTGTCGAGCCAGAACAGCAGCGGCGTCACGAACACGAGGAACAGCGCCGCCCGGCCGATCTCGACGATCTGCTTGGCGAGGAAGACCCGCACCGTCTCGACGTCCGAGGTGCAGCGCTGCACCAGGTCGCCGGTCTCGGCGAAGGCGTGGAAGCGGCAGGGCAGCGCCTGCAAGTGCTGGTAGAGGTGCTCCCGCAGGCGCCGGGCGAGGCCCTCGGAGGCGGCGGCCGCCCAGCGCGCGTGGAAGTACGCGAAGACGGCCGCCAGGCCGCTCAGCCCGAGCACGCCGAGGGCCGGCAGCCAGGGCAGCGTGCCGTCCTCGACCAGCCGGTCGAGGCCGGCGCGGACGAGCAGGGGCACCGCGAAGAGGCACAGGATGTTCAGACCGAGAGCGGCGATCGCCGCCGCGTAGCGCCCGCGCTGTCCGGAGGTCAGGGGCCAGAGGCCGGTAGCTCGCATCATCAGACCCGGAGATGGCCCTCGCGAGCGCGTGGCTCGCCTGCGGAATGCGGGGTCTGTCGGGAGGGCGCGCAGCGTGAGCAGACCCGCTCGTCGATCCCTCACGGCCGATGGCGTGAGGGTCGAACCCGAGCGGGTGCTTCAGTCGCGTCAGATGAGGAGGAAGCGTCCGCTCAGGATGCGTTGCCGGAGGTGGTGTGTCGTCGGAACATGGTGTCTCCTCCAGGAAGTCGAGCGGGCGCTTGAGAGGATAGTGATCGGCACCGGGTATGCCAAGCGCGTTCCGAAAAATGCCCCGAGGAGGCTTATCCCGTCTGATCCACCGGGATTCCTGCTGCGGACCCGGATGCCGCAGATCTCGGGCACTTCGAGCCTTCTGCGCTGCTCACCTATGGAGGACATGGGCTCCGCTGCTCGAAGACTCGAAGCGCCCGATCTCAAGCGGCCTCCGGGCCCTCGCGACGAAATCCCGGTGAATCAGCCGGGTTGATTCTGGTAGACTCGCCCGGTCCCCAAGGGGTCCAGCAAAGGAGTCGAGACATGACCGAGAACTACGACAAACAGGCCGTCGTCGGCCTCCTCAACCGCATCCTCGAGGCCGAGCTCGCCTGCTTGGTGCGCTATACCCACTACTCGCTGATGGTGTTCGGCTACAGCCGCATCCCGATCGTCAGCTGGCTGCGCGAGCAGGCCACGGAGTGTCTCGCCCACGCCCACGAGGCCGGCGAGCTGATCACCCACCTCGGCGAGCACCCCTCCCTGGCGATCGGTGAGCTGCTCGAGACCCACAAGCACGACATCGGCCAGATTTTGCGCGAGTCCCTCGAGCTCGAGCAGAAGGGCCTGCAGATCTACTACCAGCTGCTCGACGCGGTCGCCGGCAAGTCGGTGCTGCTCGAGGAGTACGCGCGCAAGCAGATCGCGGCCGAAGAGCTGCACATCGGCGAGGTCGACAAGATGCTGCGCAAGCCCGGCGAGATCGCGACCTTCGTCGAGACCCGCCAGGAAGACTGACCTGACGGTCCTCGACCACCAACGGGGCGGAGGAGGAATCATGGCGACAGAGACCAGGAACCCGCCGGCCTTCGGCAGCGGCGCGATGTTCGACCGGATCGCGAAGCGGTACGACTTCCTCAACCGCGTGATCAGCTTCGGCTTCGACAAGGGCTGGCGGAAGAAGCTGGTCCGCGGCCTCGCGCTCGGCCCGCACGGCCGGGTGCTCGACGTCGCCTCGGGCACCGCCGACATCGCCCTCGACATCGTCAAGGCCCACCCCGACTGCTCGGTGGTCGGGCTCGATCCCAGCCCGGGCATGCTCGGCGTCGGGCAGGAGAAGGTGGCCGCCCGCCAGCTCGACGACCGCATCTCCCTGGTCGTCGGCGACGGCCAGGCGATGCCCTTCCCCGACGACAGCTTCGACGGCTGCTGCATCAGCTTCGGCATCCGCAACGTCCCCGACCGGGCCCTCGGCCTGTCGGAGATGGCGCGGGTGACGCGGCCGGGCGGGAAGGTCGTCGTGCTCGAGCTGTCCGAGCCGCGCACCGGCTGGCTCGCGCCCTTCGCCCGCTTCCACGTCCACCACGTGGTGCCGCGGCTCGGGGCGCTCTTGTCCGGCGCCGCCGAGTACCGCTACCTGCAGCGCTCGATCGCGGCCTTCCCCGGCCCCGAGGACTTCGCCCGGATGATGGAGGCGGCCGGCCTGGTCGACATCGACATCCAGCGGCTGACCATGGGCGTCGCCTACCTGCACATCGGGACCGTGCCCGGCTGAGCTTCCAGCGATCGCTTCAGGCGTCGTCGGGGGGAGGCGGTACGTCCCGTCGCCTGCGCCACAGGTAGCGCAGCAGCGAGACCAGGCCGGCGAAGCGGAAGCCGGGATCGACGTACTTCTCGAGCACATAGAAGGCGAAGTAGTAGGCGCGACAGAAGGCCCAGATCGCGATCGCGAGCAGGGCCGCGCTGCGCAGATCCGGCCGCTCGGCGAGAAGCACCGCCGCGGCGGTGAGACCGAGGACCACGAACAGCGCTGCCTTGAGATAGAGCAGCCAGGGCCGCTCGATGTCGCCGAAGGGCATCGGTCAGGCCTCCCCGATCAAGGGGAGCGTAGACGATGTTTCCGAGCGCGGCTCCTCCGCCCCACCGGACTCCCGGGTTTCCCCCGCCGGGGCGAGCTCATGGCTGGTCAACGCGGCGTCGTAGCGCCGGACCAGGCCGACCAGGCCGGTCGCCACCAGCGCGGGCAGCCGGCCCGTGTAGGCGAAGAAGACGGCGGCGTGAACAGGAGGACCGCGGGCTCCTTCGCCACCGGGCCGAGCGCGAGCACCGCGACCACACCGAGCACCGCGCCGCCAGCGATCAACAGGGACAGGGCGGCGCCGAGCAGGCCGAGGCCCTCGACGTCCGGCCGCGGCACGTAGCGTGCGGGGCCCGCGGGAAGGCCCGCCGCCCGCAGCCGCTCGAGCAGAGCGCGCAACACCGCGAGCAGCCGATAGCCGAAGTGGCCCGCAGCGAGCACGCTACCCAGCCCGAAGACGGCGGCAGCGACGCACACCCCGAACCAGAAGTAGAACGTCGGAGACCGCAGGGCTCGCGCCTGCACCCACGCATCGACTACAGGGTGGGCCGTGGAAGCGATCACCGCCAGCAGC
>JAUIEM010000479.1 GCA_030428695.1 bacterium
CTCCCCCGCGAAGGCGCCCTCCCCCGCGAAGGCGCCCTCCCCCGCGAAGGCGCCCTCCCCTGCGCGGTCGCCAGCCCCCTCGCCAGCGACATCGAAGCCCACGAGAGCGCAGCCAGCCCCCCCGGTCGAGCACATCGTCCACCGCCGCGAGGCCCCGAGCCACGGCCTCGCCATCGGCCTGGCGCTGTGCGTCGTCGCCTTGCTGCTCGCGCAGTTCCTGTTCTACGGCCGCTACCGCGACCGGGTCGGCGCCCTCGAAGCCGCGCTCGCGGTGGCGACCTCCGCCCCCGCGGACAGCGCGGCCCCCGCACCGGCGCCCGATCCCGCCCCGGACATCGAGCGCCGCCGCCTGGCGGCCCGCGTCGCGGCGCTCGAGCGCGAGCTCGGCGACCGGGAGCGCGCCCTCGAGGCGGCGCGGGCCGAGGCGAGGCTGCGGGCCGACTCGCTCGTCGTGGTCCGCCGCGCCCTCGCCCTCGCCCGGCTGCCGGCGACGCCCGCCGAGACGGTGACGCTGCGGGCGGCGGCGGACAGCGCCCTGGCGGTCGCCCCGCGGGAGCCGGCGGAGCGCTACGCGATCGCCTTCGACACCCTGCCCCTCGGCCTCGCGCCGGGGCCCCAGCCCTGCGCCCTGCCCTGGCGGCCGGCGGAGACGGCGACCCTGCAGCTGCGGCTCGCCCCGGGCGCACCGGACGCCCTGCAGGCACGCGCCGTCGAGGGCGGCCTCGGCATCGGTGTCGGCGGCGTCGAGCTGCGCCTGTGGCTCGCCGACGGGCAGCTCCTGGTCGAGGGCGCCGCGGGGCTCGACGGCGCCCGCTACGAGGAGCTGCGCGGCCTGCTCCAGGCGCTGGTCATCCGCGAGGGAGCGCGCCGCTCGCAGGTGCTGCTCCGCCCGCTTCCTCCGGCCCGCATAGAGGTGCCCGTCGACGCGCGGTCCCGCGGCGTCGAGTGCTCCCTCGCCCTGCCCTGGGCCGAGGCAACGCTGGTCGGCACCGTCGGGGCACGCCTGCCGGAGCAGCTTCCGCCGGACTTCGCCCTGCGCCTCGACGCCACCTCCCTCGCCGCCGGCGCGCTGGAGGTCGAGGCGCGCTTCCTGCGGCGCCAGCGCGCCGCCCTGACGGCGCGGGCCGCGGCCTGCGAAGAGGGTCTGGCCCAGAGCGCCCGCCAGTCCTACTACGCCTTCCGCACCTGGCTCGCCGCCGAGCTCGAGGCCATCGACGGCCTCGCCGGCGCGCTGCTGGTCGCGAGCGAGGCGCCCTTCAAGGTCGCGGAGCGACCGGCGGCGCTCGCGGCGCTGCGCGTCCATACCGGGCTCCTGCATCGGCCCGAGGAGGGGCTCGGGGCCTTCGCGCCGCCGCCCCCGGCCGAGGTCGGTCCGCTGCGCGCCCGGGCCGAGGCCTGGCTCACGGGGCTGCAGGCGATCGTCGCCGAGCTCCCGGGCGCTGCGCCGGCGGAGGTGGCGGCCTGGGCGCCGGTCGCTCTGGCGGTGACGAGCGGCGGCCGGGAGGTGCAGCGGCTCGAGCTGGTTTTTGTCGAGGAGTGAGTCCCTGAGCGGGAACGCCCCATCCGCTAGAATGTCCCCGACCCCCACCAGGAGCCTCCCGTGTCCCGAGCATCGACCCCGCTGTGCGTCCTCGCCGCGCTCTTCGTCTTCCTCCCCGCCTGCCAGAGCTTCGGCACACCGACCGAGGCCGAGCGGGCCCAGATGCGCACCCTCGAGGGCAACTGGAAGAGCGTCAAGCTCGAGAGCCCGGCCTACGAGGACGCGGGTATCCACGCCGTCGACCTCGAGCTCGACGCCGAGGCCGGCCGCTACCGCTGGACATCGATCACCGGCGGCGATGACCAGCCGGTCGAGGGCGACTTCCGCGTCGACGGCTCCTGGCTGATCTTCGGCGCCAGCCCGGGCCGCTCCGAAGGCCGGATGCGCTTCTCCCAGCGCGACGGGCGGCTGATCCTGACCGAGCGGCACACGAACCTCCACCTCGAGCTCGTGCGCTCCCGCTGATGACCGACCTCGACCGCTGCCTGCCGGCCGGCGACAGCCTGGTCTGGGAGGGCCGGGCCGGGCCGCTCACACTGCGCCGCTGGTTGTCCTTCCTGACCTTCGCCCTGGTCTTCTACGGCCTGCTCGTCATGCAGATCGTCCAAGCCAGCCTCGGCCCCGGCCCGACAAGTCCGCTGAAGATCGCGATCTACTCCTTCCTGCTCGCCATGATGGCCCTCGAGCGCCTCCGCGCCGTCGCGCTCGCCCGCAGCCGCCGCTACGGCCTCGGCCGGCGCCACCTGGTGCTCGTCGAGGGCGTCTTCCGCAAGGAGGTCAGCGTCTGGAGGCTGCCGGCGCAGCGCAGCGTCAAGACGGGCAAGCGCGACCTCTGGGTCGGCGTCGTCGACAAAGCCGGCCGCGACCGGGAGGTGCGGCTCTGGGACCTCGAGCATCCCGCGCTCGTCGCGGAGCTGATCCGGGAGGGTGCGGAAGACGCGGCTGCGCCCGGCGCGTAGCGGGCCATGGGGTCGGGTTCGGAATCGGAATCGGAGTCGGGTTCGGACCCCCCGGTCAGCCCCGCCTCCACTCCATCCGGTAGTGCGGCCCGATGCCGGGCAGCTCGAACTCCTCGCCGCTGACAGCGAAACCCATCCGCTCGTAGAAGCCCCGGGCGCTGCTGCGGGCGTTGCACCAGATGCCGCGAGCGGCGGCGAGCCCGACCCGCGCGTGCTCGAGCAGGGCGCGCCCCACCCCCAGCCCCCGGCAGGCGGGCACGACGGCCATGCCACGCAGCCGCCACACGCCAGCCGCGGGCGTGAGGAAGCTCGCGACGCCGACCAGCGTGTCACCGTCGAAGGCGGCGAGGTGCAGGCCCTCGTCATCGCCGTCGTAGACGAGCTCTTCGGCGCGTTGGTGGGGGCGCAGGATGCGCTGGCGCAGCGGCCGGGTGGCGGCGGCGCCGACCACCCGGATCGCGATCAGGCGGGTCATCTCAGCCGACGTGGTTGAGGAAGTCGAGGGATTCGCCGCGGGGCACGCGGTACTTCGGGAAGAAGTCGCGCGGCACCTCGGTGTTGAAGACCTTGGTGAGGACCTCGTGCATCACGACGCGGAAGTCGGTGATCACCGGCAGGTCGCGCTCTTCGTAGAGGTTGCGCTCTTCGAGGCCGCCCCAGCTGCCGTAGATCTGGTTGCCCTTCACCATCCCGCCCATCGCGAGCATGATGCCGCCGTGGCCGTGGTCGGTGCCGCGGTTCCCGTTCTCCCGGACGGTCCGGCCGAACTCGGACATCGTCAGGACCAGGGTGTTGTCGAGGTGGTTACCGAGGTCGCGGCTGAAGGCGACCAGGCTGTCGGAGAGGATGCGCAGCTTGTCGGCCATCTGGCCCTCGAAGCCGCCCTCCATCACGTGGTGGTCCCAGCCGCCGTAGTCGACGCAGGCGACCTCGAGGCCGCAGCCGGACTTGATCACCTTGGCGATGTCCTTGAGGCCGCGGGCGAAGCCGTGGTTCGGGTACTCGACGGAGGAGTCGCGGCCCGCGGTGATCTCGCGGTAGCGGCGGATCGCGTCGATGGTGTCGCGGCCGGACTGGATGATGATGTCGTCGGACTCGCGGTCTTCGCGCGTCCCCATCCCCATCTCGAGGTCCTGGTAGACGTCGTCGAACACGTCGAGGGGGTCGCCGGAGCCGCCCCGCAGCCGCGGCACGGCGAGCACCGGGTACTGCCCGCGCAGGGCGCGCGGCAGCAGGCTCTGGGTCGCGACGGCGCGGAAGTCGCTCTCGCCGTCGGCCCGGGAGGCCTTGAGGTAGCGGTTCAGCCAGCCGTCCTTGATGCCGCGCTCGCCGGGCGCGGCGTATTCCATGAAGTCCTGGCAGTCGAAGTGGCTGCGCGAGGGATGGGGCGAGCCGACGCTCATGATCGGCGCGAAGGTGCCGTTCTCGTACAGCGGGTACAGCGACTCCATCGCCGGATGCAGGCCGAACAGCTTGTTCAGCTGGACGACGCCGGGCTCCTGCCCCTGATCCTGCCGGGCGATGCCGATGGTCGGGCGCCAGGTGTAGTACAGATCATCGTAATAGGGAATCAACATGTTCAGCGCGTCGCAGCCGCCGCGCAGGTAGACGCAGACCAGGGTCCCGCGCGGGCCGTCGCCCTCGCCGTCGCCGAAGACATAGCGCGGGAACAGGCCGAAGCTGGCCGCCGCCCCCATCGCTCCCAGGCTCTGCAAAAACTCGCGTCTGTTCGCCCTCATGCCGCACTCCCGCTTCGCTGTGCACTTCTGTCCAAGGCCGGTTCCCTCAAAAGTAGGTAGGCCGGCAGGAACCGTCAAGCTCTCACGCCTGGGATTATGACGGGGGCGCGGCGCTCGATGTCACGGAAAATTCTGCGCGGCGGGGAGATTTTCCCGCTGCCTGTCAGGCCGCCCTGGAAGCGACGCTTCGAGACCGTGCAGGCTCACGCTTGCTCAGGCGGCCCCGACGGCGTATCACAGGACGGAACGACGGAGAGCCGATGCCACTTCCCTCACACCCCGGACAGATCGTCTTCCTCGACACCGAAGCGGACACCCGCCGCGTGCTCGGCGTCGAGGAGGTCCCGGTCGAGATCGCCTGGAAGTGGGACGCCGCCCGCACCCCGACCGCCCGGGTGCTGTGCCGCGCCGACACGAGCGTGCGGCTGATCCGGATCGAGACCGAGGACGGCGCCCTGTCGCGCTGCTACGTGCAGCTCAACGTGCTGCCCCACCTGACCCGGAACATGCCTCCCGCCCTGAGCCGGGAAGAGCTCGACCGCCGCTACCAGCAGGACATCGACGGCTACGCCCACACCGGCGCCGAGCTCGAGGTCGCGCGCCGCTGGCTGCCGGAGAAGCTGCGTCCGCTGGTCGCGGGAGTGCGCCCCCTCGACAGCTACGAGCCGAACAACGCCTTCTGGGCGGACGTGTTCGGCACGCCCTGCTTCCAGTCCTACCTGAGCTTCGACGCGGTCGAGCTGGTCTTCTACCGGCGCCAGATGCCGGTCGAGCCGACGCGGCTGCGGGTGATCCTCAAGCGCGTCGCCGAGCTGATCGCGGCCTGCGAGCGCGCCGGCTGGAAGGCCTCGGGCGACACCTCGGTCGAGCTCGCCGAGGCGCTGCTGTTCGGGGCCCTCGGCGGTGAGCTGCCGACCGACGAGGAGGAGTCCTCGTCCGAGGATGCCGCCCTCGAGGCCAGCGTGGTCGCCGCCCTGACCTCCCTCGCGGCGCCGGGGAGCCTCGCCACGCCGACGCCGGCCGCGAAGAAAACCGCGCCGCCCGCGAAGAAGGCCGCGCCGCCCGCGAGGAAGGCGCCCGTCGACTCGCCCCCACCGGTCCCGACAGAGGAAGCGGACGGGCGCCCCGCCCATCCCGGGCGCGTGCTGTTCGTCGACACCGCGCGCGGCAAGCAGATGGTCGCCGAGATCGAGAAGTTGCCTCCCGAGATCGCCTGGCAGGCCGGCGGCGCGACCACCCGCATCGTCGGCGACGTGTTCGGCGACAAGCGCAGCATCCAGTGCTACGGGCCGACCGAGGTGCGCGAGAAGATCTCGGTGACGATGCCGTGCTCCTGTGGCGAGACCTTCTCGGTCGAGACCGCGCCGGGCTCGCGCATCCGCTGCCCGGCCTGCAACAAGCCCTTCCAGTTCTTCCCCGGCAGCCGCTGGTTGTGCTCGCGCATCCAGCTCCGCGAGGAGGAAGGCGAAGGCCGCGCGCAGGCCCACCATCCGCGCGCGGTGCTCGACATGGCGCTGCGGCTCCTGCCGAAGCCCCTGCGCCGGCAGGCCGCCGAGATCCACCAGGCCGAGGAGCCCGAGCCCCTCGACGAGTTCTGGCGCCACTACCTGCGCGGCAAGCCCTTCTACCGCACCTACATGCGGGTCGAGCGGGCGCGGTTGACCCTCTATCCACAACCGGAGATGCCCTCGGAGCCGCTCCTGCAGACCCAGCTCGCCCGCGAGCTCGGCCGGCTGTGGATCGACGAGCTGTGGGGGGCGGCGACCGAGGGCCGCCGCTGGCAGCCCTGGAAGGAGGCGATCCGGACCGGGGCGCGCCGCGCCTCGAAGGCCGCGAGCCACTCGACGATGGCCGACTTCCTCGAGACGCTGGTCCTCTACGTCTCGTCCCGCGGCGAGCGCCACGACCGCTGCCGGCGGCTGCTGCGTGGGCGCTTCGCGCTGCTCGATGGGCTGTTCGGCGACGCGCGCATCGGAGGCGCCCGCAGCGCGTAAGCCACAATCCCGGTGAAGCAGACGGGTTGAACCCGTCTGCTTCACCGGGATTCCTGCTGCGGACCCGGATGCCGCAGATCTCGGGCGCTTCGAGCCTTCTGCGCTGCTCACCTATGGCGCTGCATGGGC
>JAUIEM010000480.1 GCA_030428695.1 bacterium
CAGTCCATTCTGTCTCAGCGGCGCGACCCCGAGAGCTACCCCGAGGCCTCCGCCGTGGGGGATCGCCTCAAGGAGATCCTGATCTACCGGTCCTGGAGCTTCGGCCCGAAGACCCGTATTCGCGCGACCTGTGGCGCGGACGTGCAGACCCACCTGCTCCTCGAGGACTTCTCGAACCTCCCTGCCCGTCTGATGGCGCTCAAACGCGAGCCAAGGACCAAGCGACACCTGCTCGAGCTGCTCACCGAGGTCGCGCCCGGCTTCACCGACATCGAAGTGATCCTCGAAGGCGGCCGGCTCCAGCTTTACCTCACCGAAGGCGCGCGCAATGTACCGGCGCACCGCCTCTCGGACGGGACGCTGCGTTACCTCTCACTGCTGGCGGTCCTGCTCGACCCGGGACCCGCGAGATTGGTCATCATCGAAGAGCCCGAGCTGGGTCTGCACCCCGACGTTCTACCGGTGCTCCGCGACCTCCTCGTCGAGGCGAGCGCACGCTTCCAGCTTATCGTGACCACCCACTCCACTCAGCTCGTAGACGCCATGACCGAGCACGCCGGGAGTGTCGTTGTGTGCGAGAAGCCCGAAGCCACCTCGGTTTTCAGGCGCCTGGACGCGGACGAGGTCGCGCGCTGGCGCGAGTTCGGCTCGCTCGGGACCTTGTGGATGTCCGGCCGCCTCGGAGGCACCCGATGGTGAAGCCCAAGAAGCGCGAGCTCTACGTCGAGGGCGGCGGTAACAAGCATCCGAGCCTCGCCAGCGAGTGCAGGCGGGCGTTCAGCAAGCTGTTCGAGCGCGCGGGCATCGCGCAGAAGCCCCGTGTGATCGCATGCGGTGGGCGCAAGAACGCCTACGACCAGTTCTGCACGGCACACCAGGAGGCCAAAGCCGACGTCTGGTTGCTCGTCGACGCTGAGGAGCGCGCCGCCTCCGGTCCGGTCTTCGATCCGTGGACCCACGTGAAGGCTCGCCTCGGCGACGGCTGGGACCGACCGAGCGGTGCGAACGACGACCAGCTCCAGCTCATGAATGTCGTCATGGAGACCTGGCTCCTCGCTGATCGTGAAGCCTTGAAGAAGATCTTTGGGCCCAGGCTCGATGAGGGCAAGCTCCCTCCCGAAGGCGCGTCGCTGGAGACGAAGGACAAACCGGCGGTCTACGCGGCGCTGAAGGCAGCGGCAAAGCCCACGCCGTCGGGCGAGTACGGCAAGGGCGCCCACTCTTTCAAAGTTCTCGCCGAGGTGTCACCCATGAAGCTGCGTCCGCTGTCCTGGGCCAACCGATTCCTCGAGGAGATGGGGGCCACGCGTTGATGGCCGCCGACCTACAAAACCGTGTGCAGTGTTACAATCGGCCGAAAAATGAAGCGAGGCAGGCCGTTGTGATTCCGGCCTGCCGCGCTGTGTTTCATCCTATCCGGGTGGTTGGATAGCCTTCGAACATATGTGGGTGTGGATGCGCCATGGCGGACGCAGCTACGCCGCGCACGCGAACACCTGGCGGCTCCCATCTTCCTTCACTGCAATAACTTCCTGCTGAAGGCTCCTTCTGTATTGCGTCCATGCTCTGTCCAGTCGGCCGGACTGCGCCAACCCCCGCAAAGTCAGGATTCCCTGGCCTCCACGGTGTCGCCACGACATGCCCGACTGCTTCATTCGCTGAGCGACCAAGGTCTTGCAGGCAGCTTCCTGGATCCCGCTCCCGATCCTCACGTTGCTTCTCCCAGTCGTCGTTGAACGTCTTCGGAAGGCGGTCGAGATGGCTCGCGGAAACCTGTCCGCCCCCAGCAGATTCCGTCGGAGCACCTCCAGAGACCACTTCCGAGGAGGCACACCATGCGCCCATTCCCCACGCTCCTCCTGTTCCTGGCGCCGGCCCTGGCCCAGCAGCCCCCGCGACTCGACGGCTTCCCCTTCCAGGACGGCGCCGCCCGCAGCCGCGACGCGCAGGCGGACGACCACGTCGCGGTGATCGGCACGGACTTCGGCGAGCGATTTGGGCTCAGGGCCTTCGTCGACGAGGTCGTCTGCACCATCCTCGCGGTGCGCGATGTGGGCGAAGGGAGACAGGAGGCGCTCGTCGCCCTTCCCGCGGACCTCGAGCGACGCCGCTATACGCTGACGCTCGAGAGCGCGGGCGGCACGTCGAACGGCCTGACGCTGAAGATCGTCGCGTTGGACGCGCTCCCCGACCAGGTCGGCGAGGGGCGCGGGCAGCCCGAGCCCCGGCGGTTCCTGATCCTCGGCGAGGCCATCGTCGAGGAGCGGGACGGCCGGCTGACCGTCGTCTGCCCCGGCACGTCCCGCTTCCCTGCCAGGACCACGATCACCGGTGAGCTCGAGTTCTTCGGCGACGTGATCCGCCGCAGCTCGTTCCTGGTCCAGGCGGACCAGAGCTTCCTGATCGAGCTCGCGATGGAGCCCGGCGTCGCGCTGCGCCCCGGCAGCTATCGGATCTCCGCCCACTTCAACCTGCGCGCCCAGGGGCGGCGCCAGACCGCGGCGATCACCCGGGCGCTCGGGGAGGACGCCTCCGCCTACGGGTACATCAGCGCCTCCACCCTGGTCAGCCACGACGAGGCGGGGAAGGCGGCGGAAGACCACAGGGACAGGGAACACTACGCGGCGATGTGCGACCGGCTCGAGCGCGCATCCGCTCGCCTCTACGACGCCTACGCCGCGGCGGCCCGCATCCACGGCCAGACCGACGCGGGCTATGTCGAGGACGCCTGGTGGAGCTACCTGCGCCGCTCCACCGAGTGCCTGCCGCGCGGCCTGCCCGCGGAGGAACGCGCCGCCATGCGGAAGAAGTGGGCGGCCGACGACCGCTTCACCCGCGGCCGCTCCGCCGTGCGCCTCGACGTCGAGGCCTGGCGCGCCTGGCTCGACGAGGACTTCCGGGGCGCGGAGCTACCCGGGCTGCGGGCGCTGGCCGACGAGCACGCCGCCCAGCTCGGGCGCTTCCGCTTCCCCGCCCACCCCGCGTCCGCCGCCCTCATCCACGACGCGATCGCGCTGTTGCTCGTGCGCAGCGCGGAGCTCTCCCTCGCCCTCTACCGGCACGCCGGCGAGCCGATCGACCCGAACGATCAGCGCGGGCGCCTGATGTCGAGCTTCGAGGGCCAGGGCTCCGACACCTCCCGCGAGGCCTTCGCGCAGCTCTTGCGGCGCGTCCGGCGGAAGTTGCGGATCGGGGAGTAGCGACCACGGGGCCGGGGTCACTTCAGGTGCAGATCAACGCCGGTCACCAGGCGCAGCGCCGCCAGGCTGTCGACGGCCTTGTCCTGCCGGACCTCGCCGTCGCAGCTCCAGTACAGCCAGACCCGGACATCGTCGACCTCGGCGTCGTCGCCGAGCAGGGCGACGACCTTGAAGCAGCCGTCGGGCACGCGGACGCCGTCCTCGAGGAAGCGCGCGGGCCGGTCGTCGGCGTAGGCGGGGCCGGTGAAGACCAGCGCCCGGTCGCGCGGGCCGGGGCTCTGACCGGCGACCAGCGCCCGCACCTCGCGCTCGAGGAGCTGCCAGGGGCCGCGGTTGAAGGCGGGCTCCTGGGGGATGGCGTTGGCGATGGTGAAGGTCGCCTCCTCGGCCCGGGCGGCGTCCATGTCGGCCATCGGCGCGAGGTGGCCGCGGTCATAGCCGCTGCCTTCGTAGGCCGCGGGCGAGACGCGCAGCTCGTGGGGCAGCCGGCCCTCGACCTTCCAGGCGGGGCGGCGGCCGAGGTTGCGGTAGGAGTGCTCGCGCAGCTCGTGGGCGACCAGGGCGGGGTTCATCGTGGCCGGATCGAACCAGATCGCGAAGTCCTCGCCGTCGAGGAACACGGTCTCGCCGCCGTCCTGCGAGGGCGCATCGACGAGCTCCTGCCAGGGGTTCGCGGATGCCGGCGGAAAGAGCTCCGGCCGCCCGGGCAGGTCGACCAGCCACGCGAGGGCCGCGAGGACCAGCAACAACAGGCTGAGGGAACGGTGACGCATCGCACACCTCCGTTCCGTCTATCGGCCGGCCACGGCCTCCGCCTGCAGGGAATTCCGCGGGACTTCGGCCCACGCAGCGGTTTTGCCTTGCATATGCCGCGATCTTTGGTTTCCTGGCCACCCCCAGACAGGAGGAAGGGACATGGACTTCGTCGCGGATCTACGCCGCCGGGGCCTGGTCAACGATCTGACCGAGCCGGAGCTCGGCGCGCTGATGGCGAAGGAGCCGATGACCTTCTACGTCGGCTTCGACCCGACCGGGGCCAGCCTGCACATCGGCAACATGGTGCAGATCATGGGCATGGTGCGGGCGCAGCGCCTCGGTCACCGGCCGATCGCGCTGGTCGGCGGCGCGACCGGGATCATCGGCGATCCCTCCGGGCGCTCGAGCGAGCGCAACCTGCTCGACGAGGAGACCCTCGCCGCGAACCTGCAGGGCATCGAGGCCGACCTGCGCCGGCTGCTCGACTTCGACAAGGGCCCGAGCGCCTGCCGGCTGGTCAACAACCATGACTGGATGGGGAAGTTCGGCTTCATCGAGTTCCTCCGCGACGTCGGCAAGGACTTCCAGGTCGGCATGATGCTCGGCAAGGACTCGGTGCGCTCGCGGCTGAACAGCGACAGCGGGATCTCGTTCACCGAGTTCAGCTACATGCTGCTGCAGTCGTACGACTTCCTCCATCTGCACCGCGAATACGGCTGCCGGCTGCAGTTCGGCGGCTCGGACCAGTGGGGGAACATCACCGCGGGCATCGACCTCGTGCGGCGCAAGACCGGGGCCCGGGTGTACGGCATGACCCTGCCCCTGATCCTCGACAGCAGCGGGAAGAAGTTCGGGAAATCGACCGGCGGCGCGGTCTACATGTCCGAGGATGAGACGAGCCACTTCGACCTCTACCAGTACTTCGTGCGCACCGCCGACGCCGACGCGGTCCGCTACCTGCGCTACTTCACGCTGCTCGACGATGAGACCATCGAGGGCCTCGCCAAGGAGGTCGAAGAGCGGCCCGAGAAGCGCGAGGCCCAGAAGGTCCTCGCCACCGAGGTGACGCGCATGGTGCGCGGTGAGCGCGGGCTCGAGATCGCAGAGCGCGCGACCGCCGTCCTGTACCGGAACCAGAGCGTCGAGGGCCTCGACGACGCGACCCTGCGCGCGATCTTCCGGGACGTTCCTCACGCGAGCCTGGCCCGCGCGGAGCTCGAGGCCGGGCTGTCCCTGATCGACGCGCTGGTCGCCTGCGGGCTGGCGAAGTCGAAGGGGGCGGCGCGGCGGCTGATCCAGGGGGGCGGGGTGGCGGTCAACAACGTCAAGTCCCCCGGGGGCGCCGAGGGCATCGCCCGCACCCTGGGCGTCGTGGACCTCGCGACGGAGACGGCGATCGTGCTGCGGGCCGGCAAGAAGAGCTACGGGCTGCTGATTCTCGACGCCTGAAACCCACTCCCGGCGCCGCTTGCCGCGCCGGCTCCCTTGCCGTACACTGGCGGCCTGCTATCAGCCTCCGGGAGCGCCGTGGCGACCGACACCGGTTCCCATCCAACGGGCCTCGACGCGCGTGAACGCGCGCTGTGGATCCTGCATGCGCGCCACCGCGGCCTGGGCCTCGTGGTCGCGACGCCCTGCCGCCCCGAGGGCTGGAACGCCGCGATCGACTTCGGCGACGGCCTGTTCTTCGAGTCCGGCTCCCGCACCATCCGCCTCGACCCGTCGGGGGCCGTCACCCTGACCGGCCTCGAGCGCCGCGGCGCCTGGCTGCTGCCGCGGGGAAGCGCCGTCGAGCCCGCGGCGGCCTCGGCCGGCGAGCTGCGCGGCCTGGTCGCCCGGAGCGGCGAGCTGTGCGGCCTGCTCGAGCCCGGGACGGGTACGCGCATCGAGATCGAGCTGACCAGCGACTGCGTCTGCCAGTCCTGGTTGCGCCGGCTGGTCAAGGGCTTCCTCAGCCCGCTCGGCTTCGCCGGACGCGACGTCTACCGCGTCCAGCTCGCCGTCGACGAGGCGCTGACGAACATCATCCGCCACGCCTACGGCACCGCGGGCCGGCGCCCGATCGACTTCGCGATGGAGGTGCGCGGGGGCCAGCTCGAGGTGCTGTTCGTCGACGCCGGGGAGCGCAAGCCGGACGTGCCCAACCTGCACTTCGAGCTCCCCGCCGAGACCCGCCCCGGAGGCCGGGGTCTGTTCATCCTGCGCGAGGTCTTCGACCAGGTCGACTTCGACACCAGCGGCCCTCACACCCGCCTGCGCCTGACCCGGCGGCTGCCGGACCCGGAGGCGTGATGGCGAGGGCGGGTCCGTGTTGAGGATGGGAGTCAGGTCAGGTACCGTAGGGGGCTGCACGCAGCCCGGTCATGTGGAGCCCAAGCCGGAAGGAACA
>JAUIEM010000481.1 GCA_030428695.1 bacterium
GGGGTCCCGGGATGCGCATCCCCCACAGATGTGCCGGATCTGCATTTTTTTCCCGGCTCCCCCAAAAAAAATCTCGCATCCGGCGTAATCCACTGCCGACACGCGCTTTACCTCTCCCCTCCCCCGGATGCGCAACATCTGAGACGCCAACGTAAGCCCAGCGGCTAGAGACACTTACGGCGACACCCCTGAAGGCTCCGTCGGCGAAGGTCGCGGAACATCCCCACAATCGTCTCCTGCGCAGCGACTTACGCCGTTTCTCCAGATGCGCAGCATCCGAACGAGCGCCGCGAAGCCGCTTGCACGCAGGCCGCATCGACGTATGGTGAAATTGTAATTTACGTTTTGATTCCGTCCTCGGCGGGCGACACAAACGTCTTGTGTGAATGGGTCTTACAGACACGTCGCTCGCCACAAAATGTAAAGTACAAAACAGCGGCAGGTTTTTTCGCAGGTCCGCTCTCGCGTTTGGGGGAACGCACTGGAGACCGCAGTCTGGATCTCGTCGCAGCGCCGACCGGGTGCTGCAGGCCGCGACGGGACCCGGGGTCGCCAGGTGGCAGAGCGGACAGAGACAGGGCTCAACCGGGCACAGGGATACGTGTGGGGGTCATCATGACGAAGGTGGTCGAGAAGAAGACCAGACGAATGAGAAGAAGACGCAAGCCGTCGCAGGTTCCGACGGAGTATTGGAGAGAGTACAAGCGCACCCACTCGCAGGAGATGCGCAACCATATCATCGAAAGCTATCTGCCTCTGGTGCGCTATGTCGCCGAGACCATCGCCCAGAAGCTGCCGCAGCACGTCGACACCGACGACCTGATCTCGGCGGGCACGCTCGGCCTGTTCAAGGCCGTCGAGTCCTTCGACGTCGAGCGCGGCTTCAAATTCGAGACCTACAGCGCGCAGCGGGTGCGGGGAGCGATCCTCGACGACCTGCGGGCCAACGACTGGGTCCCGCGCCTGGTCCGTCAGAAGATGCAGCGCATCGGCCGCGCCCGTCGCCGGCTGCAGGGTCTGCATCACCGTCCGCCGACCCGCACCGAGCTCGCCGACGAGCTCGAGCTCGACGCCGACGGCTTCGACAAGCTCGAGCGCGAGACGCGCCACGTCAACATCTCGTCGCTCTCCGAGACCCGGCCCGAGCTCAACGAGCACAAGGACCTGCGCAAGATCGACGTGCTCTGCGACACCCGCGTCCCCGACCCCGTCGAGACGCTGCAGCGCCGGGACGCCGTCGAGCACATCGTCAAGAACCTCGACGAGAAGGAGCGCCGGGTCCTGATCCTGTACTACTTCGAGAACCTGACGATGAAAGAGATCGGGAAGGTGATCGGCCTGTCCGAGTCGCGCGTCAGCCAGATCCACAAGGAGCTGTGCGCCAAGAAGCGCCAGGAGCTCGCCAAGCGCCAGGAAGACTTCGCGCTGTCCTGAGCCTGCCGCTCTCGTCTGTTCCACGACCGCCCGGACGCTCCGGGCGGTTCGTGTTTGTTGGGGTTTGAGGAAGAAGAGGCAATAGACCAACGCTGTGGCGATCCAACCTGGTGTTCTCTTTTCCAGGATTCCTGGTCTCCTCACAGGAATCCTTCTCCTCTTCTTCCTCTACAACCTATCCTTCCATAAAAGCGTCAACCCCAAACACGACCACATTCCGCACGAAGCATCCTGTTCTCTCTGCGCCTCTGTGCCTCTGCGCCTCTGCGTTGAGCTAGTCTTCTTGCCTTCCCCCCGCAAGCTAGCAGACCCCGGAAGACAACATCCCCTCGGCGGCGGCGATCGTCTCCGGCAGGCTCGCGTCCTTGAGCTCCCGCGCACACACGACCCGCGTGGTCGGCGCCGCGGGATACCAGTAGGGAACCAGCCGCGCGGGGCTGAGCACGAGCATCGGCAGCCCGAGGTTGCGGGCGAGATGGCACATCCCGGTCTCGGGGCTGAGCAGCAGCCGCTGCCGCGCCAGCCAGCGCGCGACCTCGACGATGTCCGGCTCGCACTTCAGCGTACAACCGCGGAAGGCACCCTGGGCCTGGCTGCGCTCGAAGTCCGCGCGGCGCTCCTCGTCTCCGGGCAGGACGACGCAGGCCGTGGCGGCGACCCGCTCGCGCAGGCGCGCGTGGACCTCGGCCCAGAACGCGATCGGGACCTCGCGCCGGTCCTCGACCCCCGGGGCCCCCGCGCTGAGGTTGATGACCAGCGCGCCCGTCCGTCGCGTCTGCAGCGGCGCGCGCCAGCCTGCGAAGAGCCCGGATTCCGCCGGCGGCAGGCCGAGGGCGTCGGCGAAGCGGGCGAGCTCGGCGATGCGGTCGGAGCCGGACCAGGGCTTGCCGAGGGCGGTGACATCCGCCATCGCCTCCGCGCGTCGCCAGCACACGATCGCGGCGGGGGTCCCGGGGAAGGCCTCACACACCTCGCGCAGCCAGGCCCAGCGTTCGGGGTAGCGCGAGGCCCGGAGGTGGCGGCAGGCCTGCAGGAAGAGCAGCCAGTCCGGCCGCAGCGCCCGGGCCGCGTCGAGGTCGCCGACGCAGCGCTGGCCGAGCGCCCCGAGCAGCCGCCGCGAGATGCCGTCCCCCGGCCACAGCCAGGACTCCGCGCCGCTCGCCGCCAGCCGGTCCAAGAAGGGGACCGAGACCATCGCGTCGCCGAAGCGGTCGCGGCGCACGCACAGCACCTTGCGTCCGGCGAAGCCGTCGGGAAGCGCCGCGGCCGCGGGCCACCAGCCCTCGCGACGGGCCGCGGCGACGGTCGCCAGCCCCTGTCCGGCTTTCGTCCAGCGCCGCCACCACTGGCGGGTTCGTTCCCACATGCGCAGGCTCCCGAATACGGCGAATGAATGTGTCCACGCGGGCGTCTCTACAGAGGCGGCGGACGATTTCCTCAGATGGCCGTCACGACTCCTGTGTCAAAGTCTGCGGCGCTTTCGTTCGATACTGGAGTACGGGCCGGGCTTGCATTTGCACCGAGAATCTGCTACAAGGCACAGCAGCTTGATGTGTGTCCCCAAGCCCTTTACACATCAGAGTTTACCGAAGACCCCCGGGAGTGGGTAGACACGTCGGGGATTCCGCCTGGTCGAGATCCGAGCGCGCGATCGACCGCGAGGGCTCCCGACCCCCGACGGCACAAACGATCCGGACAAAATCTGCCGAGCCCTGTGGGCGCTGCCAGACACATCGACTGGATCCATCCGCAACGAGGAGAGTATGTCGCAAAAGCCAACACGTAACCACTGGATGCTGGTCTGCACCGTCGACAACTTCGAGCTCTCCCGTGGACGGGGGTTCGACGTCGTCGGCATGAAGTCGCGCCATCGCAAGAAGGCCGAGCAGGTCAAGCCCGGGGACAAGGTCATCTTCTACCTCGCCAAAGAGATGGCGATCGGCGGCGTCGTCGAGGTGACGTCGACCTTCCGCGAGGAGCGCTTCACGATCTGGCAGTGTCCCGAGCGGCAGCAGGAGGTCTTCCCCTTCCGCTTCGACACCAGGCCCGAGATCGCCTGCAAAGAGTACGACTACGTGCCGGTGATCGACCTCCTGCTCAGCCTTCAGCACGTCAAGCGCTGGCCACCCGAGCACTGGCGCCTCGCCTTTCAGGGCAACGTGCACAACCTCGAGGCCCGAGACTACGAGACGATCAAGAAGGCGATCAAAGAGCGCGTCGAGCGCCCGGACAACCGCCGCTCGAGCCTCCGCGCGCGGCGCAGCTCCGCCCGCATCACGCGGCGCAACTCGCGCTCGCGCTCCCGCAGCACCCGCAAGCGCACGACCGCCCGGCGGCGCTGAGGGCCCGGAAAGAAAGGCCAGGCATTCGGGCGCGCCTGCGGCGTAATTCCTGCCGCATCCGCACCCCCGGTGCTCGACCTGTTCTTTTCCAGGCCCTGAGTCTTCCGCGCCCGGGCGCCGTGTCGCCCGGTGCGCCTCCCTGCCAATGACCGTTTGCCTTCCGTCCCAGATGTGACGGATCCTGAACCGCATCCGGAACCGATCTCCCTCCAGACGGCGCATTCCCCGGTCCACGGCACGCTGTAGACTTTGGCCCGCAAGTTGCTACCGTCCTCCTCAGCCGAAGGAGGTTCCCGATGCCCCACCTGACCAGCACCCTGCTCCCGACCCCCGAGCGGGACTACCTCCCCTATCTCGAGTCGATGTTGGCGCGCATGCGTCGGCTCGACGAGAGCCGCGCGATCCACGTCAACGGTTTCCGCCTGGAGTTCTGAGCGACGTCCCCCCACGTCCGCTCTCCGAGACCCGCCCCTGTCCACCGTCCCTGCCCCCGCCCCTCCCCCGCCGGCTCGTCGGCGCGCGAGCCCCCTCCGTTGGGGATTGCAACCGGTGCACCCGGCCGGTTAGGCTTTGGGGTGCGGCGCGGCACGCGACGCGGAGAAGATCAGGTCCATGGCTGTATTCCTACGCGTCGTCAAAGGCACCTCGGCGAGCCGCCGCTACGTGCTCGAAGAGGGCCGGCCGGTGGTGCTCGGACGCAGCAAGACCGCCGACGTCACCGTCGACGACCCGCTGCTCTCGCGCGCCCACTGCCGGGTCGAGCTCAGCGACGGCGTGTGTACCCTGGTCGACCTCAACAGCAGCAACGGGACCCAGGTCAACGGCGAGTGGGCGCGCGAGTGCCGGCTCTTGTCCGGCGACCTGATCCGCATGGGCACGACCGTCTTCCGGGTCGAGTTCGGGCCCCTCGAGACCGAGCTGAGCGCGGCGCCGACCAGCCTGCTGTTCTGCACCAAGTGTTACCGCGCGGTGCCGTCCGAGAACGCTGGTGACTCCCTCGACCAGGCCGACTTCGTGTGCATGCAGTGCCTGCTCGGCTCGCAGCTGCAGAGCGACATGCTGCCGGGCATCGAGCTGATCGAGAAGACCGGGGACAGCCAGATGGGGCCGGTGTACCGCGCCCGGCATCTCCGCCTGCAGCGAGACATCGCGGTCAAGTTCATCCTGCCCCAGCGCAGCAACAACAAGCAGCTCGACCTGTTCCTGCGCGAGGCGAAGGTCTACGGCAAGCTCTTCCATCCCCACATCATCGAGATGCTCGACGCGACCGAGCACCGCGGCGTGTACTACATCGTCACCGAGTACGTCGACGGCGAGACCGCGCAGCAGAAGCTCGAGCGGGACGGACCCTTCCCGCTCGAGGTCGGCATCGACGTCGTCGTCAAGATCGGCACCGCCCTGCAGTTCGCCTACGAGCACCAGATCGTGCACCGCGACGTCAAGCCCGGCCACATCCTGCTCGGGAAGGACGGCAGCGTGCGTCTGTCCGGCTTCGGCCTGGCCAAGTGCTACGAGGATGCGGGGCTGTCCGGGCTGACCCGGCCGGGTGAGGGCAAGGGCACGCTGTTCTACATGGCGCCGGAGCAGATCACCAGCGCGGTCGCGACCGACTGGCGCGCGGACATCTACTCCCTCGGGGCGACGCTCTACCACATCCTCAGCGGCCACCCGCCCTTCAGCAGCAAGAGCATCGGCCAGGTCGTGCGCAAGATCCTCAGCGGCGACTGGGTGCCCCTGCACGCGCTCGAGGGCGGCTTCCCACAGGGCATCAGCGACGTCGTCAGCAAGGCGATGGCGGTCGACCGCAACGACCGCTACGCGACCCCCGAGGCCTTCGTCGCGGCGCTCGAGGCGCTCTGAGCCGGGCCCGCCGTCCGCCGTCCCCGAAGTTTTTTGGAACACGACGGGCCCCATCACTGTCGAAGGGGGTGTACCCGGCGCCCGATGGCGCGGACCCTCATCCAGAAGGAGACAGTCACGATGCGACGTCTGATCCTGGCCTTCCTGTTGCTCCCGATGTGCAGCCTGATGGCCGACGGCTTCATCATCATCGAGCGCCCCCCGCCGATGCCCGAGCCCGTCCCGCGGCACTTCCCGCTGCAGGTCAAGTTCCACAAGGTCGAGGTCCAGGTCCGCGGCCAGCTCGCGACCACCCGCGTCGACCAGGTGTTCTCCAACCCCTCCAGCGTCCAGCTCGAGGGCACCTACATCTTCCCGCTGCCGGTCGAGGCGACCGTCGAGCAGTTCTCGATGTGGATGGGGGACCAGGAGGTCCAGGGCGAGATCCTCGAGGCCAACCGCGCCCGGGAGATCTACGAAGGCATCGTGCGCAGCATGAAGGACCCGGCCCTGCTCGAGTACGTCGGCCGCGGCCTGTTCAAGGCCCGCGTCTTCCCGATCCCCGCCCACGGCGAGGTGCGGGTGCGCCTGACCTACAGCGAGGTGCTGCCGAGCACGATGAACCTCGTCTCCTACCGCTACCCGCTCAACACCGAGAAGTTCAGCAACGGGC
>JAUIEM010000020.1 GCA_030428695.1 bacterium
GCACGTCCACGCTTCCCATGTGCGTGCGGGACCGGACGAGACCTGGGAGGAAGAGAGCCTGCTCGACCTGCTCGGCGCGATCCTCGCCGACCAGTTCGTGATCGTCGACGTCGGTGACAGGGGCGTGGGCGCCACGCTCGATCTGCGCGATCCTTCCGCCCTGCTCGATGCGCTGACCGCTCCGCGGGAAACGGGGCGCGTGCGCCTCATGACCTTCAGCGGCACGCGCGACCGCGAGGTCCGCATCCAGGACCTCGAGGCGGAGCCCTGAGGAAGCGTTTCCGCCTGACGGGCGGATCCACAGACACGGAGAGGAGGTCCGATGACCGCTGACGCCCACTACTTCCGCTGCAGCTCCTGCGGCCAGCTCAACCGCGTCCCGCCGGCCGCCCTGCAGCGCGAGCCGGTCTGCGGTTCCTGCGGGGCGGCCCTGGACGGCAGCCCCTCCGCAGTCGACGACGCCGAGCTGAGCCGGCTGGTCGAGAAGAGCCCGGTGCCGGTCCTGGTCGACTTCTACGCCGACTGGTGCGGGCCCTGCCGGCAGCTCGCCCCCCTGCTGGAAGAGCTCGGCAGGGAGAAGCGCGGCCGGCTGCTCGTCGTCAAGGTCGACACCGGCCGGCACCAGGCATGGGCCGAGCGGTTGGGGATTCAGGGCATCCCCGCGCTGTTCCTGTTCGACGGCGGGGCCCTCGTCAAGCAGATCTCGGGCTACCGGCCCCTGAGCTTCTGGAGAACCTGGGTCGAAGTCTGAGGACGCCTGGATGCAGGCGGGCCGCCCCGCTACGATCGGCGGTCCGTCCCACCCCTGGAGACACCATGCGCCCCGTCCTGCTGCACAACCCCCGCTGCTCGAAGAGCCGTCAGGCCCGCGACCTCCTGACCGCCCGCGGCGTCGACTTCGTCGAGCGCCGCTACCTCGACGACCCCCTCGACCTCGACGAGCTCCGCGCCCTCGCGGGCAAGCTCGGGCAGCCGCCCCGCGCCTGGGTGCGGGCCAAGGAAGCCAAGGAGGCCGGGGTCGCCTCCGACGCGAGCGACGCGGACTGGCTCGCGGCGATCGCGCGCTGCCCGAAGCTGCTGCAGCGTCCCATCCTGATCACCGCGGACGCCGCCGCCGTCGGGCGCCCGCCGGAGGCGATCCTGACGCTCATCGATCGGTAGCGGGTCCGGCGTCCCTTGTCCCCGTCCCCCGATGCGCTACAGTGGAACGCGGGCATCGTGGAATGGTGATGACTGCGCCCCCCGAATCGACGCCGATCTCCTCTGACGCCGGGAACCTCAGCCTGCGCTGGCTGCTCGGCGACTCGACCGTGCACGGCTTCGACACGCTGTGGCGCAAGCTCGACGTCGACTCCGACGCCGAGGCCGACAGCAAGGGACGGGTGCGCCTGTCGCGGGGAAGTACGGCGCCGCAGCTTCCCGAGGTGCCGGTCCGGGAAGGACTCGAGATCCTGCCCGTCGTCCTCGGCGAGGGCGGGATGGGGGTCGTCCACCTCGCCCGCCAGCGCTCCCTCTCCCGCGAGGTCGCGGTCAAGATCACCCGCCCCGACCGCCCCGAGGCGGTCTTCGACATGGTGCGCGAGGCGCTGATCACCGCGCGCTTGCCGCATCCGAACATCATCCCCGTGCACCGCCTGTGCCGCGGCCAGGACGGCAAGCCGCTGCTCGTCATGCAGCGCATCGAGGGCCAGAGCTGGGCGGACGAGCTGCACCCCGACTGGCGGGCGAGCATCGAGGCGTCGAGCTTCCTGCCCTTCCTCCACGACCAGGCCCTCGAGCGCCATCTGCGCGTGCTGATGCAGGTCTGCCAGGCGGTCGCCTTCGCCCACAGCCGGGGCGTCGTCCACCGTGACCTCAAGCCGGCCAACGTGATGCTCGGCACCTTCGGCGAGGTCTATGTGGTCGACTGGGGTCTCGCCCTGTGCCGCGGCGCGCTCGCGGAGGAGCTCGACCTCGCGCGCGGCGCGCAGGGGCTGGTCGGCACCCCCCAGTACATGGCCCCGGAGATGCTGCTCGAGCTCGAGGATGAGATCGACGAGCGCAGCGACGTGTACCAGCTCGGAGCGATCCTGCACGAGCTCCTGACCGGCGTGCCCCCGCACCAGGGGGGCGACCTGCGCAACGTGCTGTTCAGCGTCTTCCGCGGCGAGCCGCTGGTGCTCCCGCCGAACGTGCCGCAGCCCCTGGTCGCGGTGGTCGAGCGCGCCCTGGCCCGCGATCCGGCGGCGCGCTTCGCGAGCGCCCTGGAGCTGCGCGAGGCGCTCGAGAGCTTCCTGATCCACCGCGGCTCGATCCAGCTCAGCGACGAGGCGCACCGCCGGCTCGAGGCGGTCACGGTCGCGATGATCCGCGAGAAGGACCTCCCCGAGCGCGAGATCTTCACCCGCTTCAACGAGTGCCGCTTCGCCTTCCTGCAGGCCCTGGCGATCTGGCCCCAGAACCCCGACGCCCGCGCCGGGCTGCAGCGCGCGATCGAGACCCTGATCCGCCACGAGCTCGCGGTCGGCGCCCCCGACTCCGCCGCCGTCCTGCTCGCCGACCTGCCGACGCCGGATCCCGAGCTCGAGGCCGAGGTCCAGGCCGCCATCGCCCGCTCCAAGCAGGAGCTCGAGCGCATGCGCCAGGTCGCCGACGACGCCAACCTGCTCGCCGGCGACGCGGCCCGCAGCGGCTTCGCGCTGATCCTCGCGCTGTTCTGGTTCCTCGTGCCGACGACGGTCGCGGTGCTGCACAACCTCGGCCAGCTCGAGGTCACCTCGCAGCTCGGCTACGTCCTCTACCCGCTGGTGCACGGCGCGGTGCAGGGCGCGGCCCTGCTGTACTGGCGGCAGGTGCTGCTCGTCAACCGCGCCAACCAGCTGATGGCCCTCGGCTCGCTGGTCGTGTTTCCCCCGATGGCGGTGCTGCGCGGCGTGATCGTCGCGCTCGACCTGCCGATCGCCCTCGCGACCGGGCTCGAGATCCCGCTCTACTCGGCGGTGCTGTTCGCGGTGACGGTGTGCCTGGACCAGCGCCTGGTGTGGGCGACCCTCGCCAGCCTGCTCGCGGGGGTCGGGGCGGCGCTGGTGCCCGCGCAGTCGTACCTGTGGCTCGGGCTCGGCAACGGCGCGACGCTGTTCCTGGTGTGGCTGGCCTGGCGGGACGACGCGACGCTCAGCGGGGCTGCCAGCGGCCCGGAGCGTTGAGCAGGCCGGGCTTGCCGGAGGCCGCCTTGCGCTCGCTCTTGCGCTGGGCCTTGCGCAGCTTGCGGTCGGCGATGGTGCGGCGGAACCAGGCGAGGTCGCGCACCGGATCGTAGCCGGGGATCACCGCGCTGACCTCGCCGAGGCCCCCGATCCCGAACAGCGACAGGTAGCGCCGGTCGAGGGTGTCGCCGGCGGGCAGCACCCGGCGCAGCACGTGGGTGCGCGAGCGGCGGACGACGAAGCGCCCGACGATCAGCGTCCAGCTCGTGATCGTGAAGCCGAGGCAGTAGGTCACCTCGTCGACGCAGACCTCGATGCCCATCTGGAACTTCACGCCCTGGAAGGCGCGCTTGATGCGGGTCAGGATGATCGTCGGCCGGTAGCCGCAGGCCTTGAGGATCTCCGCCAGGCAGGTGCTGAGGTCGACGCAGGGGGCGGCGTAGTGGATCGCGCGGGACTGCATGATCTCGCGCGGGGTGCGGTGCACGAACTGGGTGCGCAGACGCGGCCAGTCCCAGCACTGGCGCTCGAGGCGGGTGTCCAGCCACTCGCTGAGGCCGGCGAGGTCGCGCGCGGTGTCGTCGGCGCGGGGCGGGCGCTCGCCGAGCAGCTCCTCGACGGTCGCGAGCAGCTCGGGGCGGGGGGCGTTGGCGGCGCGCGGCTGGGACGGGCAGTCGGTACTCGGCGCGTCGGGCATGCCCTGGGCTCTCCGGTCAGAAGGTCCTCTGGCTCAGGTCGTTGAACACGCGCTGCAGCCCGGACACGTCGTCGTCGATGAACACGATCAGCTCGGTCAGGTTGGCCTTGAGGCTCGCGACGGTCGTCGGCCCCTGGCTCGGCAGGCTCGAGTGCGCGGAGACATCGGCGAAGATGTCGAGCAGGATCTCGAGCGGTGCGGGGTCGACGCCGTTCGGTCCTTTATAGAAGGCGTTGCGCAGGATCGTCAACACGGTCCGCCCGTCGTCCTGGGCGAGCAGGGTCTGCGTCCCGTCGATCAGGGCGTCGACCATCCCCGCCGCCGGATCGATGACCTCGCCGGCGAAGCGCCCGACCGTCACCAGGTCGTTCGGGTCGACGCCGCTCGAGCTGCTCAAGAAGGAGCAGACCAGCGGCAGCAGCGCCCCGTAGACATCGTCGGCCACCGTGGTCCGCGGCGTGAACAGGTTGACCACGGCGTCGGTGATGTCCTCGCCGACGCTCGAGCCCTCGACGGTCAGGAGCACGTCGAGCAGCAGCGCGTAGTCGGCGGAGCGCAGGAAGTCCGCGCCGTCCTGCTGGAGCTCCTCGACCTCGGCGATGCGCGCGGTGTTCGAGGTCGGCAGGCCGTCGGCAAGCTCTTCCATCGCCGCGGCGCTCAGCGGGATCAGCCAGCTGTGGGTCAGCCGCTCCTGGCCGGCGACGGTGGTCGTCGCGGTCGCGATGTCGAGGCCGAAGTCGAGCAGGCGCGCGGCCTCGTCGTCCAGACCCCGGGTGCTCAGCCGGTCGTCGAGATCGTCGATGGCGTCGAACAGCAGGTGGGCGAGGGAGGCGTGGACGTTGCCGTGGCGGTCGAACACGGTCGTGTCGTCGTCGACGAGCACCGACAGCGCGTCGGCGATCGCGTCGGAGACCACCTCGCCGGTGCCGGGCACGGCGACCTGGTTCATCTTGTCGAAGGCGTCGAAGAAGGCGTCGACGGCCCCGGACTCGAGGATGTCGACCAGCGCCGGCTCCATCGGCCGCATCGCGTTCTCGTAGCCCTCGCTCAGCGCGACCATGATGTCGACGAGCAGCCGGGTCTGGCCGCGGTCGGAGAAGACCTCGGCGATCGGGGTGAAGGCGTCGAGGGTGCCGGTGTTGTCGAAGTCCTGCAGGGCGTCGATATGGGTCGAGGTCAGGCCGCCGCAGAGGAACTGGCCGAGGTAGGTCGTGATCAGGTTCATCGTCGAGATGCTGATCGGGATCCCGAGGATGCTGCCGTTGCCGCCGACCGTGTCGAGGTACAGCTCGGCGAGGGTGCCGCCGCCGAGCGGATTGTTGCACTGGTCGGCCTCGCGCACCATGTCGAGCAGCGACTCCATGCTGCTCAGCTGGCCCGCCCCGGCGAGGACCTGCGCGCCGTAGTCGTGGTAGCGCATCATGATCGCGAAGCCCTGCGGCAGGTTCCCGAGCCGCTGCTGCTCGCTCGAGAACGCGCTGAACAGCTCGCGGGCGGCCGAGGTGCTCGAGCCGTTGGACTCCAGGGCCTCGTCGAGCAGCGGCACGAGCAGGTCGAGCTGCGAGCTGCCGCTGGAGGAGGTCGCGGTCACCGGGGTCGTGCGCACGATCTCGACCATCGTGCCGAGGTCGACGAAGATCTGCTCGGCGAGGTCGGGGTCGGAGTCGAGCAGCGCCGCCAGGCCCCACAGGGTGCGCGCGGAGGGCTCGCCCTTGAACATCTCCAGGCCGGCGTACAGGACGTCGATCAGGGGGTTGTCGTCGGAGAAGCCGCCGCCGGGCGCGCGGTCCGCGACGCCGTCGGCGAGGGCGAGGAAGTCCTCGTGCACGTCGTCGCGCAGCACGTCGCCGACCACCCGCACGAGCGAGCCGAGCACGGTCTTCTTGCTGTCGTAGTACTCGTAGACCAGCTCGCCCTGCGCGGTCAGGGCCCGGCCCTCGGCGTCCCGGACGCCCGCGCTGCCGAAGGCGGGCAGCTCGATCGGGGCGCCGGTCGCGTCGACGGGCTCGCCGTTCGCGGTGTCGACCTTGCCGTCCCCGTCGAGGTCGACGAAGGGCGGCAGGAAGCTGCCGTTGACGTCGCGCCGCACGACCGGCAGGCCGTCCGCGCCGAGGCGCACGCACCAGGCCGCTTCGCCGAGCGCGACGCCGTCCCGTTGGGGGGTGACGGTCAGCAGCACGTCGCTGAGCTTCGAGCTCTGGGCGCCCTGCACGTCGGGCAGGTCGCGCAGCACCGAGGAGGCGAGCTGCATCAGGTCGCGGAGGATGTCGCGCTCGCCGTTGGGCTGGCCGTAGTCGTCGACGCCGTCGTTGTCCTCGAGCAGGGTGCCGATCGCGTCGACCAGGCCGTCGAAGTCCGGGTAGGCGAGCAGCCGGCTCAGCAGCTTGACGGTGTCGTCCCGGTGGTCGTCGCCGCCCTGCTCGGAGATCGCGATCAGCGCCTCGAGCACGTCGTCCTCGGCGCGCAGGGCGGTCAGGATCGCCTTGACGTCCTGGGCCATCGCCGGGAAGGTCCCGTCGTCGATCAGCGGCAGCAGCTCGTGGATCGTCCCGTACAGGTTGGTCGAGATGTCCGGCGGCAGGACCGCGTTGACCGCGTCGATGAACTCGGTGCGCTGGTCGGCCAGGGTCGCCATCGCGGTGCTGTCGCCGTCGCGGCTGAGCTTGGTGCGATAGACGTTGTACAGGAGCAGCCCGAGGCCGCGGTGGGCGGTCGCGCCCGGCTGGCCGAGCGAGCCGAAGCCCGCGCTGACGTTGTTGCCCGCTTCCCGGCAGCCGCACAGAGCGAGCAGACCGAGCAGGAGGGCGAGAACGATCGGGAAGAAACGCTGACGCATCGACAGGCTCCAGACGGGATGTGAGACGGCTTCCGGACTTGGCTGCGAATATCGTGCCGGGCTGGATGCGCCCGATGCGTAGCATTTCCGCACCATTTTCGTGCCAACCTGAGATTTCGTAGCAGGTACGCGCAGCCGATGGTCCGAAGCGAGGGGGCCTACGCGCCGCCCACAGTGAACATACCTACCACTATATTTATGCGCGAGAGTGTAGCGTCCCCGCCCTGGAACGCGAGCAGAATCTCGAGATATCAGCGAGGTCGCGCGGGCAGCCGGCACTGACCCTCAGGGAGCGCGCAGCTCGAGCCCGATCTCTGCCGCCCGATCCCGCTCCCAGGGCAGGACGAGCTCCCTGCCCCCGGAGTCGGCGAGATCCTCCCCGATCGAGTAGAGCAGCACGCGGTCGTCCCACGCCCGGTAGACCAGAGGAGCGCCCCCGTACGGATCGAGGAGCGCCTGCGGCGGCAACCCGAGCGCCTCGAGGCTCTCGGGCGGCCGGCCGTGCGCCTTCCAGTGCCGATGGATGGCGACCGCGACGCGCGCGCAGGCGAGCGACGCCCGCGCTCCGGTCACGGCGTCGAGCGCCCCGGCGCCGAAGCCCAGGATCGGGACGACCAGGCTCCAGGCCTCGGCGAGCGCGCGGTCCCGCTCCATCCACAGCTTGTCGCGCGCGGGACCGTACGGAAGCTCGAAGGGCTCGACCGTGCGCTGGGCGAAGTCCTCGAACACGCCGAGCTCGTAGGCGGCGACGACATCGAAGCGCAGCGGCTCGAGCTGGTCGAAGTCGGCGTCGGCAGCCCCGTCCCGCTGCGGGCGCCCGGAGAGCAGGAGCAGCCCGGCCTTCATGCCGAGCAGCTCCCCCTCGATCACGCGCCGCTCGTCGCTGCCTCCGAGCCCCGCGAGAAGCGGCTCCAGCCTCTCCAGCGCGTCGAGGGAGAGTCCCCGTCGCAGCCCCCGGACCAGCGTCCGCACGCCGATGTTCTGGATCGCGACGCCGATCATCGCGCTGATCAGGAACGGCGCGCGCGCGACGTCGCGCCCGAGCGCGACGATCTCGACCCCACAGGTCGCCTCCTCCTCCGCGCTGCCGAGCGCGCCGGTGACCTCGAGCAGGTGGGCGACGGTGCGCAACGCGAACAGGTTCGGGAGCCGCGCCTCGAAGCCGTCACGCAGGTCCGCCGGCCAGGCCAGCGCCGTCCGGCGCAGCGCTTCCCGCACCGCCTGGTGCACCGGCGCGTAGACCACGCACAGGCTCTCGCCGAGGGGCGAGATCGCCTGTTTCCCGAGCGCGATGCTGTCCGCGATGCCCGCGAGCACGGAGAGGTCGTGCCCGTTGACGCCCGGATGGTCGGCGGAGAGCGCGCACGGAGGCATCCACGCGGGCCGCGGCTGCCACTCCGGCGGCGTCGGCGCGAGCACGTACTCGATCAGGGCGTACCAGGGGTAGGCGTCGCCCTCGACTGGCGCGCCGAGCAGCGTCCTCGGCTCCGCTCGCAGCCGCTCCTCGAACGCCTCGATGTCGACCGTCAGCTGGGCGTGGGCCTCGTCCAGCCGGCGGCTGCTCGAGCGCTGCAGCACGACCCCGAACGCACCGAGGACCAGCAACAGCACCAGGCAGCCGCAACCGAGCACCCGGCGGCCCTTCCGCGCTCTGTTCTTCTCCGCCATCCCTTCCTCACCTCGTCTCGTCTCTTCTCGCGTCTCCGCTTCCGCCTCTGACCCCGCGCGCCGCGCCGCTCAAGGAGCGCGCAGCTCGAGGCCGATGTCCCGGGCCAGGCCGAGCTCCGAGCTGGTCAGGAGGAGGTCCTGGCCGCCGTCGTCGCGCTGGTCGCGCCCGATCGAGTAGATCGTGACGACCTCGCCCTCCACGCGGTAGACCAGGGGCCCTCCCCCGAACGGATCGCGGATCGCGGCGGGCGGCAGGCCGAGGCTGTCGAGGCTCCCGGGCGGCCGACCGTGCGTCTCCCAGAAGCGCTGCACCGCGACCGCCGCGCGCACGCAGTGGAGCGCCGCCTGCATCCCGGTCGCATGGGAGAGGATGCCGACATCGAACATCATCGTCGACGTGGCCAGGCTCCAGGTCTCCTCCAGGTCCTCGATGATCTTCTGCCGGGCCCCGTCGCGAGCCTTGCCGACCGGGAGGTCGAAGGACTCGAGGCTGCGCCTGCTGACGTCCTCGAACACCCCGAGCTCGTACGCCGCGACCACGTCGAAGCGCAGCGCCCCCCGCTCGTCGAGGACGGCCCCGCCCTCCCGCTCGGGGCGGCCGGTGACGAACAGCAGGCTGGCCTTCAGCCCGAGCAGCTCGCCCTCGGCCGCGCGGCGCTGGTCGAGGCCGTCGAAACCGACCAGGAAGGCCTCGAGCCGCTCGAGGGTCTCGAGCGTCGGGCCGCGCCGCAGCCCCCGGGCCAGGGTGCGCAGCCCGATGCTCTGGATCGCGACGCCGATCATCGCGCTGATCAGGAACGGGGCGTGGGCGATGTCCCGCCCGAAGGCGATGATCTCGAGCCCGCACCACACCTCCTCGTCCGCACTGCCGAGGGCGCCGGTGACCTGGAGCAGATGGGCGACGTTGCGCAGCGCGAGCAGGTTCGGGATCCGCGCCTCGTAGCCTCTGCGCAGGTCCGCCGGCCAGGTCAGCGCCTCCCGGCGCAGCCCTTCGCGCACCGCCTGGTGCAGGGGCGCGTAGATCACACACAGGCTCTCGGCCGCGGTCGAGAGCGCGGAGCCCCCGAGGTCGAGGCTGTCGACGGCGCTCACGAGCACGGACAGGTCGTGGCCCTGCACGCCCGGATGGTCCGCGGACAAGGGGCACGGAGGCAGCCAGACAGGACGCGGCTGCCACTCCGGCGGCGTCGGCCCGAGCACGTACTCGAGCAGGGCGTACCAGGGGTAGGCGTCGCCCGCGACGGGCGCGCCGAGCGGCTGCCTCGGCTCCGCCGCCAGGCGCCGCTCGAAGGCTTCGATGTCGACCGTCAGCTGGGCGTAGGCCTCGTCGAGCCGGCGGCTGGACGAGCGCTGCAGGATGATCCCGAAGGCGCCGACCACGAGCATCAGCCCCAGGCACCCACAGCCCAGCACCCGGCGGCTCTTCCGCGCGTCGCTGCCGTCCGCCATCCGCAGCTCCTCCCGTGCTCGCGTCAGGGGCTGGAACAGGCCGTCGGCGAGCGAGCGAGACGCTCGCACGCGGGCCGTATCCCGAGCGACGCAGCCAGCGGCGCCGTCCCCCAGTCTGACAGACGGCGCTCGCGCGCGCCATCTGCGTGTCGGCGCGATCCGCCTCCATCCTCACGGCAGGGCGGATCGGCCGACCCCGGGTTGCCACATTCTTCGACGCCGTGGTACATGTTAGGTACGCGGTAAGGAAAGCCCAGTTTCAGAAGAGGTAGACATGGCGCTCGTACTCGTGACCGACGACGACCACGCGACCCAGGCGCTGTACAGCGGCGCGCTGGAGAAGAAGGGCCACACGGTGTTCAGGGCCGGGACGGGCAGGGAGGCCCTCGACATGCTCCAGGAGCGCGAGTTCGAGGTGATGGTCCTCGACGTGCGCATGCCGGACATGCACGGCCTCGAGCTGCTCGAAGAGCTGCGCAAGAGCGGCCGCGAGCTGCAGGTGATCCTCTCGACCTCGCTCGAGAAGGCCGGCGAGTCTTTCGAGGCGAAGACCTACGGCATCGCCGCGTTCATGCAGAAACCGGTCGACCTCGGGCAGCTCTGCGCGAAGGTCGCCGAGCTCGCGGGGGATGAGGCCTGACGGCCGCGGCGATGGACGCCGACAACCGCCCCACCCTGCTGCTGGTCGACGACACCGAGATCAACATCGACGTGCTCGTCGAGCTGCTCGCGGAGGACTACGAGCTCCGCGTCGCCCTCGACGGGGCCGAGGCGCTCGAGCTGGTCGCCGAGGAGCCGCCCGACCTGATCCTGCTCGACATCATGATGCCCGGGATGAGCGGCTACGAGGTCTGCGAGCGCCTCAAGGGCGATCCGAAGACCCGCGCGATCCCGGTCATCTTCGTCACCGCGATGAGCGACATCGAGGACGAGGCCCAGGGGCTCGCCCTCGGCGCGGTCGACTACATCACCAAGCCGATCAGCCCGGCGATCGTCAAGGCGCGGGTGCGCAACCACCTCGCCCTGCGCGCGGCGTTCCTGAAGCTCGAGCGGCAGAACGAGGAGCTGCTCGCGGCCGCGCAGCTCAAAGAAGACGTCGAGCGCATCACCCGCCACGACCTGAAGACGCCGCTCAACGCGATCGTCGGCTTCCCGCAGCTGCTCCTGATGGACGACAACCTCACCCCCGACCAGCGCGAGTCCATCGCGCTGATCGAGGAGTCCGGCAGGAAGATGCTGCAGATGATCAACCTCTCCCTCGACCTGTTCAAGATGGAGCGCGGGCTCTACACGGTCGCGGCCGCGCGGGTCGATCTCGCGCGGCTGCTCCGCAAGCTGTGCCGCGAGACCAGCGAGCACGCCCGCTCGAAGCGGCTGCGGGTCGGCCTCGAAATCGGCGGTGAGGACGCCGCGCCGGACGCGACCTTCTTCGCGCTCGGCGAGGAGCTGCTCTGTTACAGCATGCTCGCCAACCTGCTGAAGAACGCTATCGAGGCCTCGCCTCCCGGAGAGCGCGTGCGGCTGTGCCTCGACCGTGACGGTGCGACGGCGCGCATCGCGATCACGAACCGGGGGACCGTGCCCGAGGAGATCCGCGCGACCTTCTTCGACAAGTACTCGACCAGCCGCAAGGGCGGGGGGACGGGGCTCGGAACCTACTCCGCGCGCCTGATCGCCGAGACGCAGGACGGCGCGATCTCCTTCGTCACGTCGGAGCGGGAAGGCACGACGGTGACGGTGCAGCTTCCGGCTCCCGGGGCCTGAGGTCGGATGCGCGCACGAGACGGCAGCATGCCCTGGAATCCGACACCTGTGCTCGCCCGGCTGCTCCCGCTCATCGCGCTCATCGCCTGCTCCGCCTCGGCCCAGCTCGAGCTGACCACCGAGGAGCGGGCCTGGATCGCGGCCCACCCGGTGCTGCGCGTCGGCAACGAGACCGACTGGCCGCCCTTCGACTTCGCGGAGGGCGACGAGCCCCGGGGCTACGCGATCGACTATCTGCGCACCCTCGGCGCCAAGCTCGGCATCCGCTTCGAGTTCGTCACCGGCCCCACCTGGAGCGAGCTGCTCGGGATGATGCGCCGGCGCGAGCTCGACATCCTGCCCGCGGTCGGGGACGAGCCGGAGCGGCGCTCCTTCATGCGCTGCACCGCGCCGTACCTGTTCAACCCGAACGTGCTGGTCCGCCGCAAAGGGGCCGAGGACCGCGTCAGCACCCTGGCCGACCTGCGCGGGAAGCGCCTGGCCGCGGTCAGGGATTACGCCTACACGACGACCATCGCGACCGCGCATCCGGAGATCGAGCTCGTCGAGGTCCCCGACTTCCTGTCCGGCCTCGAGGCGGTGCTGTACGGCGAGACGGACGCCTTCCTCGGCAGCCAGCACGTCGTCGCCTACACGATCGACGCCTACACGCTGACCGGCCTCGAGGTGGTCGGCAAGGCGGGCGTCGAGGACATCGACCTGGTCGCGATCAGCATCGGCGTGCGCAGCGACGAGCCGCTGCTGCACGGCCTGCTCGAGAAGGCGATGGCGGCGGTGACCCGCGACGAGCAGCGGGTGATCGCCACGCGCTGGCTCTCCACGCGCGAGGGGCGGCAGGCCGGAGCCCCGGCGGGGAGCGAGCTCAGCACCATCGTCATCAGCATCATCGCGATCCTCGCGGCGGTGCTGTTCCTCTACCGCTTCGCCGCCTCGGGCCGGCTGCCGACCGGGCTGCAGTCGCGGCGGGCGCGGGCGATCTGGGCGAGCGCGACCGCCGGCGTGGTCGTGCTCGCCGTCCTCGGCGTCGCCTACGTGCTCGCGGTGCTCGAGCGGCGCGTCCGGGAGAGCGCGGGGGAGACCCTGCAGACGGTGCTGGCGACCTGCGATGAGGCCCTCAGCCGCTGGATCGCCTCCGAGCGCGACTTCGCCTCCGTGCGCGCCCGCGACCAACGCTGGCGGCGCCTGGTCGAGCGCCAGATCGCCCGGCGCGGCACCGGCGAGCCGCTGACGGGACCGACCCTGCGCGAGCTCCAGGCCCTTCGCCGCGAGCTGCTCGCCGAGGGGGAGCGCGAGGAGTTCTACGTCGTCGACCGCGACATGCGCACCGTCGCCTGCCTGGACGAGGCCGCCCTCGGCCGTCCCAACCCCTGGGCCCGGGCCTTTCCCCAGCAGCTGCGCGCGGTCTTCGCCGGGAGCAGCGCCTTCCTGCCGCCGAGCGCCCCCGACCCCGAGGGCGACCCCGCGCTGTGCTTCGTCGCGCCGGTGCGTGCGGCGGACAGCACGGTCATCGCCGCGCTGATGTTCCAGCACCACCCCGAGGGCGCCTTCTCCCGGCTGCTGTACGCCGGCAGGGTCGGGGAGAGCGGCGAGACCTACGCCTTCGACCGCGCCGGACGCTTCCTCTCCCAGAGCCGCTTCGCCCCCGCGATCCACGCCGCCGGGCTGGTGCCCGACGGCCAGAGCGTGATCCTGCGCCTGCGCGTCGCCGAGCTGCCGTCCGACGCCGCCGCGCCGGACGCAGAGCCCGCCCTGACGCGCATGGCCGCCGAGGCCGTGCGCGGCCGCGGGGGAAGCGACGCGCACGGCTACGGAGACTACCGCGGGAGCCGGGTGCTCGGCGCCTGGACCTGGAAGCGCGGCCTCGGCTTCGGGCTCGCGACCGAGATCGACGAGGACGAGGCCCTCGCGAACTTCCGCACGCAGCGGGTCGTCGTGATCGCGGTGATCGGCCTCGCCCTCGTGCTCCTGATCCTGCTCTCGGGCTACCTCCTCTTCAACGCGGAGCAGACCACCCGCACCTTGAGCGCGGCGCGGGACGAGTGGGAGCGGCTCGCTGCCGAGCGGCAACGGGAGCTGCGCCGGGTCAACTTTCTCTCCGACCTCGCCCTCGAGCTGACCGGCTGCGGCTACTGGCACGTCGACTTCCGGGAGCCGGAGGTCTACTTCCCCTCGATCCGCGCCGTGCGCATCCTCGGCGAGGAGTTCCGGGAGAGCGGCCGCTACCGCTTCGAGGAGGAGTGCCTCGCCCGCGTCGCGGCGGTCGATGCCAAGGCCGCCCAGCGCGCCCGGGACAGCTTCCAGCGCGCCCGGGACGGAGACGACGAGCGCTTCGACGCGACCTTCCCCTACCGCCGCCCGCGCGACGGCGAGGTGGTGTGGATCCACGCCTCCGGGGAGTGCATGCGCGATGAGCAGGGCCAGCTGTACTACATGTACGGCGTGTTCCAGGACATCAGCGCCTCGAAGCAGGCCGAGCGCGCGCTGATCGTGGCGCGTCGCGAGGCGGAGTCGGCGACCGAGGCCAAGAGCTTCTTCCTCGCCAACATGAGCCACGAGATCCGCACCCCGATGAACGCGATCATCGGCATGAGCCACCTCGCCCTGCAGACCGACCTGACGCAGCGCCAGAAGGGCTACCTCGACAACGTGCGCAACGCCGCCGAGGCGCTGCTCGGGATCATCAACGACATCCTCGACTTCTCGAAGATCGAGGCGGGCAAGCTGTCGATCGAGGAGACGGACTTCAGCCTCGACGAGGTGCTCGACAACGTGACCGGCCTGGTCGGGGTCGCCGCCCAGAAGAAGGGCCTCGAGCTGCTCTACAAGTGCCACCCGGAGGTGCCGCCCTTCCTGGTCGGCGATCCCCTGCGGCTCGGCCAGATCCTGACGAACCTGTGCAACAACGCGGTGAAGTTCACCGAGCGCGGCATGGTCACCGTCGAGGTAGGGGTCGCGGAGCGGGACGAGCAGGGCGTGCTGCTCGCGTTCCGCGTCCACGACACCGGCATCGGCATGACGGAAGAGCAGGTCGGCAAGCTGTTCCAGGCCTTCAGCCAGGCCGACATCACGACCACCCGCAAGTACGGGGGCACCGGCCTCGGGCTTTCGATCTGCAAGCGGCTGACCGAGCTGATGGGCGGCGGCGTCGCGGTCGAGAGCGAGCCCGGCGTCGGCAGCACCTTCACCGCGACGGCGCGCTTCGGCATCGGCGCGGGGGAAGGCGCCGTCGAGCTCGTGCTCGCCCCCGACCTGCGCGGGCTGCACGCGCTGGTCTGCGACGGCAACGCCCGCTCCCGCGAGGTGATCCGCACCCTGCTCGAGGGCCTCGGCTTCCGGGCCTCGGCGGTCGAGACCGGGGCGGAGGCGCTCGCCCGCGTCGCCCGCCACGACGCGCATCCGATCGCCCTGGCCCTGGTCGACAAGAAGACCTGCCCGGACGGCGCGCTGTTCACCCAGCTGCGGCAGCGGCAGAGGAAGCTCAAGCTGGTGCTCGTCACCGTGTTCTCCGACGGCGACCTGGTGCGGGAGGCCTCGTCGCGGGCCCACGACGCGGTGCTGACCAAGCCGCTGACCCGCAGCTCGCTGTTCGACTGCGTCGCCCAGGTCTTCAGCAGCCAGGACGAGCGCCGCAAGCAGAGCACGCGGCTGATCGTCTCGACCGACCGGCTGCTGCAGCTGCGCGGGGCCTCGGTGCTGCTGGTCGAGGACATCGAGATCAACCAGCAGGTCGCGCGGGAGATCCTCGAGCAGGCCGGCGTCCGCGTGACGATCGCCAACGACGGGGCGGAAGCGGTCGCCGCGGTCGAAGAGGAGCGCTTCGACGCGGTGCTGATGGACATCCAGATGCCGGTGATGGACGGCTACAGCGCGACCCGCGCGATCCGCGAGCGGGAGCGGGCGCGCGGGGACGAGCGGCTGCCGATCATCGCGATGACCGCCCACGCGATGGTCGAGGCCGCCGAGGACTCGAAGGACGCCGGCATGGACGCCCACGTCACCAAGCCGATCAAGCCCCTGCGCCTGTTCACCACCCTGTCCCGCTTCGTCCGCATGGGCCGGGCGAGGGCTCCGGCCTTCAGCACCGCGCCGCGCCCGCCCCGGACCAGCGTCGCCGACCGGGCCCTCGAGGGGGCCGACCTGCCCGACGCCCTGCCGGGCATCGACGCGCACGACGGCCTGCGCCGGCTCGGGGGCAACCGGCGCCTGCTCCGCAAGCTCCTCCTGCGCCTGCGCGCGGACTTCGGGGACGCCTGCGAGCGCCTCGCCTCACAGCTCGCCGAGGGCCGCGACGGCGACGCCCGGCGCCTCGCCCACACCCTCAAGGGCGTCGCCGGCAACGTCGGCGCGACCCGCCTGCAGGCCCGCGCCGCCGCCCTCGAGGCCGCCCTGCGCGAGGGCGCGGAGGCGCCGCTGGAGCCGTTGCGCGCCGCGCTCACCGAGGTTGTCGCAGGCCTGTCCGCGCTCGACGGGCCGCGCCCGGAGCCCGTGGACGCGGCGGAGGAAGCCTCGCCGCGAGAGCTCCGCGAGGCCCTGCGCGCGCTCGAGGAGGCCCTCCCGGGGCGCAAGGTCCAGGCCTGCAAGGCGGCGCTCGCCCCGCTCCGCGAGCGGACCTGGCCGGAGGCGCTGCGCGCGGACGTCGACGAGCTGGCGCGGCTGGTCGGCCGCTACCGCTTCAAGCCCGCCCTCGCCCTGGTCGAGAAGCTCGTCGCGGCGCTGGAAGCCGGGCCGGAGACTCCCTGAGCGCGGCGCGGGCCGGCTCCGGGAAGTCGGGTCGTCGCCGGCGGAGCCCCCCGCTCCGGACTTCACGCCGGCTCCAAGAAGCGCGCCGACGCGGGCGGGAAACGCCTCGTCAGCCCGCTTGACGCCCCGCCCCCCATGCGGTAGCTTCTACCCGCTCACCGCAGGCGGCGACGATGAGAAAGCTGGCCCTCGTTCCCAACCTGATCACCCTGTGCAACGCGGCCTGTGGCTTCACCGCGATGGTCAAGGTCTCGGCTGCCTGCTTCCAGGCGGGCGGAGACGCCGCGGTGCCGATCGACTGGGCGACGCCCGCCTGGTTCATCTTCCTCGGCATGGTCTTCGACGCCTTCGACGGCAAGGTCGCGCGCATGGTCAACGTCGCGAGCGACTTCGGCGGACAGCTCGACTCGCTGTGCGACGCGGTCAGCTTCGGGGTCGCGCCGGCGATCATCGTCGCGCTGATGAACGCGACCTTCTTCCACACCGAAGGCTGGGGCAAGCTCGCCTGGGTGTTCAGCCTGATGTTCGCGCTGTGCGTGATCCTGCGGCTCGCCCGCTTCAACGTCGAGAACGAGCCGGACGAGGGTTCCCACGAGACCTTCAAGGGCCTGCCGAGCCCCGCGGGGGCGGGCTGCCTGATGAGCGTGGTGCTGCTGCAGAGCTTCCTGCTCGACCCCGACAAGAGCCAGGTGCTGCGCGAGCTGATCGGCGGCGCCCCGGTCGACACCTTCGCCCACGGCCTGACCCGGGCGCTGCCGGTGCTCGCGGTCCTCACCGGCGTGCTGATGGTCTCCAACCTGCACTACTCCCACGTCGTGACCCGGTACTTCAAGGGGCGCAAGCCGATCAGCTACCTCGCGCTGTTCATGTTCGCGATCCTGCTGGTCGTCACGATGCCCGAGGTCGCGATCGCCGGCCTGTTCATCGGCTACGCCCTGACCGGGCCCCTCGGCTACGTGCGGGCGCTGCTGTCGACCGACACCCCCGACGCGGCCCCGAAGGCGGCCGCCGCCGCGGACAGCCCGGGCGCCGCCCCGGTCACCGGCAGCGCCGACGAGCCGCCGGCCCGCGAGGAGCCCACGGCTTGAGCCCGGTCGACGCCGTGATCGGCCTCGGGGGCAACCTCGGCGACGTGCGGGCGACCTTCTCGACGGCGATCGCGGCGCTCGCGTCCTGCGGCGAGATCGTCGCGCGCTCGCCGGTCTTCTGGAGCCTGCCGCTCGGCCCCCCGCAGCCCCTGTTCCGCAATGCCGCCGTGCGCCTGCGCACCACCCTGGCCCCCGCCGCGCTGCTCGCCCGGCTGCACGCCGTCGAGGCGGCCGCGGGGCGGGTGCGCGACGAGCGCTGGGGGGCGCGGCCCCTCGACCTCGACCTGCTGTACTACGGCGGGCGCGTCTCGGCCGACACGGCCTGCACCCTGCCCCACCCGCGGGTGCGCGAGCGGTCCTTCGCCCTCGGGCCCGCCGCCTGCGTCGCCCCCGAGCTCCGCGACCCCGTCGTCGATCGGCCCCTCGCCGCGCTCGCCGGCGAGCGCGAAGGAGGAATCATGGAAGAGCTGACCACCAAAGAGGCGCTGCGGGCCTTCCGCCGCCGCACCCCCGGGCGGCTGGTGTTCGTCCCGACGATGGGCGCCCTGCACGCGGGCCACCTGTCGTTGGTCGAGCACGCGCGCGGCCTCGGCGACACGGTGCTGGTCAGCATCTTCGTCAACCCCCTGCAGTTCGGGCCGAACGAGGACCTCGCGCGCTACCCCCGGGACCCCGCGGGCGACCGGCGGAAGCTCCTCGAGCGCGGTGTCGACGCGCTGTTCGAGGTCGAGACCGGGGCGATGTACGGGCCGCGCCACGAGACCCGCATCGTCCAGGAGAAGCTCCCCCACCACCTGTGCGGCCTCAGCCGGCCGGGGCACTTCCCCGGCGTGCTGACGGTCGTCGCCAAGCTGCTGATGCTCGCCGCGCCGGAGGTCCTGGTGCTCGGCCGCAAGGACTTCCAGCAGACCGTGATCCTGCGGCGCATGATCGAGGACCTCGACTTCCCGGTCGAGCTCGCCGTCGCCCCGACCGTGCGCGAGCCCGACGGCCTCGCCCTCAGCTCCCGCAACGCCTACCTCTCCGCCGAGCAGCGCCGGGCCGCGCGCCAGCTCTCCGCCGCCCTGTTCGCCGCCGAGTCCGCCTTCGCCGCGGGCGGCGCGAGCGGAGAGGAGCTCGCCGGCCTGCTCGAGCGCAGCCTGTCCGCCGAGCCCCTGCTCGCGCCCGAGTACCACACGGTCGTCGACCCGGACAGCCTCGAGCCCCGCGCCGGGCCCGCCCGCGCCGGGGATGTCGCGCTGGTCGCGGCGAAGCTCGGCAGCACCCGGCTGATCGACAACCGGGTGCTCGGGGCGCCGCCGGATCCAGTAGCGGCGGGGTAGAGTCTGGTCCACGGCCTGCGCGGCCGTCGCTGAGCCCGACCGCCCAGATTTCTTGCACGACGCACAGCTGCTGTGCGCCCTCACGTCGCGCGCCGACGCACGGATGCCGTCTGCGGGTTTGGCATGAAACCTGCTTCATGAAATCCCGTCCACAAAACCCACTCTCCCCCCGCGCACCCGGCGTGCCTGCGCCGGTGAAGGAGGCCATCATGTCGAAGAGCCAAGCCGAGAGCCTGTACAAGGGTTGGATGACGAAGAGTCGCAAGCGGAAGATGCAGGGCGAGGCGTTCGAGGACGGGAGGTTCTACAACTTCCTGAAGAACAACGACGGCTTCACCGACCTGATCAAGGGCCTGGTCCGCATCGAGATGCAGCTGTTCGGCCGGCGCCAGCAGGCCGAGTTTGCCGCCCAGGTCTGGAAGCTGATCGACAAGTTCCACCGCCGGGTCGGAGAGCTCGCCTCCATCGAGCTGATGAAGGCGATCCACCGGAACGAAGGGCTCCGTGAGGTCGTCACCGCCTACCTCGACGACGAGAAGTTCGAGGACGACGGCCCCCACCTCTACACAGACCCGAAGGTCACCCGGGCGCGGATCCTGTACAAGAGCCTGCAGCGGATCCACTTCAAGCAGACCGGCATCAGCGTCACCCTCGAGCGCATCCTCGGCCGCGGCGGCATGGGCGGCGGCGTCTACCTCGGCAAGGGGAGCGACGGCAAGGACTACGCGGTCAAGGTCTTCCCCGGCAGCTACAAGGCCTCGGAGTTCCGCGGCGCGGTCAGCGGCACCAAGCTGAAGTGGCGGCAGCAGGACATCCTGAAGAAGTTCATGGAGGCGGACGCGACCACGACCTGCGTCGACTACGCGATGATCGGCTGCGACCAGTATCTGCTGCTCGAGATGGGCCAGCCCCTCGCGTGGGAGAACCTCCAGACCCAGGACGTCGTCAGCGCCTTCCGGGACCTCCTGTCCCTCGAGGACTACGCCCACAAAAACGTCAACGTCCACCTGACCGACAAGGTCGGGCTCCTGCACCTCGATATCCACGGCGAGAACCTGATGCGGTTCGACAACAAGGTGCGCCTGATCGACTTCGGCCAGTTCCTCCTATATTCGACCGACTTCCTCGCGCGCTCGGCCACCGCCCAGGAGACCGACTACCACTGGGGCGTGTCGATGCGCATGATCAAGGAGGCGAGCAACAACGACGGCGGGGTCTGGGGCGGCTACCTCGACAACTGGCGGGACCACGCGCACAACATCGCCTACGCGCAGCGGGCCCGCCCCCAGGTCGGACCGGTCGCCTACGGCAACGTCGTGCTGACCATGGTGATGATCAAGGAGTACTGGTTCGCCGTCTCGCACGCCCTCGGCTTCCGCTGCGCGCTGCTGGCCGACGACGCGGTGGGCAACCGGCCGCGCTGGATCGTCAACACCGACGTCTACGCCCGCGCCCGGGCCGGGCTCCCCGCGTTCGCCCAGCGGGCCCCGCAGCACTTCCAGCTCGTTGAGCTGCTGCTCGACTGGTACGACCACCTGATGGAGACGCTCCACGACGGCGGGACGATCTCCGCGAAGGACGCGGTCGAGTACTTCGACCCCGCCGGGCAGCGGCAGGTCGAGCCGGAGCGGCGGCTGTCCTGCTTCTTCTGAGCCGGTGGATGCATACGGGCCGCGCGACCCGCGGATCTCCCCAGCCAGGTGGCGCGCTGCTGGTCGCCGCCTCCTTCGTGCATCTGCCGCGCGTCTGGGGGCTCGCGCCCTGCGTCGTCCTGGTCGGCTGGGCCTTCGGCCGGCTGGCGACGGATCTCCCGGAGGTTCTGGAGGAGGTCGGGCGCCGGCGCGCCGCGCTCGACAGGGAGCCTCCCGCGCCCGTCCCGACGGTCCCGCCCCCCGCTCCCGCGCGCGGACGGAAGACGCGTCCCCGGCGCCGCGTACGCCAGGACAAGAACCTCTACCTGCGGCCCTTCAACCGCGGGCGCTGGTTCTGAGCCGCGCGCACCCCGCGCCGACGCATACCGCTGGAAAAAACTCTCCCCGCGCTGTCAGATTTCTCCGCTCCGGGGCACTGATGGACGGGAGCCCTCCCCGGGGAGACACGATGGAAAAACTGCTCCGCCACCTGCCGGCGAACCCGATCGCCCGCGGCATCGCCCTGCACAACCTCGCGGTGCGCAAGGTCCGCCTGGGCCGCCCCTGCCAGGCCTACGCCCTGGTCTGCCGGGGCACCGCCCTGCTCGAGGAGCACCTGCCCCCCGACCACCCCCAGCGGCAGGTCAGCGAGGACACCCTGCGCCGCCTGACCAGGCTGCTCGCCCCGGCGACCCCGCGTCCGGGATCCGCGCGCCTGCGCGCCGCGGCGCAGACCACCCGCGAGCTGCGCGCGGGCTGACGGGGGTAGGGGGTAGGCTGCGGCGAGTACTTCCGCGAGGCTGCTCCCGTGCTCCGAATCATCACCGCCTGCCTGCTGCTCGTCGGCTGCGCCGCGCCGCCGCCCTCCCCCGCGGACCCCGCTCCCGGCGCCCGGCTCGAGCGCCGCGGAGACGAGATCGTCGTCGCCGGCCAGCTCTTCCACACCGGCACCCCGGTCGTCCTCTGGTCCGACCCCGGTGGCTACGACGGCTACCGCGCCCACTGCTGGGACGACCCCGCCGTCACCCTGCCGACGAAGCCCGCCGCCGGCTGCGACACGCCGCAGCGCTACAGCCTCGGGCGGGATGGCCGGCCGCCGCAGGACTGGACGCTGGCGGCGGTGCGCGACCGGGTGCGGCAGTTCGTCCTGCACTACGACGTCGCGGGCAGCGCGCGGCGCTGCTTCCACATCATCCACGACCGGCGCGGGCTGAGCGTGCACTTCCTGCTCGACCTCGACGGCACCCTGTACCAGACCCTCGACCTCAAGGAGCGCGCCCGCCACGCCGGGCCGGCGAACGACGCCTCGGTCGGCATCGAGATCGCCCATCCCGGCTACCTGACCCCGGGCACCGAGGAGCGCTACCGGGTCGACGCCCAGGGGCCGGTCTTCGACCCCCTGCCGACCCTCGGCGCGACCGGCCTGCCTCCGGGCTTCCTCGCCCGGCCCCGGCGGCCCGCGCCGATCGTCGGCGCGATCCACGGCCGGGAGTACCGGCAGTACGACTTCACCGCGGAGCAGTACCGGGCCCTCGCCCACCTCGCCCTCAGCCTCGAGCGGGTGCTCGGCATCCCGGTCACGGTGCCGAGGGACGAGGCCGGGGTACGGATGGGCTTGTTGGAGGAAGAAGAACGCGCCGGCTGGGAGGGCCTGCTCGCCCACTGGCACATCAGCGGCGCGAAGGTCGACCCCGGCCCGGCTTTCGACTGGGAGCATCTCGAGCGGCTGGTCGAGGGGCTGCGTTGATCAGCCCGGTTGATTCACCGGGATCAGTCCGGCACGACCGCCCCGGTCTCGATCCACTCGGTCAGGGCGGCGACGAAGTCCTCGTGGCTGAGCGGCGGCGTGCTGCGCCCCTCGCCCGGGTCCCAGCCCCACAGCACCAGGGCGTCGTGGCCGACGTGGTGGAGCATCTCGTCGAGCGACTTGCCGCCGTTGCGCGCCGGGTCCTTGAGCTGCTCGGCCAGCGCGCGCGGGCTCAGGCCCTCGAACACCATCTTCATGTCCGGCGGCGGCAGGTGCCAGACGGGGCTGCCCGGCGGCATGTTCAGGCCGGACAGGTTCGCGTCCTGATGGCAGGCGTTGCACTTCATCGCGTACAGCCCGTGCCCGTCCGGACCGCGCTGCACGTTCTGGGCGTGGGGCAGGCTGGCGTCCCCCTGCAGGGGCGTGTCGCCAGCCGGATGGCAGTTCATGCAGCGGGGGTGCATGAACACCGGGTAGGCGCGGGCGAAGGCCGCCTTCGAGCGGGCGGCGTTGTCCGGGGGCGGATCGTCGGGCGCGGCGGGAGTGCAGCCGACCCAGCCCAGGGCGAGGACGCACAGGGCGGCGAGACTTCCTCGGAGACTCAACGCAGATCCTCCGCGCGCAGGGGGAGGCGCCGGACGCGCTTCCCGGTCAGGGCGAACAAGGCGTTGCCGAGGGCCGGGGCCACCGGCGGGACGCCGGGCTCGCCGACGCCTCCCATCTCGTCGGTGCTGTCGACGACGTGGACCTCGACGACCGGCATCTCGTGGATGCGCAACATCTTGTAGTCATGGAAGTTGCGCTGCTGCACCCGGCCGTCCTTGAAGCTGATCTCGCCGTACAGGGCGGCGCTGAGGCCGAACACGATGCAGCCCTGCATCTGGGCCTCGATCGTGTCCGGGTTGACCACGGGCCCGCAGTCGATCGCGCACACCACCCGGTGCACCCGCACATGGCCGCGCGCGTCGAGGGAGACCTCGACGACGTGGGCGACGAAGCTCTTGAAGGACTCGTGCACCGCCAGCCCGCGCGCCCGGCCCTCGGGCAGGGGCGTGCCCCAGCCCGCCTTCTCGGCCGCGAGCTCGAGCACCCCGCGCAGCCGGTAGTGCTCGCCGAGCAGGGCGCGCCGGTAGTCGAGCGGGTCCCTGCCCGCCGCGTGGGCGAGCTCATCGAGGAAGCTCTCGACGACGAAGGAGGTGTGGGAATGGCCGACCGAGCGCCACCACAGGCAGGGCACGCCGAGCGGGGCGGCGCACCACTCGACGCGCAGGTTCGGGATCGTGTAGCGGGTGTCGGCGGCGCCCTCGACGGCGAGGTGGTCGATGCCGTTCTGGATGAAGGCCCCCTCGAAGCTGGTGCCGGCGGCGAAGGACTGGACGACCACGCGCTGGTGCCAGGCGCTCGGCAGACCCTCGGCGTCGAGGCCGGCCTTGAGGGTGTGGTAGGCCCGCGGCCGGTAGTAGCCGCCGTGGATGTCGTCCTCGCGCGTCCAGATCACCTTGACCGGCCTCCCGACCGCCTTCGAGCACTGCACCGCTTCGCGCACGAAGTGGCTGTCGAGGACCGCGCGGCGCCCGAAGCCGCCGCCGAGGAAGGTGGTGTGCAGGGTGACCCGAGAGGGGTCGAGCCCCGCCTCCTGGGCCGCCGCGCCGGCGTCGAGGGTCTGGAACTGGGTGCCGACCCAGACCTCGCAGGCGTCCTCGCGCACGTCGGCGACGCAGTTCAGCGGCTCCATCGGCGAGTGGGAGAGGTAGGGCAGCTCGTAGACCGCCTCGAGGGTCTGCGCGGCATCGCTCAGCGCCTGGACGGCGTCGCCGTCGTCCCGGGCCGCGACGCCGCCCGCGGCGGCCAGGCCGGCGAACTGCTCGCGCTGGGTGTCGCTGTCCAGGCCGGCGAGGGCCCCGAGCTCCCAATCGCAGTCCAGGGCCTCGCGGCCGAGCTTGGCGGGCCAGAAGCCGTCGGCGATCACCGCGACGCCGGAGGGGATCTCGATGACGTGGCGCACACCGTCGATCGCCTGCGCCTTCGTCGCGTCGAAGCCGCGCAGCTTGCCGCCGAACACCGGGGAGCGGGCGACCAAGGCGACCAGCATCCCCTCGCGCTGCACGTCGATGCCGAAGATCGCCGAGCCGTCGGTCTTCGCCGGCGTGTCGAGGCGCGGCGTCGACTTCCCGATCAGCTTGAAGTCGGCGGGGCTCTTGAGCGTGACGTCCTCGGGCACCGGCAGGGCGGCGGCCGCCTCGACCAGGTCCCCATAGGGGATCGCGCCGTCGCCGTGGTGGACCGCTCCGTTCTCGGTGCGGCACAGCCCCTCCGGCACGCTCCAGGCCGCGGCGCCGGCCGTCAGCAGCATCGCCCGGGCGGTCGCGCCGGCGTGGCGGAAGCGCTGCCACTCGGTCCAGGTGCTCGTGCTGCCGCCGGTCGCCTGCATGCCGAAGCCGACGTGGTTGTAGACCGGATCGACCGGCGCGGCTTCCACCGTCACCTTCGACCAGTCGGCGTCGAGCTCTTCGGCGATCAGCATCGGCAGCGAGGTGTACACGCCCTGCCCCATCTCCGAGTGGTTCGCGAGCACCGTGACCGTGCCGTCCTTGTCGATGCGCAGGAAGGCGTTGGGGACGAAGCTCTCCGCGCCCTCGGCGAGGGCTTCGCGCTCGGCCCCGGGCAGGACGATGCCGAGCAGCAGGCCGCCCCCGGCGAGCAGGGAGCCGCGCAGGAATTCACGACGGCCCAGGCGACGGCTCAGGTTGGCGAGGGTTCCCATCATTCCCCCTCCGCCAGGTTCTGCGCCGCCAGGTGGATCGCCTGGCGCACGCGCTGGTAGGTGCCGCAGCGGCAGATGTTCCCCGCCATCGCGCAGTCGATGTCGCGGTCGCTCGGCTGCGGCGTCTCGCGCAGCAGCATCTCCGCCGCCATGATCTGCCCGGACTGGCAATACCCGCACTGGGGCACCTCGATCCCGACCCAGCACTTCTGCAGGGCCTGGCCTTCCGGGGATGCCAGGCCCTCGATGGTCGTCACCTTCCGCCCCGCGGCCCGCGCGACCGGCGTGACGCAGGAGCGGATGGCCTGGCCGTCGACGTGCACGGTGCAGGCCCCGCACTGGGCCATGCCGCAGCCGAACTTGGTGCCCGTCAGTCCCAGCTGCTCGCGCAGCACCCACAGAAGGGGCGTGTCCGGGCGCACCTCTACGCGCCGCGGCTCGCCGTTGACCGTCAGCTCGATCATCGGAATCTCCCGCTCTCGGAGTGTGCATCCAGTCTCGAGAAACTTGTGACCGGATGCAAGCCGTCGGCGGCGCCCCTTTTGGCTCGCGCCCCCCCGCCGCGAGCGCTACACTCGGAGCTTCCCCGCATGTTTCCCCTGGAGGCGCCGCCGTGTCCGAGCCCGCAGCCAAGAAGTCCCCGTGGTACCTGACCCTGCACTGGCAGATCCTGCTCGCCCTGGTGCTCGGCGTCGTCGCCGGCGCCCTCTTCGGCGAGAGCATCGCGTGGATCGGCCACGTCGGGAAGATCTTCGTCAGCTTCCTCAAGATGGTCGTGATGCCGCTGATCTTCTGCTCGATCGTCGTCGCCGTCGCCGGCCTGGGCAGCGGCGGCGTCGGCAAGCTCGGCGCGCGGACCATCGGCTACTACTTCCTGACCACGGCGCTCGCGGTCGTGATCGGCCTCGGCCTCGCCAACCTGATCGAGCCGGGCAAGGGCGCCGACCTCGCCTCGAGCTCGAACGTCGTCGTCGCCTACGAGCACGACCTCGACAACGACGGCAACTTCGAGCGCCACGCCCTCGGCGACGGGCCCCTGAAGATCGACAAGGAGCTGGTCAAGGGGGAGGAACCGATCACGCTGCGCTACCGCGTCGTGTTCTCCGACGGCGGCAAGGAGGACCACACGGTCACGGTCGGTGGCGGCAAGCGCAGCGAGGGCCTGCTGCTGTTCGTCGACAAGGACGGCAGCGGAACGCTGGTCGCGCCGGCCGGCTCGAAGTCCTCAGGGGGAAGCAAGCCGAGCAGCATGATCGAGATGGTCCACCGCTTCATCCCGAGCAACCCCCTCGGGGCGATGGCGGCCGGCGACATCATGCCGACGGTGATCTTCGCGATCATCCTCGGCCTCGCGCTGATGCGGCTGCACAAGCGCAAGCCCGTCCTCGAGCTGCTCGACGCGGTCAGCGACGCGATGATCGTGATCGTCAACGTGATCCTCAAGGTGACGCCGATCGGCGTCTTCGCGCTGATCACCAAGGCGGTCGCCGACGCCGGGGTCGGCGTGCTGCAGAGCCTCCTGTGGTACTGCATCGCGGTCGTCGCCGGGCTCGGCCTGCAGACCTTCGTCGTCTACCCGCTGTTGATCCGCGTCGCCGGCGGCGAGAGCCCGCTGCGCTTCTTCGCAGGCATCAAGGAGGCGATGCTGTTCGCCTTCTCGACCGCGAGCTCGAGCGCGACCCTGCCGGTGACGATGCGCTGCCTCGAGAAGAACCTCAAGGTGCCGAAGCGGGTCACCGACTTCGTGCTGCCCCTCGGCGCGACGGTCAACATGGACGGGACGGCGCTGTACGAGGCGATGGCGGCGATGTTCGTCGCCCAGGCCTACGGCATCGACCTCAGCATCGGCGAGCAGGTGATCGTCTTTCTGACCGCCAACCTCGCGGCGATCGGCGCGGCCGGGATCCCGGGCGCCGGGCTGATCACCCTGGTGCTCGTGCTCAACGCGGTCGGGCTGCCCCTCGAGGGCCTGGGGATCATCCTCGCCGTCGACCGCATCCTCGACATGTTCCGCACGGCGACGAACGTGACGGGCGACGGCGCGGTCGCGCTGATCGTCGGCGCGAAGATGCCGCTCGGGCCGGAGGACACCGAGCCCCTGGAGGATCCCGAAGAGCAGGAGGAGCCGGAAGTTGACGCGGAGGGGACGGCGCCGGCAGGGGCATGAGATTGGCCGCCCGCGCCTCGTCTGGTATGCTAGAAGTGGTCGAATGCCCCCCGGAGGACGCCGTGTTCCGCAGCCTTTGCACCCTTCTCCTCGTCACGGCCTGCGCGCTCCCCACCGTCGCCCAGGACGACTGGGTCGAGATCACCGAAGACAGCGAGACCGCCATGGAGCGCGGGCTCGAGTGGCTCCTGAAGTACCAGAACCGCGACGGCGGCTTCGGCCAGGACCCGCGCATGGAGTCGGACATCGCCTGCACGTCGGTGGTCGGGCTGGTGCTCCTGTCGGCGGGCAACACGCCGGACAAGGGCATCCACTCCGAAGAGCTGCGCGACGTGCTCGACTTCATCCTGCGCAAGGTCCGGCGCATGGGGAAGCAGGACATCTACCCGCGCCAGGACACCCAGGTGCAGCGCAAGATCGGGCGCCACGCGCACTCCTTTTTCGCCGCGCTGTTCCTCAGCCAGATCGCCGGCTACGCGGGGTCGAGCAGCGAAGAGGCACAGAACGCCCTCGACGAGGTCGTGCAGGTCGTCATCCGCGCGCAGGGCAGCGACGGCGCGTGGGGCAACACCTCCTGGGCCCCGATGCTCGGCACCGTGATGGGCTGGGTCAGCCTGCGCGGCGCCTTCACGACCGGCGTCAACATCAGCGCCTCGGCCGACCGCACGGCGGACCACCTGATCGCGCAGCTCGGCACCCAGCAGAACCACTGGATGCACGACCTGTACAAAAACTCGACCGGCGTGCGCGTGCTGTACGAGATGGGGCAGGGCGACACCGCGATCGCTCAGCGCGCCTATCGCAGCATCCTCGAGCTGGTGTCCGGCGACGACACGCCCTTCACCCAGGCCGGCGGCGAGGAGTTCCTCAGCTTCCACCTGATCACCGAGGTGATGCTCAACCGCGGCGGCGACGAGTGGCAGACCTGGTTCGGCACCGTGCGCGACAAGCTGATCAAGGTCCAGAACCGCGACGGCAGCTGGCAGGGACACCACTGCATCACCAGCCGCACCTTCTGCACCGCCTGCGCGATGCTCGTCCTGCAGGCGCCGTACCGCTACCTGCCGATCTCCAACCTGTAGACCCTTGCGCGCACCGGGTGCAGGGCTGCTCCGTCCGCCGGGGTCTCCCCTGCTCGTCACGCTGGTCCTCTGCGCCACCGCCTGCGCCCAGCTCGGTGAGGCGGAGCGGGCCGGGCTGCGCTTCCTGCTCGAGCAGCAGGCCGAGGACGGCGGCTGGCACTCGGAGGTGTATGGGAACCTCCGGGCCGGGCCGGGCCTGACCGGGCTGATCGTCTACGCCTGCGGGCACCTCGCGCTCGGCGAGGACTCCCTCGGGCTGGCGGTCCGCGCCGCCGTCGAGCGGGCGCGGGGCTTCCTGCTCGCGCGGGCGGCGGAGGAAGGGCTGGTCGTCGCCCCGGACGGCAGCCGTGACTACCCGTACTACGCGACCGCGCACACCCTGAGCGGCCTCGCGCGCCTCGGCGTGGCGGTCGAGGACAGCCTGGCCGCGGCCCTGCGCGCCCACCTGCACGCGGCGCAGCTCAGCGAGCGGCAGGGCTGGACGGAGGACGATCCGGACTACGGCGGCTGGGACTTCATCGGCGGCGCCCCCGGAAGGCGCACGAGCGGCAGCAACATCTCCCTGACGGCGGCGATCCTCGAGGCGGCCCCGCCCGACAGCGGCGAGGTGCGGCGCCGGGCGCTGCTCTGGGCCGGGCGCATGCAGCACGCCGACGGCGGCTTCGCCTTCACCCCCGAGGCCGCCGACCCGTCGAACAAGGCGGGCGCCACGGACGGCGTCGCGCTGCGCTACGGCTCGGCGACCTGCGACGGCCTGCGCATGCTCGCGGCCTTCGGCCTGCCCGCGGACGATCCGCGGGTCGCCGCCGGCCTCGGCTGGCTCGAGACCTGGGGTGCGGCCTTCCCGGTCCCCGGTATCGCGCCGGACGGGCCGGAGGTCTGGGAGCACGCCCTGTGGTACTACTACGGCGCCCAGCTCAGCAAGGCCCTCGGCGCCTGGCCGGACAGCCCCCGGGCGCGGGCCCTGGCGGACACGCTCCTGCCGGTGCTGCGGGAGAAGATCCTGACCGCCCAGCGCGCCGACGGCAGCTGGGCGAACGAGCACGGAGCGATGCGCGAGGACGACCCGCTGATCGCGACCTCCCTGGCCCTGATCTCCCTCGCTGAGTACGCACGAAAGGATGCAGAATGACGCGCTCGACGGAGGCTCAGTCCGAGACCCTGCCGCTCGCCCCCAGCGGGGTGGTCGACAGCGACGGCATCCCGCGCTTCGGCACCTACCGGGGCGAGCCCGACCTGATCGACTACTCCGGCCTGGCGGGGCCCTTCGCGGTCTCGCCCTGGCTGCGGGGTCTCAAGCACAAGCGCTGGCAGTTCGCCGCGGTCGCCTCCCGCGATCGGCTCGCGGCCTTCGGCATCGTCGACCTCGGCTACGCCGGGCACGGCTTCGCGTACTGCGCCGACCTCGACACCGGCCGCTTCCTCACCGAGCGCCGGGCCCTGAGCCTGCCCGCCAGCGCGCGGGTCGGAGACCGGCCGGGCATCGGCCTCGAGGCGCGCTTCCTCCATCCCGGCCTGCGGCTCGATGTGCGCCGCCACGCCGGGGCTGCCTACCGGCTCGAGGCCCAGGCCGGCTGGCGCGAGCCGCTGCGCGCGGCGCTCGCCATCGATGTCGAAGGCGCCGAGGGGCTCAGCGTGGTCGCCCCGGCCCGGGACGACGGGCTGGTCAACTTCACCCTCAAGCGTGCGGGGCTGCGGGTGTCCGGCAGCCTGACCTGCGCCGGCGCGGAGCTCCCGCTCGAGTCCTGCGTCGCCGGCATGGACTACAGCTCCGGCCTGCTCGACCGCCACACCCGCTGGCGCTGGGCGCTGGTGCTCGGGCGCCTGGCCGACGGGCGGCGGCTCGGCATCAACCTCGTCGAGGGCTTCAACCAGGGGCGGCGCAGCAACGAGAACGGGCTGTGGCTGGACGGCCGGCTGCATCCCCTGCCCCGGGTCGGCTTCTGGCGCCGCAAGGAGGAGGCGGGGCCCCGCTGGCAGCTGCGCTCCGAGGACGGCCGCGTCGACCTCGACTTCCGCACCCGCCTGGTCCGCGACGAGCAGCGCGACCTGGTCCTCGTGCGCAGCGACTTCGCCCAGGCCCTCGGCACGGTGTCCGGCGCCGTGCGGCTGGCGGGCGAGACCGTCCAGGTCGAGGAGCTGGTCGCGATCGTGGAGGACCAGGACACGGTCTGGTAAGGGATGCAGAATACCGGCGCACGATTTGCGGAAAGCGCCTCCGGACCCCCGGAGGAGACGCCGATGCCGCACCCGCTACCGACCCTGCCCGAGACCCGCATCGCCACCGTCGACCTCGCCGCCCTCGAGGCCCGCAGCTCCGGCGAGCGCACCGCGCTGCTCGGGCTGCTGGCCTCGAGCCCGGCCGTCGAGGCGGTGGTCGTGACCGGCGCCGCGGTGTTCGCCGCCGCGCCCCCGGAAGCCGCCGAGCTCGAGGCCTGGGCCGCGCTGCCCCGGCCCTGGATCGCGGGCCTGCCCGAGGCGGCGGGGCCGGAGGCCCTGGCCTGGGCGCTCTGCGCGACCCACCGCATCGCCGCCCGCGGCGGCCCCCTCGTCCTCCCCGCGGGCGCGCTGCCGGAAGCGGCCGACCTCCGCCGGCGCCGCCTGGCGACGGCCCGCAGCCGCGCGGATGCGGAGGCCTGCGGGGTGTTCGACGCGCTCGTCGCCCCGGACGAGGTCGGTGACGTCGCCTGCCTGTGGGCCCGCGTGCTGTGCGATCCCCGCCAGCGCAACCGGCCGGAGGAACCGCGCGCCGCCCGCATCCGGCTCGCCGAGGGGGAGCTGCTCGGGCCCTTCCGCCTGGCCGCGCGCCTCGGCCGGGGGGCGATGGGCGAGGTCTGGGGAGCGCTCGATCCCCTCGGCCGCGAGCGCGCGCTGAAGATTCCCACGCGGCCCGGCCTGCTGCGCCACCTGCGCCGGGAGGGCGTCTTCCTGGCGCGGGTCGACCACCCCGCCGTCGCGCGCTGCTACCGGGCGGAGCTCGAGGCCGCGGTGCCCTACCTCGCCCTCGAGCTGGTCGAGGGCCAGCCCCTGCGCGCCCTGTGCACCGGCACCATCGACGGTGCCCAGGCGGTGCTGCTCGCCGACCAGATCCTCGCCGGCCTGAGCGCGATCCACGCAGCCGGGCTGGTGCACCTCGACCTCAAGCCCGAGAACGTGATCGTCACCCCGGACGGCCGCGCGAAGATCGTCGACCTCGGCCTCGGCCGCGCGACCGCGAAGCTGATGGAGGAGGTGTACCTGTCGCTCTCCCTCGCGACCCGCCAGCTCGAGGCCGCCGGCACCCTGGCCTACATGGCCCCGGAGCAACGCCGCGGCGAGGAGGTCGACGGCCGCACCGACCTGTTCGCCTTCGGCGTCCTGCTGCACGAGCTGCTCGCCGGCGTCGCGCCGCATCCGGGCCGCCGGCTGTCGAAGCTGCGCCCCGAGCTGCCGCCGCGCTGGGACGTCGCGATCGCCCGCCTGACCCACCCCCTCGCCGCGCAGCGCCCGGCGAACGCGGCGGCCGCGCGGCGGATGATCGCCTTCACCCAGGCCGAGAAGCACCGCCGCCCGGTCGCCGACGGCGGACGCGAGCCGACCGACCTGTCCAGCCTCGACGAGCTCGCGCTGCGGGCCGCTTCCCCCTTCACCGCAGGCGAGGTCATCGCCGGCCACGAGCTGCTCGAGGCGCTCGGCCGGGGGGGCTTCGGCGAGGTCTGGAGGGCGCGCCGGGGCGAGGCGGAGGTCGCGCTCAAGCTCGCCCTCGGCGCCGCCGCGCGTCCGGCCCTGCGCTCCGAGGCGGAGATCGCGCGCCAGCTCGCCGGCGCGACGTTGCCCGCGCGCTGCGCGATCCCGGCGCTGCTCGAGGACGGCAGCGAGGCCGACCCCCCCTTCCTGGTCTTCGAGCTGGTGCGGGGCGTCAGCCTGCGCCGCGTGCTGAACGAGGAGGGCGACCAGGGGCGTCAGGCGGGGGAGATCTTCGCCCGCATGGTCGACCTGGTCGGCGCCTGCCACGCGGCCGGCGTGGTCCACGGCGACCTCAAGCCCGAGCACTTCCTCGTCGCCTTCACCCGCGCCGGCCCGGCGGTCTCGCTGATCGACTTCGGCATGGCCCGCCACGCGCGGGAGGACGACCTCGACGCCAGCCTGCTCAGCCGCGCCGCGGGCGGCACCTTCGACTACATGGCGCCGGAGATGCCCGACGCCCCGGCCTCCTTCGCGACCGACGTCTACGCCCTCGGGGTGTGCCTGTTCGAGCTGCTGACCGGCGAGCTGCCGCGCGGGCCCCAGCGCATCCGCCACCTGCGGCCCGAGGTTCCGCAGAGCACCGACCGCTTCTTCCTGCGCCTGGTCCACCCCGACCCGGACGAGCGGCTGTCCCTGCCGACCCTGCGCCGTGAGCTGCCGGCGGTGCTGCGCGCGCTCAAGCTCGGCCGCGACACGCGGCGCCGGCGGCCGGGTGTCGCGCGGCTCGAGGAGTGGGTTTTCGAGCTGCGCACCCGCGCCTCGGTGTGGCTGCAGAGGCTCTCTCCGCTGCCGGGCATCGCCCTGAGCGTGACGCTCGCCGCTGGCCTGCTCTGGTGGATGTCCTGGCTGTTGGGCTCGGGCTAGTCAGCTGCGCCATTGATTGTGGCGAAGCTGCCGTCTCACGAGTCCAGGCACGTACGCCTTCTCCCGCTTCGCGGGAGGGGGTAAACCCCTCCCCTACATTCGGATAAGATCATCAGCCCAAGCGAGGAATGGCTCGCATGCCGCACGTCCGAGATCACCCGTGGTGTGCGTCGGAATCCAAGGTAGGGGCGGGGTTTACCCCCGCCCGCCACGTGCGCCATCGGGTTCCGTGGCCCGCCCGCGCTCCTTACTCCTGCTTCCGCGCGTGGAAGCGCTCCGCGCAGGCGCTCTTCGCCGCCTCGATCGCCTCCCGGGTGCGGGCGAAGGGCGGCTTGCGGCGCAGGGCGAGGGTGAAGAAGGCGCCCGCGCGCAGGTCCTGGCCGAGCAGGACCTGGATCTGGGCCGCGATCAGGGCGTTCTGGTAGGCGTTCGGGTTCAGGGCTTCGAGCACGTTGGCGACCTTGCGCGCTTTGATCACGTCCCCCTCCTCCAGCGCCCTGCGCGCGACGCGCAGCCCCTCCTTCCACTGCAGGAAGCGCGGATAGGCGGCGAGCACCGCGTGGTCGGCGAGCTTGCCCTCGTCGGTGGAGGGCGCGCGCCGCAGCGCCTCCTCCGGACCGGCGTCGAGGCTCGCGTAGACGTCGACGGCGACGTAGGAACCGACCGTGTGCGGCCCCTTCGAGACCCACAGGCGCCCCGCCCGCAGATCGGCGATCACGCTGTGGCAGGCGATCAGCGGGTTGATCGAGCCGCGGTTGCCCAGCCCGACGGGGACGTCGTCGACGCCGGTGTCGCGCAGGATCGCCAGGCAGGAGTCGGAGTCGAGCGGGCCCATCCGCCCGAGCAGGGTCTCGAGGCGGCCGAAGCGGCTGCCGGTCGTCGCCCGCGCGAGGTGCTCGGCGTTGGTCGCGTCCGCGGCGAAGGCGTCGGTCAGGTAGTGGTTGGTCTGCAGCAGCAGGCCGTCCTCCGCCTCGCGCACCGCCCAGCGCGCCGGCGACTTCTCGACCACCACCGCCCGGCCCTCGACCTCGGAGGCGAGCAGGAAGCTGTCGGAGACGAAGACCTCGGCGGCCGCGATCAGGGCGACCGCCTCGTCGATCGTGCGGGCCTCCTCGAGCACCTGCCGCACGACCATCGTCGTCGGCCGCCCGACGCGGCGGAAGTCGTCGGTGCGGCCGGCGTTGATGCTGACGAACAGCCCGGCCCGGTTCAGGCCCGTCACCGCGCCCGCCATACCGGCCCAGGCGACGTGCACGAAGGGCAGCCCGTCGTCCGGCCAGACGTAGAAGATCACCTTGTCGACGTCGAAGACCTCGCCCCCTTCGAAGTCGAAGTTGCGCCCGACCAGCAGGCCGCCGTCGGCGGTGTGCGGGCCCCAGGCGGCGAAGGCCGAGCAGCCGACCAGCTCGCGCGGCACGACCAGCGGGTTGTCGATCAACAGGTGGCTGATGTCGTGGGCCGCGTGGTAGTTGAGCACCCGGTGATAGAGCGGCCCCCACTCCGGATGCCGGTCCTCGCTGCCCTCGGCGAGCCCGAGGATGTGAATCTTCTCCGCCTCGCTGAGGAAGTCCGGGAGGGCGCTGTTGTTGATCGTCAGCGCGGTGCGCAGGAGCCAGAAGGCGAGGGGGTTCGGGACGTGCTCCGCGGCGAGCGCGAGCAGCACGTCCTCCTGCTTGGCGAGCAGGTCGCGGCACAGGCGCGCGTTCGCGTAGCCGCGCGACCAGCGGTCGCCGACCAGGCCGAGCTCGTGCACGCCGCCGCGCTGCCTCCGCCAGTTGCGCCCGAGCCGCAGGGGCCCGTCCGGGTCCTCGACAGGCTCCTCGGCGGCGAGGGCGCGCGTGCCTTCGTAGGCCGGGGGCCGCGCGACGCAGTAGCGGCTCGCGAAGATGTGCAGGCCGAGGGCGCAGAAGGCGAGACAGACGACGGCCGCGAGCGAGCGCCGGGGAATGCTGCCGAAGGCGCGCTCGCGGCCCGCTCCGGGCGGCTCCTCCCAGGCCCGGGCGCAGGCCTGGGGGAAGTCCTTCGGGGCGCCCTCGAAGGGGAAGAGCGCGAGCTCCCAGGGCCCGCGGTCGAGGTTCCGGAAGGCGAGCCCCTGGCGCGGCGCGTCGAGCGTCCCCACCCAGTCCGGGAGCTTGCCCTCCGGCCACAGCAGCACCCGCCGCCCGCGCTTCAGCGCGGCCTCGACGGCGGCCCGCTCGAGGGGCAGCCGGCCGCGGCCCGGCCCGGTCCAGCGCACCGCCGGCAGGGCCCCGAGCGCGAGCAGGCGCGCCTCGACACTTTCGGCCGGCGGTTCCGCCAGCAGCAGGCAGCCCCGGGGCGGCTTCGCGGCCCGCACCACCCGGCGCCGTCCGGGCAGGAGCAGCGCTCCGGTCAGCCGCGCCTCCAGCCAGCGCAGCCGGTCGGCCCAGGGCCCGCTGCGGCGCAGCAGGCGGGCGCAGGGCCAGCCGAGCAGGAAGAGCGGGAGCAGCGCCGCGCGCACCGCCACGCCGAGCGCCCCGACCAGCCGGGGGCGGGCGCCGGGGGCGGCGGCGGGCAGCGCGTCCAGGCCGACGCTGCGCAGCTTCCGCTCCTGCAGCCCGGCGAGCAGGCCGTCGACGACGGCGACCGCCGCCTCCGGGGTCTGGCCGCCGTCGTGCAGGAGCACCACGCTGCCGGGCCGCAGGTCCCGCAGCACCCGCGCGACGACCTCCGCTGGCGCCCGGCTTTGGTCGTAGCCTCCGCACTCCCAGCCGACACAGCGCAGGCCGAGGTCGCGCAGGGCGCCGGCCAGGTGCGGGTTCTGCAGGCCGTAGGGTGGACGGAACCAGCGCGGCGTGACGCCGCAGACCTGGCGGGCGCTCTCCTGCGCCCGCCACAGGGCGCGGCGCCAGCCCCCGCGCAGGCAGAAGTTGCCGCTCCAGCGGTGGGCCTCGCTGTGGTTGCCGAGGGTGTGGCCCTCCGCGACGATCCGGCGGGCGAGCTCCGGGTGCTCCCGCAGCTTCCGCCCGACGCAGAAGAAGCTCGCCCGGGCGCCGTGGCGGGCGAGGGCGTCGAGCACCGCCGGGGTCGTCGCGGGGTCGGGTCCGTCGTCGAAGCTCAGGTAGACCGTGCCCGCATCGCGCGGTCCCGCGCACAGCACCGGGCCGAACCAGCGCAGGCGGGGAGCGCACACCCCGGCGACCAGCAGCCCGAGGTTGAGCGCGGCGAGGGCGAGCAAGAGCCCGCTCAACAGCGGCGGCTCGACGGCCAGGCCCAGTCCCCCCGCCAGCACCAGGGAGCCGAGGCCGCAGGCGGCGAAGCGGCTCATCGGCCGACCTCGAGCACGCTGTAGTTCGCCGAGCGGGACAGGTGCACGATAAAGACCCGGCGGAGCGGCCCGGACGGCGGGCGCAGCACTTCGACCGGCGACGCGGGCGCGCCCTCGGCGAGGCTGGCGAGGGCGTGGCCGAGGGCGAGGCCGGTCGCGGTGCAGAACTCCCCGCAGGCCTGCTTGTACACGCCGTAGCCCCAGCCTTCCCCGGGCAGGGCCGCGAGGGCCCGGTCGTAGCGCGCGTCGAGGGTCGCGTCGCCGTTGGCGCCGAGGAGCAGGAAGTCGCCCGCGCCCGGCGCTTCCCCCAGGCTCCTCTGCAGGGTCTGCGGGAAGTCCTTGAAGCGCCCGGGCAGGGGACCGGCCGCGCGCACGCGGCAGGCCGGGCCCTCACCGGGCCGGGTCAGCCAGAAGGCCGCGGCCCCCTCGCCGGGCAGGGTGCCGGCCCCCGCGGCCTCGCGCAGGGGTCGCAGGGCGCGCGCCTCGGCCGTCCACCAGTCGAAGTGGCGGCCGGTCGCGGCGACGTAGGAGACCAGGGAGTCGGCGCCGCAGCACAGCACCGCCTCGGCCCGCCCGGTCGCGAGCAGCAGGGCGGCGTGGTCGAGGGCGAGCTCGAAGGAGATCGCGTTGTGGGTGAAGGTGTGGTTCTCGCCGCGCAGGTCGAGGAGCTGCGCGAGCTGCGCCGCCAGGGAGTTGTGCACGGAGTTGATGAAGCGGGTCGGCTGCGGATGCTTCTCCTTCTCCGCCACCATGTTCTCGACGAAGCTGACCGTCTCGTGGGCCGCGCCCATGCCGGTCCCGACGCACACCGCCACCCGCTCGGGAGCCGGTCGCGCGGCGGGCGCCGCCGCCAGGCCCGCGGCCAGGCCGATGCGCTGCAGGCGCCCGAGGCGCCGGCGCTTGCGGGCAGGGATCTCGCGCTTGCCGACATCGGCAGGGCACAGGAAGGCGGCCTGCTCCGCCCCGAGCCCCGCGGGGAGGGCGAGGCTGCGCGGAAGCGTCGCCGGCGGCATCAGGCCGACGCCGGCGATGGCGACGCGGTGAGGCCCTGCCTCCGAGGCCGTTGCCCGTCGGGAATCGTGCGCGCCGCCCATGCTTCCTCCGCCAGCCCCGCTGCGAGCGGGATATTAGACCCGCAATCTCCCGCGTGCTCAAGCTTCGGCGCCGCGGGGCCGCCGGACGCGGACGGATCTCCGCAGCGCGGCCGCGGAGGAAGAAGGACCGCGACGGCGCCCTGTTCCCTTGACAACGCCCCGGCCAGACCGTCCGATGGGGCACCCGGGGAAAGGAGTCCGCGATGGGACTGTTCAACCGCGCCGTAGCCGTCACGCTTCCGCTCGTACCCAAGCGCCTGGTCTGGCGCTTCGCGCGCCGCTACATCGCGGGCTGGACGCTCGACGAGGCGGTGAAGACGGTCCGCAAGCTGCAGACCGAGGGGGCCTGCGTCACCTTCGATGTCCTCGGCGAGAACCTCGAGAAGCTCGAGGACGTGCCCCCGTTCAAGCAGGAAGCGATCGACGCCCTCGACGCGATCGCCCGGGAGAAGCTCGACGCCAGCCTGTCGGTCAAGCTGACCCAGTTCGGGCTCAAGCTCGACGCCGACCACTGCGTCGAGGTGATGCGCGAGATCCTGCGCCACGCGGGCGAGACCTTCGTGCAGATCGACATGGAGGACAGCTCCTGCACCGAGGCGACCCTCGAGACCTACCGACGGCTACAGCCCGACCACCCCAACGTCGGCATCGTGCTGCAGGCCTACATGCGGCGCACCGGCGAGGACATCGAGCGGCACGCAGAGCTGAAGCCCTCGACCCGGCTGTGCAAGGGCATCTACATCGAGCCCGCAGAGGTCGCCTTCCAGGACTACGAGAAGGTGCGCGAGCAGTTCCTGCGCCACCTGCGCGCGATGTTCGACCACGGCTGGTTCGTCGGCATCGCCACCCACGACCCCTACCTGGTCGCCCAGGCCGAGGCCGAGATCAAGGCCCGGGGCCTGCCGCGCGAGGCCTACGAGTTCCAGATGCTGCTCGGGGTTGCCGAGAAGCTGCGCCGCGAGCTGATCGGGCGGGGCCACGCCCTGCGGGTCTACATCCCCTACGGCAAGGACTGGTACGCCTACGCGACGCGCCGGCTCAAGGAGAACCCGGCGATCGCCGGGCACATCGTCAGCAACCTGTTCCGCTAGCGGTCTTCCGGCTCGACCAGCCGCAGGGTCCAGTCCCCGACCACGCTCCAGAAGTAGGCCCGCTTGCGGCCGATGCCACCGCCGACCTGGCGCGCCGACTGCGCCGCCCCCTCGAGCTCGAAGTAGCGCCGCCAGGCGTCCCCCATCGTCCCGCCCTCCGCGAGCACCTCGCTGAAGCCGCGCGGGGCGTCGTAGAACACCTTGGCGCGGCCGAGCAGGGCGAGCGCGTCGGCGTAGAACAGCAGGCACTCCGCCCCCTGCCAGAAGCCGTAGCCGGGGGCGTCGTAGGCCTCGGTCCGGGCGCCGGCCGGGGACACGCCATCGCAGCCGGTGTGCAGATACAGGGCGCCGCCGCGCGGCAGCGCGCCGTTCTCCCACAGGCTGCGGTACAGGGGGAAGTCCGCCTTGGACGGGTGCAGCTGCGGAACCAGCGCGTTGCCCTTCCGCGACCAGCCCCAGACCGGGCCGCCGCAGGCCTCATGCAGGGCCCCGCGGGAGACCTTGGCGAAGACGCTGCCGTAGCAGTCGCTGTGAGCGCGGACGTCGCGCAGCGCGGCCGGCTCCTTCAGCCAGCGGACGTAGTCGAGCAGGCTGGCGCGCCGGCCGCGGTCGGCCTCCGGCTGCGCGCTCTCCGCCCAGGCGGCGTGGGCCGCGCGCACCGTGCCCCAGCCGTTGCCGAGGTCGTGGGAGATGGCGGCGGGGCGGAAGGCGTCGCGGAAGGCGCCGCTGCGCCAGGCGTGGTTGCGGGCGAAGTACTCGCGCAACAGGCGCCGCTCGAGGGCGGGGTCGGGTTCCCAGACCTCGAAGGGATGCGGCGCCTCGCCCTCGAGCTCGATGCGCTGGGGCCGGCCCTCGTCGTCGAGCAGGCCCGCCCCGTCGACACCGCGCAGGTCGTCGCGGACGCGCAGGGCGACGTGGGACGCGTCGATGCGCGAGACGCCGATGTCCGGCCGCGCGAGCGGGTTCCCCAGGGCCTTGTCCGCGGCCGTGCACTCGGCGTTCTCGAAGGCGTCGAGGGGCTCGACGGCGAGGCCGATGACCTCGCCATCGGCGCCGAGCAGCTCGCGGGTGTCGAAGTGCCCGTCGTTGACGTAGAAGAGGTCCTCGAACACGACCCCCCCGCGCTGGAAGTCCTCACACGGCCCACCGCCCGCGGGGACGCCGTCGGGGAACACGCTGACCAGCGTCGGCAGCCGCACCCGGGGCTGGATGTAGCGCTCCTCCCAGTGTCCGTCGAGGTCGGCGAGCACGAGCTCGCAGCGCATCGCGACCGGCTCCGGCACGGTGCGCAGGTAGGGGACGTCGGTGTACACGCGCTGGTCGGGGGCTCCCTTCCGGCACACCACCCGGCCCTTCTTGCGCCAGTTGTAGCTGCGCACCAGCAGGGCCTCGGGGAAGGAGCCGACCAGCACCGCGCCGGCGAAGTCCGGGTCGTGGGCGTCGACCTCCTGGAAGACGCGGCGCAGGGCGAGCAGGCTGCGCCCGTCCTGGTGCTCCGGCCCCCGGTACAGCTCGGCCGCGACCAGGGCGGGTCGCCAGCCGTCGCGGGTCAGGTCGGCGCAGAACGTCGCCAGGCTCGGCCGCAGGTCTTCGTGCTCGCTCGCGTCGAGCAGGCGCGCCTCGACGACGACGAGCAGCAGCGGGGCGTCGAGCTCGGCCGGCGGCAGCTCGACGCGCAGGGAGGTGATCTCCGCCACGCCGTCCCCGTCGAGGTCGTGGGGGCTGAAGCGGTCGCAGATGCGCAGCAGGTCGGCGGCGGCGATCGTGGTCAGGAGCAGACAGAGGACGAGGGGACGCATAGGGGAACCTCCGGAGGCGGCTCAGGGCTCCAGGATCGCCCGGATCGACGCCTCGAGCTCGCGGGCCTTGGCCGCATCGATGTTGCGCAGGGCGTTCTGCAGGGCGCGCAGCAACGCCGGGTCGGACTCCGGCGCGACGCCGACCGCCAGCGCCGGCAGGGCGCCGGGCTCGGACACGCTGCCCAGCGCCTCCAGGGCGGGGGCCGCGAGCGCGTGACGGCGCGCGGCCTCGAGCAGCACCCCGACCGCCTGCTCACTGCCGGAGGTCGCGAGCAGGCTGCACAGCCCCTGGACCTGGGCGGCGTTGGGCTCGCCCTCGAGCAGGGCGTAGCCGGCGGCCTTGTCGAGCTCGGCCGGGGGAAGCGCGGCCAGGGCGGCGTCGATCGCGCGCTCCTCGTCGGTGGACAGGCGCCCGCTGCGCCACTCCGCGAGCACGCCCCGCAGGCTCTCGTGGTCGCCGGCGACGAGCCGTTCCTCCAGCGTCGCTGCCGGGGACGGACCGTCGACCGGCGGGGGCGCTTCGACCTCCGGCGGGACGACCGGCTCGGGTTCCACCGGACCTTCCGCCGGAGCCTCCGGACGTGCCGGCGGCCGCGCCCGGGAGGGCGTGGCCGAGGGTCCGAGGAAGAGGTAGAGCAGGGCCGCGCTCAGCGCGAGGGCGAGCGCGGCCAGGAAGAGCCGGGACATCAGGGCTGCTTCTTGACCGTGACGGTGTAGCTGCCGGTGCCGGTCGAGCTGTAGTGGCGCACCTTGACCGAGCCGATGCTGCCCGCGTTGCCGGTCCAGGTCACGCGCGAGGCGTAGCCGAGGCCGGGGGCGTCATCGTTGCTCGCGAGCAGGGTGACGCCGTCGTGGGCGTAGACCTCGAGCACGGTGTCCATGTTGCCGGCCACCGAGGTCTCGATCACGTAGGTCGCCTGAGGCGGGGGGAAGATCGCGATCACGGCTTCCATCCAGTGGAAGTAGTCGACGTCGCCGGCGCTGTCGATCACACCGGAGGTCGGCGCGCCACCGAGGGTGATCTCGGTCGCATCGGCCGGGGTGTCGCCGTGGTCGTCGGTGCCCGGGCCGGGCACGTTGTTGACCGGGGTCGAGGTCGCCCAGATCTCGTAGTCGCCCGTGCCGCTGGTGCTGTAGTGGCGGACCTTGGCATACAGCACGGCGCCCCACACGTCGGTGTGGACGACGCGGGAGGC